>JARFRB010000009.1 GCA_029287455.1 Pelagibius litoralis | reverse complement strand
CCGAATGCCTTGCTCGGCACGTTCACATCGATGAAGAGCTCTCCTCCCGCCGCTGTCCAAGCGGCGATCCCGCCCGCAAAGACCCCAACGTCACGATAGCCAAGGTCCCGCAGCCGCATCGCGGAAAGCTCGGCCAGTCCTTCCCCATCGTCGATGGTAACGATGGGCACGCCCCTGAACGGCAGCTTGGTGTAGGCGTCCAGTTCTATCCTCGCGTAGGGAAAATTAGCGGCGAATAGAGGATGGCCCTGCGCGTGCGGCGCTTCCTCGCGAACGTCGAGAAACGCTACTTCCTGGCGCTGCAGCAAGCGCGAGCGGACATACTCGTAGTCTCGGTGCCTAATCTCCGTCGTCGCTTTGGCACTCACGGCGGCTTCGCGGGTCGAAGTTTCTTGGGACTTTGACATCAGCCTGTCTTCTCGATCTGGATTGGCGAAGGTTGACGAACCGATTGGCGAAGCGACCGGCGCGCCGCCTTTCCCGCCGATTCTCCCCTTAGGGCGAGGCACAGGTCAACTCTGATTGCGGCGCCTCGACGACTCCTTCGGCCGGAAAAGTCCCATTCGAGGACAAAAGGGCGAAACTGGCGGAACCGCGTGTCTTCCGCTCGCGGCGGGCTCATGGCTTAGCCTCCGAGCGAAACGGGCACGCCCGCTGCCAGCCACCCGCCATCCACGGGAAATATCGCCCCGGACACGTAGGAGGCCGCTTCGGATGAAAGATACATGCAGGCCGCGCCAATCTCTTCGGCAGCTCCATAGCGGCGCAAAGGGACCGAGTTCCTAACCGCGGCCGCCGACTCCTCGGTGGGGGCGAGACGGGCCATGCCTTCCGTGCCTTCGATCGGGCCGGGAACGATGGCGTTCACACGCACCCCTGCTGGACCCCATTCGATGGCAAGCGACTTTGTCAGCATGTCCACGCCAGCTTTGGCGGCGCACACATGTGACTGCATCGCCATGGCGATTGAAGATTGGGGGGCTGAAATATTGATAACGCTGGCGCCGGGTTTACGCAGATATTGATAGCCGGCCCGAAGCACGTGGAAGGTGCCCATCAGATCGATATCCACGACGGCTTTGAAACCATTCGGGCTCATGCTGACGGCCGTTGCGGGAAAATTGCCCGCGGCGCCGGAAATGAGCACATCGATCTCCCCGGAAGCGCGGTGAAAGTCCGCAAGGGCATCGGCCACGGCTTGCGAGTCCCGCACGTCGACGGCGAATCCAAACGCGGGACCGAAGGCGGAAAGCAGATCAACGGCCGCGTCCACCTTTTCTTGACTCCTGCTCGCGACCGCGACCGTGGCGCCCGCCTTCGCGAAGCACTCGGCAACGCCAAGATTTATCCCGCTGGTCCCGCCAAACACGAACACCTTGGCTCCCGAATAGTCAAAGGTCGCTTTCATCCCGTATCCCCTTTATCGCCAAGCTCGCAACGCTCCACCGCACCTCTCGGGAAGACGGTGCTCGCCTCCGCGCATTAGTAGGTCGCCCGGCCGCCGGAAAGATCAAAGACGGCACCGGAGTTGAAGGTGCATGCCGACGAGCTGAGCCACATGACCAACTCGGCGGCCTCCGCCGTGGATCCCAGACGCTTCATCGGGGATTTTTGGATCATTGTCTCCACGAACTCGGGAGTCATCTGATCGAGGATGTCGGTCTTGACGGCGGCGGGGGCGATGCAGTTCACCCGGATATCGGTCTCGGCGAGTTCCTTTGCCAAGGCCTTTGTGAACGCGATCACGCCTGCCTTCGCGGCGCTATAGGCGGAGGCATTCGGTGTGCCCTCCTTACCGGCGAGGGAGGCCATGTTGACGATCCTCCCGAAACCCCCACGCTCCATCTCCGGGACCACGGATTGGCAAACATGGAATGTCCCGTTGAGATTGACCTCAATGATCCTGGCCCAAACCTCCGGGTCGTATCGAGTCACCGGCAGAGTGGGGCCCGCGAAGCCTGCGTTATGCGAAAGAAAGTCGATCTTTCCGTGCTGCTCGACGACTTCGCTCGTCGCGGCATTGATCTGGGACGGCTCGGAGATGTCGACACGATGAAAGCTGCACGGCACCTCTAAGTTTTTCGGTTCCGCGAGGTCCCAGATCACAACTGTCGCACCCGCCGCATGGTATTGCCGCGCGATCTGGGCACCGATGCCGTTGCTGCCGCCAGTGACGACAGCGACGCGGCCCAAAAAATCGTAGGATACATCCCTCAATCTTTGCTCACCGAAGGAAATGGGCCGCGAGGCCGACTCGCTTTTGGAACCAAGCCGGTCACCAGCCGCCGCGCCAACAAAGGATTCTGCCTTCCAAGCAGTATGAGGGTGGAGGATATGGCCGCGCAACACTCTGGCCTGTTCGCCCGTCATGATCCCGCGGTGTGGCGGCAGAGGGGACACCATACTTTCGCCGGAATGCGAGGTTTGGCGTCTTGATCCAACGGCCCTGAGATTCCAACCTGGGCGCCGATGTCAATCTCACCGGTGAATAACCAACGCAGCTTTGTTCTCTTCTGGGAACTCCTAGGTGTGATACCGATCGCGCTTGCCGGAGCGATGCTGCATTTCGCCTTTGAATGGTCGGGGGAATGGCGCCCCTTGGCGGTTTTCGCCGCCGTAAACGAGTCAGTCTGGGAGCATATGAAACTTGCTTTCTGGCCCGCGGTTGCTTGGGCGCTGCTTGGCCGGTGTCTCCGGCCGGATGCAACCCTTTGCTACTGGTTCGCGAAATCGCTTGGCTTGCTGATGATGCCGCTTGTGATGGGTGGCCTGTTCTATGCCTATACAGCGGCTCTAGGCCGCAATCTCCTCTGGGCCGACATCACTATCTTCGTTGTTGCGATCTTCGTTGGGCAGGCCACGGCGGCGGGCCTTCTCTTGTACCTGCGTAAAACCGGGTTCAGAGTGGTCGCGGGGGGATTTCTGCTCGCGGTTCAATTGGTGGCATTCAGCCTCTTCACCTACATGCCTCCGCATATGCCACTATTCGAGGAAACGCGTTCTGGAGTTTATGGAATTCCACCCTAGCGCCTCGAGCCGCGCGCAGGGCAGCCCAGCAGGTCTAAAGGGATTGACCATATGCCGCCAATGGAGAGGATCTCCGTACTCGACGCCTACGCCCGGTCGTGGCGACGCCGCAAATCCGTCATACCCATATTTATCGGCGTGCGCTTGATCAGCTTGGCCATAATCGCGCCGGTGACAGGCATAGCCGTCTCCGTGGCTGTCGCGGTTTCTGGCCAGCCCGCGCTCACGGATCAAGATATTGTTCTGTTCTTATTCTCCCCGCTTGGCTTCTGCTCGGCGCTTGCCGCGATTTCAGTCGTCTTGATCGGTTCGGTGATCGGCCTGGCCACGATGACCGTGGACCTTCGCCAGCCCGATGTGCAGGGCATTGGGGCCATCCGCAGCGCCGTTGGAAGGCTCGCCGGCCGATTTCCCGCACTTCTCGGCTATGCGGTCTTCCTTGTCTTGAGGGTCTTAGCGATCGTCGCGCCCTTTGCCGCCGCGAGCTTGCTGGTCGCCAAGCTGCTGATCGGTTCGCACGACATAAACTATTACCTTTCCGGAAAGCCGCCGGAGTTCCTTGCGGCAATCGCGCTTATCGCTTTGTTGCTGGCTGCGATGACAGCCCTCTTGGTTAGCAGGCTGCTGAGTTGGGCATTGTCTTTGCACCACGTCCTATTCGGCGGCATCGGCGCATGGCGGTCGTTCTCCGTAAGCCGGCAATCGATGGCCGGGCGAAGGACCGGATTGCTTCGGGATCTGTTGCTGTGGCTGGCGATCCGCTTGCTTCTTGCCTTTGCGATCGGCGTCGGGTTCAGCCTGTTGCTGCAAACCCTTCTTGGGGTTTTCCAACAACCACTGCGCCTGTTTTTGACGCTCGTGGTGATTCTGGCCGCGGCTTTGGTCCTCGCGGAGACGCTCTTGGCAGCCATTTCCTTGGGTGCCTTGGCGGACATACTGAATACGGTTTTCGGGCACCCCGCGAGCCAGGCGGGCAAAGAGATCCCGGAGGGCCAACAACTTTTCTCGGTGCCGGTTATTCTTGGTGGGAGCGCCGTTCTGATCGTGCTCGGTTTCGTTGCGGGCGGGCTGTTGCTCGACCGGATCAAGGCAACGGACAAAGTCGAGATTATCGCCCATCGCGGCGCCGCCGGTCTGCGCCCCGAGAACACCCTCGCCTCGATCCGTAAGGCAATTGAAGATGGCGCCGATTGGGTGGAGGTTGACGTTCAGGAGACGGCGGACGGGGAAGTTGTCGTGATGCATGACAGCGACTTCATGAAGCTTGCAGGGGTCGATCTGAAGATTTGGGATGCCACGATGGAGGACTTGGCCACGATCGACGTCGGAAGCTGGTTCGACCCAGCCTACGCTTCGGAGCGGATACCGCGGCTGGAAGAGGTGCTCGAGATCACGCGGGGCCGGGCGAAATTGCTGATCGAATTGAAGTACTATGGCCATGATTTCGATCTTGAGGCCCGAACCGTGCAGATCGTTGAGAGGGTCGGTATGGGCGAACAAGTCGCAACCATGTCGCTTAAGTATCCTGCCGTCCAAAAGATGCTGGAACTGCGCCCGGACTGGCACGCGGGCGTGCTCGCGGCGACGGCGATTGGAGACGTAGCGCGTCTGGAGGGCGATTTTGTCGCCGTCAGCGCTTCCTATGCCAATCCGCATCTCGTGGCATCGACTGAAGCTGCGGGCAAGGACCTTTATGTTTGGACCGTCAACGATCCGCTTCGCATGTCGGCCATGATTTCCATGGGCGTCGATGGCATCATCACCGATGAGCCAGCGCTTGCTCGGCATGTCTTGTCGGTGCGCGCGCGGATGAGCGCGCCTGAAAGGATGATGCTTTTTCTGGCCGAACGGCTTGGCCTCTCTTTGCCAGAGACTTTCCATCGTGACGCATCTCCTTAGAGTCCTCGCGATCCTCGCGCTATGGGCGGCTCCCGCCGTGGCGGACGACTCGCGAGGCCCGCGAAGCGCAATGAACTTCGAGATGTCCTCGCATCGGGCGCTCGAGCGTGTCCGCGCGAGCGAAGACGGCGCGCTTGCGCCCTTTACGACTGACGGCTGCAGCGGAGGCCTCTCATCCGTTTGGACCGTCGTTGTGGATCGATTCCCGGGCTTCGCTTCGGTGCACGGAAACATCCCACCTTGGGAGGCTTGCTGTATCGATCACGACCGCGTCTATCACAGCGCGGGAATGACCGCCGACGCCCAAGCAAGCTTCGAAGCGCGACTGCTCGCTGACGAAGCGCTCAAACTCTGCGTCGTGGAAACCGGGGAGCGGCGCCTCGCCGAAATCGCCGGTGTCTACAATGTTGAGGAGACCAGCGTGCGCGAAGCCTACCGCGCGATATCCAATGCCTTGTTTATCGCCGTGCGCTTTGGCGGAGCGCCCTGTTCCGGCCTGCCGTGGCGTTGGGGCTATGGTTTTCCGGATTGCTACGTGACGCCCAAGGATTTGCTGGGCAAACCGTAAGGCATGCGGTCGGGCGAACCGCGGCGGTTGGGCCGGCGCGCCGCGAATTCCAGTGGTGAACATGGGCCGAAACCGGGGCCTCCCGAAGCTCAGGGCCCGATTGCTCATCGGCAAGCTTGATTTACGGCAAAGACGCCCGCCGAGAGGTCGAACAGGTTGTCGTACAGGGTTACCGTTCCAACACCCGCCGTCGCAAGACCGATGACAGCAGAGGAGGCAATCGTGAAGGTTAGGATCGCCGATCTAATGGCAAAACGCGTGATCACCGCGACGCCCCACACCACGGTCAGTCACGCTAGGGGCTTGATGGAGAAGAACCGGATTCATTCCATCCCGATCGTAGGCACCGAGAATGAGCCTGTGGGGATCGTCACCAGTACGGACCTCGCTAAACGCCTTAAGGACGATACGCCTGTGAGCCGGATCATGTCTCGCGAAGTGACGCTCGTTCCTGCCTACAACGATGCGAGCGTGGCGGCTCGAATTATGCGCAAGCAGAAGATCCACCACGTGGTTGTCACCCATGAAAAGCAGGTCGTTGGCTTAATAAGCTCTTTTGATCTACTGAAACTGGTGGAGGGCCACAGCTTTGTCGCGAAGAACACACCGCGCGCGCCGAAACGCAAAAAGGAGAGAGCGTAGCTGTTCGGTTTTCATCGCGCGCCTTCTCATGATCCCTAAGGCGCTACGCACGCGGGTGCCAAGGAAGCGGCCCCTTGTTTCGTGCCATACGGCTTGGCTTTGTTGCTGAAGATAGCGGTCGCGGCACTGTTGTTTCTGCACCGCGACCGCAGTCACTAACTGACATAACAGACTATTCGGTACAAACTTTAACAAGGCCGATTTCTCTTGATTTTCGGTTCAGCCGTCGGCGAAAGCATGAACCTATGGCTTTATTACGGCCCTGGTGCGCGGACCGTTCCCGCCCGGCTCCAGAAAAAAACTCACGCCCTTTGCATACCGCGCCTGGCGGGGTGCGAGGCGCCTGAGATGACGGTTGAGATGGCGGCTGAGATTATTGGCAAAACGTGTACAATCGTACGGTCCCGAATCGCAATGGGCTCACGCTGATCCGCGTCGAGATGGATTGGGTGCGCTTTCGCCACAAGGAGGAGGAAAATGGCATTCGAAGTTCGTAGGGTGTTTGTGGCTTCAATCGTTGTTCTTGCCGTAGCCGCCTGTGAAAGCACCGCGGAGAATCTCTCCACCATCGGATCCTCGCGTTTGACCAAGGCCGAAGCGCTGGCCCACGTCTCGGGCAACACGGAAGTTTGGAGCAAGGGCGGAGGCTATTATTCTCCCGACGCTAATTTATTCGTGAAATGGGAAGGGCAGGACGGCGCCGGCATCTGGGAGGTCACCGATGATGGCGACGTGTGCTACACTGTTGATATATGGGGAAACGCGGAAGAATGTCATCATTATGTGAATGACAATGGTGTCATTAAGCTTGTTTACAACAATAGCGTCAATTTCAGGGAAATATTGCCAGGCAATCAGCTGAATACTTTGTAGTGTGGGTCGATCTGGTTTGGGTGACCGGCGGGCCGCCGAGTTTGCTGTGGGCACTGACGTGCTGAACGCCGAAGTATTCGAGCGCTGGCCGGACTTCGACTAACGATAGACGGTTTCCCGGACAACGGTGGCGTCCGTCCAAGACCCTTTGCGGAGAGATGGCGCGGCCTTCGGTCTTTAATCTTCGTCTTCGCGGCCGCTGCCCGCGCCCAGACGGCGCGACCGCTCAGTTGCGGGAGCGTAAGTCCGGGCGGAGAGGCGGGCGAGGATGTTGATCGCGGCACCCTCGAAAGCGTCCACACGGGTCTTGCGAGAGAGGATCCCGTGCAGTGGTTCGGCTGGCACAACCTTACAGTCCGCCTTGGGTATCAAGAGCTCACTGAGGCGTTGTGTCGCCGCGATTCCCTTGCTGGCAAACGTGATCCTAACCTTGGGCCAGATCAGTTGGTGAGGCCTCTCCTTGGCGGCGCTTGCAAGGAAAGGCACAAGCAGCAACGGCTGGCAAACGGATCCCACGCTTCCTGTCAGAATGATGCCTGCATCCATCCACTCTACCCCACGCAGGATGGGGCATGCCTTGTTCAGGATCGACCCGCCTTCCAGGTAGCGCGACAGCGCGGCGGCTCCTGGCGCGCCATGCGCTTCGAGCCAGTGCACCGCGAAGCCCGCTTCCTCCGCCAAGCCCCAAGGCATGCCGGCGCCACGGCCGGCTTTGACAGCGAGCGCACGAACCTCGCCAAGAGACCAGTTCATGCCTCGTCCAATGGCGGATAAGCGAGATCGTCCGGATCCATCGCTGCCAATTCGCAGGGGAAAGGAGCCCCCTGATACATCGTGATTCGAACCCAGCGGTCCGAGCGCGGATCGAACTTCGTTGCACCGAAAAATGAAAGCTTGCAGCGCAACATATCGATCGGAAACAGGTCCGCGCCAACAGTGTTGTCGCGAATTTCCGCGTAGGGCAACTGCGCCACCCGCTGGGCTCGCCGCACGATGTGGCGGTGCTCGGCGTGTTTCAGCAGGAAAGCCGCAACGCTATCGCCCGGATCCCAAGTACTGAGCGCAGCCCAGAGAGCCGCTGCGTCGCGCCCCGGCGCCAGTGGCTGTTCGTAGGGTTCGAGCGGTTCCTCGAACCGCTGGCCCAAACGTGGCTCGAGCTTCTCTTCCGAGACGTACCAGAGGCGGTCCACCGCGACCGGGTTGGCGAAGTCGAGAGCCAGAGCCCATGCGTAGGTCTCACTCAATATCCTCTTGAGAGCGGAAAGGCGCATCTTCCCATCAATGCGGAAGTTCGCCGTCTCGTCGGCGGCCATAGCATTGGGCAGGTCGTCGACGAGGTCGGGATGGGCCTCGATTATGAGCGAAACCGTTTGTTCCTGGGCTTCCAGACCCAGATCCGCCTCCGCCCAGAGGTAGAGTGTGTCCCAAGGATTCCGTATCTCGGAGCTTTGGCCGTCGAGATGCGCCGCCAGCCGGTCGAGATCCGCCCGCAGGGCCACGAGCCGGGCGGCCTGGACCGGGTGTTCGCTCTTCCAGTCCCGCGCATTGATCCTTGCGCGCGCAAGACGGTCGCGAAAGACCGTCATCGCCGAGGCGGTCGCTTCCGGCAATGCACGGACGCGCGCCAACGCCGTTTCTCGAGCATGAATCCATGTATGGATAAGGGCGGGATGGTTGACGAGAAAGGGGGCCATGCCGAGCCCCGTCGCGTTACCCACGCCAAAGCGCCTCCGCAACTCGGGATCGAGGGCAATCGCGGTATTGGGCGCGCGGCAGCGGGCGAGGTGCTCGACAAGGTCTAGCGTGAAGGCTCGGATCAGCCAGACCGAGAGCATCTCCGGTAGGAAAGAGCCTAGAAATTCGGGCCGGTCCGCCCAGATCTCGCGGTCGGCCGCGCCGAACTTGCCGGCACCGTAGACTGCCGTGGTGCGCATCAAATAGCCGACCGGCTCGATCCTGGCACGCTCGGGCTGTCTGCCTCGGGCGAGGCAATCGACGACATACTCGAAAAGCCGAACCGAACGATTGGCCCGCGACAGGCTGAGTTCGCGCTCTGAGATGCGTCCAGCCTCTTGCAGGGGCACGGCTTCGGAGAGGCGTTTCAGGTCTGTTTCGTCCGGGTCGCCGTCGAACAGCGTAAAAGTGGCGTCCCATGCTTTTGCGATCACCCGGTCGGAGCGCTGTGCCTCTGGCAGATCGTGGCTAAACACCACAAGGGTGTAGGTCCGCTCGGCCCCCGTGGCGCGATAAGTGGCGAGTCCGACACCTTCTTCGTTCAATCGCCAGATCGGACGGTCAAACCGCCAGCGATCTCGCTTGAGCCGGCGCAACAGAACGCGCATGAAGCTCAACCGGCTCTGATGAAATGCACCCATGCGCGCAAGCCGCATCACGACTTCGGGCGGCCTCAACGGGACCTGGGGGTGTGACGATTCCACGACGCGATCCTTGATCATGAAAGCCGCTCGAAGCTCTTGTCGTAAAAGGCCAGCCAGTTTTCCCCCATGATGCCCGCGACTTCGGCGTCGGACAGCCCCGTAGCGCGCAGACCAGCTTCGATATTGCCGAAGTCCCGGTTATCCTTGAACCACTCGGGCATCGGTGGAAAGCCGGCGTCGCTGGCCGAGCCCTCGCCGTAGTCGGTGTCTTTCGACCAGCGTCCCGTTCGCATCCACTCTACAACGCTGTCCGGTTGGTTCTGGCAGAGGTCGGAGCCGATGCCGATCCGCTCCGGGCCCATCGTTTCGGCCGTCCGCGCCACCATCTCACAGAAGGATTCGAGCGTGCAGTGGGATTTCCCCTTAAGGTGATGCGGATAGAGGGAGAAGCCGAGCATGCCGCCGGATTGCGCCAGTGCGGTGAGTACACGGTCCGACTTGTTTCGTAGCGCCGGATGCCAAAAGGCGGGGTTGGCATGGGTGATGGCGATCGGCCGTTCCGAGATTTCGATCGCCTCGAGCGTGGAGCGTTCGGCCGAATGGCTCATGTCTATGACCATGCCGACCCGGTTCATTTCCCGGATCACTTGGCGGCCCATGCGGGTGATGCCAGCGTCCTCCGCCTCATAGCAACCGGTCGCGAGCAACGATTGATTGTTGTAGCTCAGTTGCATGAAGCGGACGCCGAGGGTGTGGCAGACCTCGACAAGGCCGATATCGTCCTCGATCGGAGAAGGGTTTTGGAACCCGAAGAATATTGCCGTGCGCCCTTCCCATTTTGCACGCCGAACGTCGTCGCCATCGAGCCCGGGAAAAATCAGCTCCGGAAACCGCTCAAACCGGTGATTCCACTCCTCGATCCGAGCAACCATCTCACGGAAGGTCTCATGGTAGGCGATCGTTGCATGAACGGCG
This sequence comes from Pelagibius litoralis, assembly GCA_029287455.1. Taxonomy (GTDB): domain Bacteria; phylum Pseudomonadota; class Alphaproteobacteria; order Kiloniellales; family DSM-21159; genus JARFRB01. The sequence continues at coordinate 16,893 of JARFRB010000009.1, read as the reverse complement.
TCCACTCCACCCTCGCGCATCTGGCGGAAGATGTCTTCCGACCAGCTGGAATATTGGAGATTGTCGACCCGATGCATAAGAGATTCCCGATTTCGGTAGTATGATCCATGCTTGCCGCCAATCCGCTTCTCGTCGGGTGGCAAGCATATCCTTCGGGCGGCCGTTTATCGGTAGCACGATCCATGCCGGATCGGCACAGGCTTTTTCCGGAGACTTCTCGTTCGATGGTTCGGGGGCTTCCGTCAGATCGTTTCCCGCCGGGTTGGTCGGCGTCATCCCTTCCGCTTCTTGCCCCACCAGCTCGCTTCGAGAGGCTTGCCTCTGACGAACCTCTCGGCGCCAAGCTTGTCCTGGATGCGCAGGCACTCGTTCCACTTCGCCATCCGCTCGGATCGTTGAAACGAACCGACTTTGAGCTGTCCGCACCCCAGGCCGGTGGCCAGGTGACTGATCGACACGTCCTCGGTTTCCCCTGACCGGGCGGAGACCACGCAACCCCAGCCGGCCGCTTGCGCCGCCCGGAACGTTTCGATCGATTCCGACACCGTTCCGGCCTGATTGACTTTTAGCAGGACCGCATTGCAAGCACCCGCCGCGGCGGCTCGCTCCACAAGACCCGCGTTCGTCACCAGAAAATCGTCTCCGATAATTTGGACCCGGTCACCGAAGCGGCGCGTGAACTCCGCCATACCGTCCGGGTCGTCCTCTCCCAGCGGATCCTCGATCGAGACGATGGGATAGGCGTCGAGCCAAGCGCCAAGCATGTCTATGAGCGCGCTGCTGTCCAAGGCACGGTTTTCCAGGGCCAGGTGATATTCTCCGTCCTTCCCAAACTCCGACGCCGCGATATCAAGAGAGATCACCAGACGCTCGCCAGGTTTTTCGCCCGCCTTTTCGATCGCCGTGACGAGGGTCTCCAATGCTTCTTCATTGCTGTCGAAGCTGGGCCACCAGCCGCCTTCATCCGCGACGCCGGCAAGCTTACCACGCGCAGCCATTATGTCGCCGGCGGCGAAATAGACCGCATTCGTCACTTCCATGACCTCGTCGAAGTCCTTGGCGCCGGGCACCATGATCATAAAGTCCTGGATATCTACCCGGCGCCCCGCGTGCGCGCCGCCCCCGAAGATCTGAATCTCCGGGAGGGGGAGAGACGCTTCGCGGCCATAGTGGTCGGCCACATGCCGCCACAGCGGCTTGCCGGCCTCCGCCGCCGCCGCGTGCAGCACGGCGAGCGACGCCGCAACGGCGGCATTGCCCCCGATGGTCTCCTTGAGCGGCGAAGCGTCCAGTCCGAGAATGGCGCGGTCGGCCGCCGCCTGATCCGCAACCTCCAATCCGGTTAGCGCCGCGGCGATCGGTCCATTCACATTGGCGAGCGCGCGTTCGACCCCTTTGCCGCGCAAAGCTTGTCCGCCGTCGCGCAAATCGATGGCTTCCCGGGTCCCGCGCGATGCCCCCGCCGGTGCGATTGTGCGCCCGAGCGCGCCGCTCTCAAGGATCACATCGACTTCGACCGTCGGATTTCCCCGGGAATCCCAAACACGCCGTCCCTTCACCGTCTTGATAGCCATTATGCGTTCTTTTCCCTCACTTCCTCGGCCAGTCTGGCGATGAACGCGCTCAGGTCCGCCTCTGGCCTCCGTATCAAGGAAACAGCAATTCGCCGCACCAGGGAGCGCTCTTCTTCATCGAGGTATTCCACGGGAGATTTCCCATCGACTCTTGCTAGCATCAGGGCCGGCAGCAGGAGGCAGATCCGGGCTTCGAGAGTCTCCGCTGGCTCCCAGGACACATGGGAGGAATAAGCCGCCCAAAACTTACCCACATCACCCAGCAAGCGGTCGCGTGTGCCTGGCAGGTGTACTGACTTCAGAACCAGGTGGTTCAGACAGAAGGCGGGGTCGAAGCTCGCATCGCCCATTGTCGCGCACTCCGCGTCCAGAAGCACTGGCCCAGTGAGCCTGAACAGGATGTTCTTTGGGCTGACATCGCCATGGACAAGCACCTGCTGGCTTTCGTAGAGCATCGCTTTAAGCGCGCCGATCGGCTCGGCCAGGTCCGGGTGGCGCGTGGCGGTGAAGCCCAGATACGGCTCGATCCGAAGTGCCCGGAAGTCGTCCCGGTTGCGAAAGGGCGCTATGTCGAATTCTGGTTGGGCGGAAGCCGCATGAATGCGCCCCAACATATCCGCCACCTGCTCGGCTTCATGGCGGTCCGGCGCTTCGCGCAACAAGGCGGACTTCCACAGATAGACCTCCTTGCCAGCGAGAAACTCCATGGCGAAGCCGTGTTGCGACTCGGAGCGGCCAAATAGCTGAACAGCGCTGCTGGGAAGGAGTTTCGCGGCCACTGACAGCCAGGCATATTCAGCCGCGTTGCGATGCACGGGCGCGCGCCAGTCGGCCGCTACCTTTAGCTTCGGCCGCGCGAACTTCACGCAGATCGCCCGGTCCTGCAGATCGACCCGAGCGATGTCGGACGCCACGCCGCCGGTCAGGGGCTCGACACGCACCATGTCCGTTTCCCGGCCAAGGCCAAGTTCGCTCACGAGGGCGCGGCAGCGATATTCCAAATCGGCCGGCAACTGCGAATGTCCTTGCCTTGTTTGCTCAAAATCAATTGAACCCGGGCGATCAGCGCTCATCCCTCGGTTCCAGGTAATTGGTAGTGAAATAACTTTTCCCGGTCCATGGGCAGGATCATATCCGGCGCTTGTCGCCTCTTGCGCGCGGTATTTTGACGGGGCGAATACCGGCTGCGATTTACTGGTTGGCGGGGGCGGGCCGGCTGGGACGACGGCTAGCTACAAGCGAACTTTTCCTTGAGCGCGCTCATCAGCGCGGGGCCCGCGTCCAGGCTTTTGCGGGCGCTGAAATCCTCGTGCACCCAGCGCATGAAGGCCCAGCGGACTTCGTCGGCGGTGTTCAGCTCGGGAGCACAGACGGAGGTGTCGCCAGTGACCTGCAGGGCGTCGATGAAGCCCAGGATGTACTGCTCGCACTCCAGTTCCGCGACCTCTCCCCAGCGGGCAGCGTTGTCGGCTTCCGAGCAGGAGCTCAGTAACTCGTCGGCGCCGTAGCCATGGGAGTTTCCGGGGCTGGCCACCAAGACCAAGACCCCGACGGCGGCGAAGATAAATGGGCGCATGGGTCTCTCCCGAAGATCTCCTGTTCCGAGGTATAGGCCGGTTCGCGAACCGGTTTCGACGGCGCTCAGTCGCCTTTGCTCTTCTCCTTCGCCAAGGAGTTCGGCTACGACGGTTTCAGCAAGATGCAGAAGGTCTTCAAGTTGAGGCTCGTCGAGGGCGCGCCATTCTATCGCGAGCAGGTCTATGAAGCGCGATCGGAGAGAATGGGTGGCAATGGCGACAAGCTCGACCGCTGCGCAGATGCGCTGATCGACTCGCTGGAGCAGTTGAAACGCACTGCCTCGCGAGAAGATATCGCCCGGGCTGTCGAACTGCTAAACGGCGCCGATTACATCATGGTCGCCGGCTTGCGCCGCGCGCGGCCCATAGCCGCTTACCTCGCGTACGGCCTCATGCGCCTGGAGCGGCGATGCAGCATTCTCGATTTCGATGGCGGAATGGCCGCACAGCAAGTGGCGAACATGGGCCGTGGGGATGTGCTGGCGGCGATTGCGTTCCCTGAGTATTCCCCGCCCGTGGTGGACGTCGTTAAGGAGGCGCATCTGCGCGATATCTCCGTGATCGCCCTGACCGATGGTCCGGCAAGCCCGCTTGCGGCGAACGCCACGCTGAGTTTTTTCGTCGACTACGGAGCAAAAGGCGCTTTTCGGCCGATATCGGCGGCCATCGGGCTTGTGCAAACTTTCATCGAGTCTCTCGCGGAGCAAAAGGCGCCGTAACCCTGCCACGCAGTCCGGTTAGCGCATTTCCGCAATGTCGTTCCACACGCGCTGATCGCGTATTTTCTCTTCCGCGACCGTGAAGCGGTCGATGAAGCGGATGCCTTCGAATCTGGTGCCGTCGAGCCACAGGCCGCTTAGAGTCCCGAAGCAGTACACGATGACACCATCCGGACCCGTGGCTTCGTCGAAGCCTTCGTAGGTTTTGGCGACTTCGAGATAGCGCTGTCCGGCCCACTCCATCAATTCGGCGGGTTTCGAGAATACGGCACCACCTGGAAAGGTCATTGTGAAACCATCGGCGAGATGGCTCGACGCGACCGATAAATCCCGCTGTTCCATCGCCGCGAGATAGTCCCGAACGACCTGCGACGCCGAGCGTGGTGGCGTGCCGGGAATGCGCGCTTTGCGGCCACGCATGTAGTTTTCGGGCGCGACCTCATGGATCATGACGGTTATGCCGTCCAGCGGCGCGCCGATGGCCGCGCGGGCCGCATCGGTCAGCCGCTCAGAGAGATCGCGGCGTGTGCGCCCATCGTACCCCTCAATCAAGGTGACCGTAATCACGGGCATCGCGCATTCCTTTCCTGACGAAAAAACGAGTCGCAAAATCCATATTGATATATCATTATATCAATTCGCGCGACTGAGCGCAGCGAACGAAATAGCGGCTGCGATATTGGGAAGCGGACGGGTTAGGGGTTTGGAAGCGTGATGCATCTGGGAAGTCAGGGCGAGCGACGGAACGCCAGAAGCAGAGCCGCCAGTGTCATCGACGAGCGCTTGCCCACGCCTCTCTACCATCAAATATATCTCGTCCTTCGTGGAAAGATCATGGATGGCGAACTCAATGACGGCGAGTTGCTGCCGAGCGAGGAGGAAACGGCCCGATCCTATGGCGTTTCCCGCATAACGGCGAAGCGGGCTCTCAACGAGCTGGCGGAGGACGGCCTCGTCATTCGCGAACGTGGGCGCGGGACTCGTGTTACCCGTAAGGGCCCTGTTCCACCGGTCCGCGCGAGCGTCGAAGGTTTGCTTGAAAACATGATGGCCATGGGCCTGAAGACTGACGTCGACCTTTTAGAGTTCGCGTATCAAAGGCCAAGTGGGGAGGTTCGCGACATTCTGGGCTGCGAGGCCGGCGCTGAGGTGCAGCGCACGGTTCGGGTCCGGCGGCTCGAGGGCGAACCCTTCTCCCACCTCACCACTTTTGTCCCCGAGGATATTGGTCGTACCTACGAGTCCGGTGAACTCGCTTCAACGCCCCTCCTGACGCTTTTGGAGCGAGGCGGCGTTGTGGTGGGTCGGGCCGAGCAAACCATAACTGCGACACTCGCCGACGCCGCGGTGGCGCCCCTCCTCGAAGTGGACCTGGGGGCGCCGCTGCTGAAAATCAGTCGGACGGTGTACGATCAAAAAGACCGGCCTATTGAATATATCGTCGGCCTTTATCGCCCGGACCGCTATCAGTATCGGATGGAGCTGTCGCGGGTTTATTCCGACCAAGCGAGCGCCTGGTCACCATCCGGCTAGCGGAGATCGGTCCGCAAGAAGCAAGAGCGACAAAACAGGGAGACCACGAATGACAAAGAGAAGCCTAAAGCTCACACGCCGCCAATTCGTTTCAGCCGCCGCCGGCACGGCTCTGGCCACCGGAACCCTCGGGTTCCCTCATATCGCACGCGCGGCCGACGCCGTGAAGATCGGCGTGATTCATCCGGTAACCGGATTTTTGCAGTTCTCCGGCACCCAGTGCCGTTTCGGCGCGCTGACCGCGATCGAGGAGATTAACGCGGCGGGCGGAATCAAGTCCCTCGGCGGGGCACAGCTTGAGCCCGTGCTGGGCGATGCGCAGTCGAAGGCGGAGGTGGGCGCCGCCGAAGTCGAGAAGGCCAACGAAGCCGGTGTGTCGGCCATCGTGGGGGCCTTTGCCTCGGGGATCTGCCTTGCCACCACACAGGCGGCCGCCAAGTATGGCATCCCTCATGTGGTTGACGTCGGGGTAAACGATAAGATTGTCCAGCGGGGCCTGGAAAACACCTTCCGCTTCGGCCCTGGTTTTGGCTCCATCACGGCAAGCGGCACGCAAGGCTTGATCGATATCAACGAGGCCGCCGGCAAGCCTGCCAAGACCGTGGTGATCGTGCACGAGAACACCACACCGTTTGGCAGCTTCATGGCCGATCTCATGCGCAAGGGGCTGGAGCCCGCCGGATTCGAGATTAAGGAAGTTCTGCCGCATCCGACGGGGAACAAGGACTTCAGCAACATCGCCCTGAAGATCAAGGAGATCAATCCGGACCTGGTCATGCCGTCCCATTACTACAGCGACGGCGTTCTGTTCCTTCGGACCTTGCAGCGCCAGCGGATCCAGCCGAAGGCGATTTATTCTGTGCTGGGCGGCGCATCCTCCCAGTACCGCTTCATGAAGGAATTTCCCGACGCCGCGCAATACGTGATGGACTGCAATCACTGGTTCGATCCGCGCAACGAGGCTGCCTTGGCTCTTCGTGAAAAGACGGAGGCCGCCGGAAAGAGCTACTCCTACGAAGTCTTCCTGGCCTACGAAGCGACAATGTTCGCCGCCGATGCCATTGAGCGGGCAGGCTCCGCCGATCGCGCCAAGATCATCGAGGCGATGGCGGCGAGCACCTGGGATGGGCACTTCATGCCCTACGGCCCAACGAAAATGGTCGAGGGTCAGAATCAGGGTGCTCAAGCCATGGTGCTTCAGGTTCAGGGCGATGAGATCGAAGTCATCGCGCCCAAGGACCACGCCACCAAGGACGCCATCTTCCCACGCCCGGCTTAACGGCGCGGGCATTGCCGCGGGGGAGCGGTTGCCCTCGTCCCCCGCGGCTCTCGCGCGTTCTCTTTTCGAAACGATCGCCGAATGGAACTCCTCGGTTTCCAACTGCCCACCTACGGATGGTCGACCATTCTCGGCTCGGCCATCAGCGGTGTCTTCCTGGGCGCGATTTATGCCCTCGTAGCCTTGGGCCTGACGCTGATCTATGGCGTTTTGCATATCATTAACTTCGCGCACGGCGCCCTTCTGATGCTTGCCATGTACGCGGTCTACTTTCTCTGGCACTTGGGCGGCGTCGACCCGTACCTGGCCATGTTGATCGTGGTTCCGGGCGGCTTCGTCTTCGGCTATTGCCTGCAGCGCGGTGTGATCGGCAAGACCAGCCACGGGCGCGACGAGATCATCCTTCTCGTTACACTTGGGGTCGCGATCGTCATAGAGAACGCGGCTCTCTTCCTGTTTTCCGCCGACGAAAGAAATGTGCAGGTGCCTTACGATCTGGATGGCATCGATCTTGGCGTGACTTACGTGGTTTGGACCGATCTCGCGGCGCTCGCGGGGTCGCTTCTAATCACCCTCGCCCTCTGGCTCTTCATGGTGCGGACGGATACCGGCAAGGCGATCCGCGCGGTCGCCAAGGAGCGTCAAGGTGCTCGGCTGGTCGGGATCAACGTGGACCACATCTTCGCGATCAGTTTTGGCATCGGCACGGCCTGCGTTGCCGCTGCCGCGAGCTTGCTGGCGCCCACCTACGCGGTCTATCCCCAGTTCGGCTATCTCTTCGTTCTGATCGCGTTCACGGTCGTGGTGCTCGGAGGCATGGGGAGTTTCGTTGGCGCGCTGGTCGGCGGCTTCGTCATCGGCATCACCGAACAGCTCGGCCGGCTGTACCTCGGTGAAAGCCTTGGTTTGATCACTATCTCGGCGATTTTCATCTTGATCCTGCTGTTCCGCCCCACCGGCCTCTTTGGGCAGAAAGCCTGATGAGCGAGCGCGCGAGATTAATGGGTTGGGCGCTGCTTGCCACGGTCCTCGTGCTGCTTCCTTTTGGCGTCACTTCGGGGCGCTGGATCGATTTTGTCGAGCTCACCCTCTTCGTCGCGGTGATGGGCCAGGCGTGGAATATCCTTGGCGGCTATGGCGGCCAATACTCCTTCGGCCATGCGCTCTTCTTCGGCACGGCCGCCTACATCCAAGCGCTGCTTCAATTCCGTTACGGAATCAGCCCATGGGTCGCGATGTGGTTTGCTGCCGCCGGGAGCATTGCCGTGGGTGCCTTCGTCGGGTACCTCAGCTTTCGCTACGGTTTGCGAGGGTCCTATTTCGCCCTAATCACCTTGGCCTTCGCGGAAGCCTTTCACGTGCTTGCGCGCTCCTTGATCTCCGTGACAGAGGGCGGGCGAGGGGTCCAACTGGCGCTCAATCAAGATCCGGAGAGGGCGATCGCCACTTTCCAGTTCACCTTTGCTGGCGAGTTCCTTCAGGCCTACGGATACTATTACACCATCCTCATCATTCTGCTGCTGGCCTACGCCGCCACCTGGTGGATGGAACGATCGCGTTTCGGCGCGTCGCTTATGGCGGTCCGCGAGAACGAGGACGCGGCCGAGGCGCTCGGCATAAACGCCTTTCGCGTGAAGATCGGCGCGATTTGCCTTTCCGCGGCTATCATGTCCATGACCGGCGTTTACTACGTGCAGAAGTTCCTCTTCGTCGATCCGGGGATCGCCTATGGGCCCTCGAAATCCGTCGAAGCGCTGTTCGCGCCCATTATCGGCGGGCTGGGGACGGTTCTGGGGCCATTGCTGGGGGCTTTCTTTATCCACGGAGTGGGCGAGTTCGCGAAGGAAGCGATCGGCGCCGTATGGGAAGAGCGGCCGGGCGTGGATCTCATCCTATTCGGAGTCATCCTCATCCTCGTGCTCGGTTTCTTGCCGCGTGGGTTGGTTGGGCTGCTGGACACGGCTTGGCGACGGTTGACCGGCGGGCGAGGCGGCCATGCTTGAAGTCATCGGGCTCAGCAAGACCTTCGGCGGGTTGAAGGCGGTCCAAGACGCCTCGCTCAAAGTCGACCGGGGCGAGATCGTTTCTCTGATCGGCCCGAATGGTGCGGGGAAAACAACCTTGTTCGCCATGATATCGGGCTTCCTGAAGCCGGATTCGGGAAGCGTGCGCTACGGCGGCCGGGATCTCGTCGGCATGAAGCCGCACGAGATATGCCTGATAGGCGTGGTGCGCACCTTTCAGGTAGTCCAGCCCTTCGCCAATCTTTCCGTGCGAGAGAATATCGCAGTGGGCGCCCACGCCCGCATCCGCTCGCGCGCCGACGCCCTAGGCCGGGCCGCGGAGATAGGGCGGCGGCTTGGCATGGGCAAAATGCTCGACCAGCCGGCGGGCGCGTTGACGGTCGCCGGGCGCAAGCGGCTCGAACTTGCCCGCGCGCTGGCGACGGGGCCGGACCTGCTGCTGCTCGACGAGGTCATGGCGGGATTGACCCCGACGGAGGTGAGCGAGGTGGTCAACCTCGTGCGGGGGATCCAAGAAGCCGGAACCACGATCCTGCTTATCGAGCATGTCATGCAAGCGGTCATGAGCCTGTCCGACCGGACCTATGTGCTTAATCAGGGCCGCATGATCGCCGAAGGCACGCCGAAGTCGATCACGTCCACGCCCGAGGTGATTGAAGCCTATCTGGGCCACGGCGCCGCCGCGCGCATTGCGGCGCAAGGAGGCGGCGGTGCTTGAGATACGCGCGCTTGAGGCCGGCTACGGTTCCGTTCGGGTTCTCCATGGAGTCGACCTGGACGTTGGTGAAGGCGAGATTGTCGCGCTGCTGGGCTCCAATGGCGCTGGAAAGTCGACTTTGAACAATACACTTTCGGGGATAATCCGGCCGCTTGGCGGCGCGATCCGCTTCGACGGCCGGGACGTAACCGGCGCTACGTCGGTCAAAATGGTCGATCTGGGTGTCATTCAAGTGCCCGAGGGTCGGCGCATATTCCCCAATCTGACAGTCCGGGAGAACCTTGAGCTCGGCAGTTATCGCCGTGGGCGAGAAGGCCGCGCCGCGGGCATCGAGCGCGTAGTCGCGGTCTTTCCCCGCTTGAGCGAGCGCTTCGGGCAGTTTGCCGGCACGCTATCCGGCGGGGAGCAGCAGATGCTGGCAATCGGCCGGGGGCTAATGGCGCAGCCGAAGCTTCTGATCTTGGACGAGCCCTCGCTCGGTCTCTCCCCGCTGCTGGTGGAGGAGATGTTCTCGCTCATCCGCGATTTGCATGGCGAGGGCCTTTCCATCCTTCTCGTGGAGCAGAATGTGTTTCAATCGCTTGAGATTGCCGATCGGGCTTATGTGCTTGAGAACGGCCTCATCGCGCTGCAAGGCCCGGCGGAAGAGCTCGTCGAGGACGAGGGCCTGAAGAAATCCTATTTGGGGATGTAGCGATGGCGGGTGCGACCTTGGCCGAAAAGATCATCGCGCGGGCGGCCGGACGAGATTCGGTTACGCCGGGCGAGATCGTTACCTGCAGCGTTGATCTCGCGATGATGCACGATTCTGGGGGCCCCCGGCGGGTCGCAGCGATCTTGGAACAGCTTGGCGCCGACGTTTGGGACCGGGACCGGGTCGTTTTGGTCAGCGACCACTACGTCCCCGCGGTCGATGCGGAAAGCGCGGCAATTTTGGATCTCACGCGCAAATGGGCGGCGGCGAACGGGATCGACCGGTTTCACGACATGCAGGGCATTTGCCATGTGGTGGTGCAAGAGCATGGATATCTGCGCCCAGGCATGTTCGTGGTTGGCGGCGACAGCCATTCGCCCACCGGCGGCGCGGCCGGTTGCTTCATGTTCGGTGTTGGCGCGACCGACATGGCTGGCGTCCTGGTTACCGGAGAAACGTGGATTCGGGTGCCCGGAACGATCTTGATCCGCTGGTCGGGCCGGCTGGCGGATGGAGTCTCCTCCAAGGATATGATGCTTGCGAGTTGCGCGCGGCTGGGGATGGGCGGCGGCGCTTATCAGGTGGTCGAGTATGCTGGCGATGCCATAGAGGCCCTGAGCTATCCCGAGCGCATGACCGTGTGCAACATGGCGGCGGAGCTGGGTGCGCAGACCGGCATCATCGCCCCCGATGCGGTGACACTCGGCCACCTTAGCGCCGCCGGAGCCAAAGACATCGACTTGGCGCCCTGGCGCGGTGATCCCGACGCGGCTTACCTCACCATCCATGAATTCGATGCCTCCGCCTTGACGCCCCAAGTGGCAAAACCCCATAGCCCCGCGAACGCGGCTCCTGTGGGAGAGAGTGCGGGGCGCTCGATCGATCAGGCTTATATCGGCGCTTGCACGGGCGCGAAACTAGAAGACCTACACATGGCCGCGCGCGTGCTGCGAGGCCGAAAGGTAGCGGCTGGCGCTCGTCTCTTGATCGCGCCGGCGTCCACGAAGACAACAGCCGCCGCGGCGGCGGACGGGACTCTGACGGCGCTGACCAAAGCCGGTGCCATTCTGATGCCGTCGGGTTGCGGGGCCTGCGCGGGTTACGGCGCGGGCGTGCTGGCGGACGGCGAAGTTTGTATCGCCTCGACCGCGCGCAACTTCAAGGGCCGCATGGGTGCGACATCTTCCGAGGTTTATCTGGCCTCCCCCTACACGGTGGCTGCCTCCGCCGTTGCTGGCTCAATCGCCGACCCGAGGGAATTCATAGACGGAGAAGCCTCATGAGCGCGACGGGACGAGCCTGGGTCTTCGGCGATAACGTGGACACCGACGCCCTGGCTCCAGGCCTTTACATGAAGGGTTCCCTCGCAGCGCTCGCCAGTCACTGCTTGGAAGCGGTCGACCCGAACTTCGCGCGCTCTGTCAAGCCGGGTGATATCGTGGTCGGGGGCTTGAATTTCGGCATCGGGTCATCACGCGAACAAGCGGCGCAGGTTCTCAAGGAACTCGCATTGCATGCCGTTGTGGCGCACTCGTACGGCGGCATCTTTTACCGCAATGCCCTGAATTGCGGGTTGCTGGCAGTGACCTGCGCCGAGACCGGCCGCATCTCTCCAGGCGACGAGCTGAGGGTGGATGCCGCCGCCGGCATGATCGTCAACGAGTCGACCGGCGAGACCTTTGCCTGCGACCCCGTGCCAGAGCACTTGATGGAGATGATCGAAGCAGGCGGTTTGGTGCCGCACCTGGCGAAGAGATTGGCCCGCGACAACAACGAGCAAGAACGGAAGGCGCCATAATGCCCCAGGTTCCCCTTTCAGCACGCCTCACCGGACAGGATATCGTCGTGGCACCGGGCGTCTACGATGCGTTGGGCGCGGTGCTTGCCGAGCGGGCCGGATTTTCGGCGGTTTATCTCTCGGGCGCCAGTATCGCCTACTGCCGCTTCGGGCGCCCCGACATTGGCTTGGTGGGAATGAGCGAAGTGGCGGATACTCTCTCGGCGATCCGCGAGCGGGTAGGCGTTCCCATTATCGTCGATGCGGATACCGGGTTCGGCAATGCCTTGAACGTCGCCCGCACGGTCACGCTTTTCGAGCGTCTGGGCGCCAACGCCATCCAACTCGAGGATCAGACGCTGCCAAAACGCTGTGGCCACCTGGCGGGCAAGACCCTCGTGTCCACCGGCGAGATGGTCGGTAAGATCAAGGCGGCACTCGATGCACGCGCCAATGACGAAACCCTGATCGTTGCGCGCACCGATGCGATCGCCGTGGAGGGCCTGCAGGCTGCCTTGTCACGCGGTCAGGCCTACGTGGACGCCGGCGCTGACGTGTTGTTTGTCGAGGCGCCCCGCTCAAGCGGGGACATGGAAGAGATTGTGAAGCGCTTTCAAGCGCGCGTGCCGCTGATGGCCAATATGGTCGAAGGGGGGCAAACACCAATGAAGACAGCCCAGGATCTTCAAAGCGTGGGCTACTCGCTGGTGATCTTTCCCGGCGGATTGGTCCGTGCCTTCGCGCGGATGGCAAGCGACTACTTCACGAGTTTGCGCCAACACGGCTCGAACACGCCCTTCAGTGAACGCATGCTGGATTTTCAAGGATTGAACGATCTTCTGGGAACGCCAGAGATGCTTGCCAAGGGTAGCTCCTACGACGCGGGCAACTTCGAGGGCCGCGATGATTGATCCTGTTACCCTCGCAGTGCTTAAGGGACGGCTTGAGCAGATCGCGGACGAGATGGACGCGACGCTTTTCCGCAGCGCCTTCAACCCGATCATCGCGGAGGCGCACGACGCGTCGCATGGCCTCTATGACGCGAACTCCGGCGCGACCTTGGTGCAAGGAAAGTCCGGCCTTCCGGTCTTCGTCGGCGCCATGGCTTTTGCCGTCAAGGCGGTGATTGACAAAGCCCAGGCGGACGGAAATTTGGCGCCGGGAGATGTCTATATTTTCAACGACCCTTACGACGGCGGCACGCATCTTTCGGACTTCAAGCTGGTGCGCCCCTATTTTCGCAACGGCGAGGTGTTCTGCTATCTCGCCTCGGTTGGCCATTGGCACGATGTGGGCGGCAACGTGCCTGGCAATTACAATCCTGTCGCGACCGAGAGCTTCCAAGAGGGCATGCTCATTCCCCCGGTCAAGCTCTTCGAGAAGGGTGCTCTGCGCCAAGACATTGTCGATATCCTGCGAGCGAACTCGCGCCTGCCGGGCAGCCTCTACGGCGACCTCAGCGGGCAGATCAACGCCCTGGAACTTGGAGACAAGAGGCTATCCGAGTTGCTGGACGACTACGGCGATGCGGTGGTGCGCGAAGCCTTTCGCGAGCTGCAAGCCCGCGCCGCGCGTCTCATGCGCGCCAATATCGAGGAACTTCCGGACGGCACCTATTCCTGCGAGGACTGGCTGGACAACGACGGGATCCTTGATGCGCCGCTCAAGATTGCCCTGGACCTGACGATCTCGGGCGACACGATGACGCTCGACTTTTCTCGTTCTTCCCCGGCCTGCGCTGGTCCGGTGAATATCGCCCGCTCGACGGCCGTGGCATCGGTCTACGTTGCGATCAAGCACTTGTTCACCGACGTTCCCGCCAATGCTGGCGTGCTCGACCCGGTGAGTATTGTCATTCCTGATGCCACGCTGCTTTCCGTTTCGGCGCCCAAGCCGGTGGGTGGCTATACGGAAACGATCCTGCGTGTGATCGACGTCATCTTCGGCGCAATGGCCAAGGCCGCGCCGGACCGGTCGAACGGCTGCGCCTATGGAACGATCAACGCCTTGTCGCTCGCCGGGCACCGAAAGGACGGACGGCGCTGGGTGATGTTCAGTTTCTTCGGCGGTGGGCACGGCGGCCATCCCGAAGGGGACGGGCTCAACCACGGGAACGCACCGATTTCCACGGCGACGATCCCGCCCGTGGAAATCCTTGAAGCGGCCTACCCGGTCTTTTTCACGCAGTGGGCTTTGCGCCCGGACTCGGGCGGCCCTGGCCGGCATAGAGGTGGGCTGGGCGCCATCTACGAGATCGAGCTTCTGGAAGAGCATGCGGAAGTTTTTCTGTTCGGCGAGCGCGGCCGATACGCCCCGTCCGGAGTTGTGGGCGGTGGAAAAGCTGCGCTGAACAAGTTCTTCTACGAGCAGGCCGACGGTTTCCACGAACCGCCAATGGCATCCAAGATGGTCGGCATCCGAATTGCTCGCGGACAGCGCTTGCGCCTTGAGACGCCGGGTGGCGGAGGATACGGCGACGCGCGGACCCGCGATCCGGGAGCGGTGCTTCGCGATGTGCAACTGGGCTACGTTACCCGGGAGGCCGCCGCGCGCGACTATGGGGTCAGCGTTACGGAGGCCGGAGCGCTCGATCCGGCCGTGGCAGAGGATGGGCGAAAGGTGCCGGAGTCATGAGCGGCCGCCCGGCGTATGTCATCGGCGTTGACGTCGGTGGCACCTTTACCGATGTCTTCTTCCTGGACGAAGCAAGCGGTCGTTGCGGGGTAGCGAAAGTCCCTTCGACGCGCCCCGATCAGTCTCTCGGTTTCATGGAGGGCATTCGCTTAGGCGTCGACGATTTCGCGGATATCGCGACAGTGGTGCACGGCACGACAGTTGGGACGAATGCCCTTTTGGAGCGCAAGGGCGCGCGCACCGGAATCATCACCACGCAAGGTTTCCGGGATGCATTAGAGATGCGGCGGCGCGATCGCCCGCGCACCTGGGGCCTATGGGGACAGTTCGAGCCAGTGGTTCCGCGCGACTTGCGCCTGGAGGTCACGGAGAGGACCCTTGCCGACGGCACTCTGCGCACTGAGATCGACCCGGAAGACGTGAAGGACCGCGCCAGGGGCTTGATCGAGGCCGGAGCGGAATCGCTCTGCGTGGTCTTTATCAATGCCTACGCCAATCCTGAGAATGAGCGAAAGGCGTTGGAGGCCGTGCGCTCGGTCTGGCCCAACGACCACATCGTCGCCTCGTCGGATATTCTTCCCGAAATTCGGGAGTTCGAACGCACATCAACGGCGACGCTCAACGCCTACCTGCAACCGCCTGTAGGGACCTATCTGCAGCGCTTGGAAGAGGCGCTCAAGGACGGAGGTTTCGACGGGCAAGTCCTGATCGTGCAGTCGAACGGCGGCGTTATGTCGGTTGAAACCGCGCGCCGGCGTCCCATCCGCACCGCCCTATCCGGACCGGCCGCCGGGGTTATTGCCAGCGCGCACATCGCGAAAAGCGCCGGCTTTCCCAATGTCATTACGTGCGATATGGGCGGCACCAGCTTCGACGTCTCCCTCGTGGCTGGCGGCGAGAGCGCGCTGGCCGCGCAAACCGCCATCGATTTCGGGATGGTGGTCCGCATGCCGATGATCGAGATCACCACGATTGGGGCAGGGGGTGGCTCGATCGCATGGGTCGACCGGGGTGGCCTGCTGCAGATCGGTCCCGAATCCGCCGGTTCGGATCCTGGTCCTGTCTGCTATGGCCTTGGTAACGACCGGCCGACCGTAACCGATGCCAATTTGGTGCTTGGCCGCATTAACGCGGAGAAACCCATCGGCGGCAAGCTGGAGCGCCTCGACGTCGAGGCGGCGCGCCAGGCGATCGCGGCGGGGGTCGGCGAGGCGCTAAACCTTGATGTCATGGGTGCGGCGGAAGCAATCATTCGTGTCGCCAACTCCCGGATGGCCGGCGCCATTCGCCTGGTTTCCATCGAGCGCGGCCACAACCCCGCGGACTTCGCCGCCATGCCCTTCGGCGGCGGCGGCGCTTTGCACGCGGGCGCTTTGATCAAGGAGGTCGGCCTGAAGAGCGCCTTGGTGCCGCGCTATCCCGGTGTCACCAGCGCGCTCGGCTGCACCATAGCCGACATGCGCCACGATTTCGTGCAGACCGTGAACGGGCTTCTGGACGAATTGGACCTTGCGGCGCTTAACAGTCGCATGGCCGAACTCGCCGAGGAGGGGCACGCGATGCTCAATCGAGCCGCTGTCCGCTTTGGCGGCAGCGATATCGTCTTCGCCCTTGATATGTCCTATCTGGGCCAAACGCATACGGTCGACGTGACGCTGCCCGCCCACGATAAACCTGGGGCGCACGCCGTCACCAGAGCCCAAATCACCGAAGCTTTCGAGGCGCGGTACAAAGAGGTTTACGGCCGCCCTCTGGAGGGGATACGGGTGCGCGTGCTCAATCTCCGGGTCTCCGTGATCGGTAGGCGCCCTAAGTTCGATCTCAAGCTTCTCGCGCCTGACTCCGAAACCTCCGGCGACGAGGCGCTGATTGGCCGCCGCAGGGTTTGGGTGGACGGCGCATGGCGCGACGCGGCGATCTACGAGCGGCTGCGCATGCCAGTGGGAAAGGTCGTTCCCGGCCCGGCCATCTTGGAGCAGCCCGACACCACGATCTTCATCGAGCCCGACCTGGAAGGCCGGACCGATGAATTCGGCAATCTTGTCATCGCGCGCAAGGGAGGGTGAGGGATGAGCCTTTCCTTCGAACCGGCAAGAACGGCCTTCGTTATCTTCGATATGCAGAACGATTTTCTTCATCCGCAAGGCGCTTACGGACGTGCCGGGCAAACTTCGGAGGCCATTGCGGCTCTTGTCCCGCACCACGCGCGCCTGGCAAAGGCCGTGCGCGCGGCGGGCGGCTGGATCGTTTCCACGCATTTCACGCTGGTGGGAGGCAAGGGGGGAGAGCCCTTCATCTCGGATCATCTCAAGAAGCTCAGGCCATTTCTCGGCAAGGGTGACTTTGAATCGGGCTCCTTTGGGC
>JARFRB010000103.1 GCA_029287455.1 Pelagibius litoralis | reverse complement strand
GTATCGGGTTCGTGCAGCAAAGGCAGATGGGTTGCCTCAAGGCCTTCCGGCCCGGCGGTCACCAGAAGCGCGAAGTTGAAATCGCGCAGGATTTCCGCGATGGCCTCGCGGTCCTCGAGATGAAAGTGATGGGGCACGAACATGGCTCTCGGCCCGTCCTTCGATCGGCGATTGCGTCCGGGATCAAGCTACGCCAGGCAGGGCGCGGGGGATAGAGCCGGTTAGCGAATTTCCCGGGTGCCGCCATTTGGGCCGCCGGCTGCTTACACTTTGCGCTCGACCATGAGCTTCTTGATCTCGGCGATGGCTTTCGCCGGATTCAAGCTCTTCGGGCAGGTCTTCGTGCAGTTCATGATCGTGTGGCAGCGGTAGAGGCGGAAGGGATCCTCCAACTGGTCGAGCCGCTCGCCGGTGAATTCGTCCCGGCTATCGGCGATCCAGCGGTAGGCCTGCAACAACACGGCGGGGCCCAGGTAGCGGTCCCCGTTCCACCAATAGCTGGGGCAGGAGGTTGTGCAGGAAAAGCAGAGGATGCATTCCCAGAGCCCGTCCACCTTCTCGCGCTCTTCCGGGGACTGGGGGCGTTCGCGCTCAGGTGCTGGGGTGGTGGTCTTCAGCCAGGGCTCGATAGAGGCGTATTGGGCATAGGCCTGGGAAAGATCCGGCACCAGGTCCTTGATCACCGGCATGTGCGGCAAGGGGTAGATCTTGATGTCGCCCTCGACGTCCCCGATGTTCTTCGTGCAGGCCAGGGTGTTCGTGCCATCGATGTTCATGGCGCAGGAGCCGCAGACACCTTCCCGGCAGGAGCGGCGGAAGGTCAAGGTCGCGTCGACCTCGTTCTTGATCTTGATCAGGGCGTCGAGAACCATCGGTCCGCAGTCGTCGAGATCGAGCTGGTAGGTATCCACCTTCGGGTTCTGCCCGTCGTCGGGGTTCCAGCGATAGATCTTGAATGTCTTGGGGCGCTTACCGCCGCTCGACGGCCAAGACTTTCCGTCGGACATCTTGGAGTTTGCCGGAAGCGCGAACTCGACCATCGGACTCTGCCTCTTCTCTTACACGTCTCTCGATAAAGCCGCGACCCATAACGCCATGAGATGGGGCGCCTTAGTAGACTCGCGCCTTTGGCGGGAAGGATTGCACTTCGTTTGTCAAAGGCTGCATGCGCACCGGCCGGGTGTCCAAGGTCGATTTGCCGGCGTCGTCCACCCAGACGATGGAATGCTTCATCCAGTTCTCGTCGTCCCGGTTCGGGAAATCCTCGCGGGCATGGGCACCCCGACTCTCGGTGCGGGTCGCCGCGGAATCCATGGTGGCAACCGCCTGGTACATCAGATTGTCGTACTCCAGAGTTTCCACGAGATCGGAATTCCAGATCATCGAGCGGTCCGAGACTACGATGTCGTCACGCTGTTTCCAGGTTTCCGCCAGCTTGGCTTGCCCGTCCGCCAGCATTTTGCCGTCGCGGAACACCGCTGCGTGGGTCTGCATGATCTTCTGCATGTCCAGGCGCTGACGCGCGGTGGGCGTGGAGCCCTTGGCATGACGGAGCCGGTCCAGGCGCTCCAGGGAGCGGTCGTCCGCTTCGGCGGGCAGAGGGCGGTGGACCTCGCCCGGCTGCAGGGTTTCAGCGCAGCGCTTGCCCGCCGCGCGCCCGAAGACCACAAGGTCCAGGAGGGAGTTGGAGCCGAGGCGGTTGGCCCCGTGCACGGATACGCAGGCCGCTTCGCCGATCGCCAGCAGACCTGGCACCACGCTATCCGGGTCGCCGTTCGCCTTGGTCAGGACCTCGCCGTGGTAGTTGGTTGGGATGCCGCCCATGTTGTAGTGGCAGGTCGGCAGCACCGGGATCGGCTCCTTGGTAACGTCCACGCCGGCGAAGATGCGCGCGGTTTCGGAGATGCCCGGCAGACGCTGGTGCAGGATGTCCGGGTCCAGGTGCTCAAGGTGCAGGTGGATGTGGTCGTTTTCGCCGCCCACGCCACGCCCTTCGTTGATCTCGATAGTCATGGAGCGGCTGACCACGTCCCGGCTTGCGAGGTCCTTGGCGGAAGGCGCGTAGCGCTCCATGAAGCGCTCGCCCTCTGAGTTCGTCAGGTAGCCGCCCTCGCCCCTGGAGCCCTCGGTAATCAGGCAGCCGGCGCCATAGATGCCGGTGGGGTGGAATTGCACGAACTCCATGTCTTGCAGCGGGAGGCCCGCGCGCAGGACCATGGCGTTACCGTCGCCGGTGCAGGTATGGGCGCTGGTCGCCGAGAAATAGACCCGGCCATAGCCGCCGGTGGCCAGGATGACCTTGTGGGCGCGGAAACGATGGATCGTGCCGTCGTCCAAGTTCCATGCCACCACGCCCCTGCACTCGCCGTCTTCCATGATGAGGTCGAGTGCGAAGTACTCAATGAAGAACTCCGCGTTATTGCGCAGGGACTGCTGATAGAGGGTGTGCAGAATGGCGTGGCCCGTGCGGTCGGCCGCCGCGCAGGTCCGCTGTGCCGTGCCTTCGCCAAAGCGCGTGGTCATGCCGCCAAAGGGCCGCTGGTAGATCTTGCCGGCTTCGGTGCGGGAGAAGGGAACGCCATAATGCTCCAGCTCGATGATCGCCGGGATGGCTTCCTTGGTCATGTATTCGATGGAGTCTTGGTCGCCCAGCCAGTCCGACCCCTTGACCGTGTCGTACATGTGCCAGCGCCAGTCGTCCTCGCCCATGTTGCCCAGGGCCGCGGAGATGCCTCCCTGAGCCGCGACGGTATGGCTGCGCGTGGGGAAAACCTTCGAGATACAGGCGGTTTTGAAGCCAGCTTGCGCCAGTTCGAGCGTTGCGCGCAGCCCGGCCCCGCCGGCGCCGACGACGACCACGTCGTAAGTGTGATCGACTTTGTTGTAAGCCTCGGACATGACGTAACCCTCGCTAGGCGTGTCGGATCAAGCGAACAATAAGCTCAGAACGGCCAGGACCGCTGTCAGGCCCAGCACCACGCAAAGCCCCTTCACAACGATCAGCGCGGCCATCTTCGCGCCCTCGCCATGAACATAGTCTTCTATCACGACCTGCAAACCCAAGGCTGCGTGGTAGAAGGTCGCAACCACAAGCAAAATCATCAGGCCGGCGCTCACCGGATTGCCCATCCAAGCCGCCATTGCGGCATGGTCCGCGCCGGCGAGGTTCACGAGCGAGGCCACGAACCAGATCGTCAAGGGGATCAGGGCCAGGGCGGTCAGGCGCTGTGCCCACCAATGGCCCGTTCCGTCCTTGGCGGAGCCGAGGTGACGAACCCGTGCGAGAGGTGTGCGCAGACTCATTCCAAACCCTCCTTCACTTGCCTGTCTTGCCGCCCAAACTCGCTTCTGGCCGGCATTACATCACCGCGATGCCGATAATCCAGGAAATCGCGGTCAAGGCTGCGGTGGCGATCAGCACCGCATAGCCGCTGCGGTAGGCCGCCGGCAGCTCGAAACCGTAGCCCGCGTCCCAGCCCAGATGCCGGATCCCGTTCGCCAGGTGGTAAAACAGCGCCACGCTCCAGCCCAGCAGCAGGAAGATGCCCACCGGCGAGCCGATGAAATCCTGCGCTGTGGCGAAGCTGTCGGGGCCCGAGGCCGCTGCGACCAGCCAGTAGACCAGAAGCAAGGTTCCCACGGCCAAGGCGACGCCGGTCGCGCGGTGCGTGATCGAGAGGACCGAGGTGAGCTGCGGCTTATAAACCTGAAGGTGCGGCGACAAGGGCCGATTTTGCAGGGTCATTCGCATACTCCCTATCAGATTCTCGCGCCGATTTCCGACGGCGACCGAACCGTGATACCACCGCGCTTGGGCGTTAAACCCGCGCTATCATTGGTTTAGTTCCTCGTGGCATAGCTGTCAATGAAGGGTCCGGCGGCCCTTGGATAAACTGCCACCCGGTATCCTCCCAGGGGCGCTGTGGATAATTCTGTGAAGGTTTTGTGCGCGCTTGGCGGATTATTGGAAAATGGTGCACAGAATTTTGCTGTGCCGCCTCCAGTCTTGGCTTGTGTCCGGGTCGCGCTTGGCGGAACCTACTCCTGCACGCGAGTGCGCTGGGTCTTCCCCTCGGCACCCTTCCCTGCTCGGTTTCTTCCGGGCTGAAGGCAGCGAAGGGAAGGGCCGGGGTTCCACTGGCAGGCTGTCTCGGCGGCTTCAGGTGGACGAGCCAAGGACGTCTCCTGCGGGACGATCTTTGGTGCGGAGGGTCGGTCCAAAGGCCCTTCGGTCTGTTGCGGCGGCTTTTCCTTCTTGCACGCGCCGGAAGGGATAGTCGGTGGTCACGGGGGCGCCGCGCTCGTACCCGGTGCTTCCCGTGGGTTTCGGGGTCGTGCCGTTTGCGCGGTGGGGTTCTGGAGCTATGCCAGGACGATCGAACCTGGGATCGAAGCCTCGGCTTGAGATCTTTTCGGTTCGTCATCGCAAGGGGATCGAAGGACTATTTGGGCAAACCGGCCCGATGCGTCGGAGCGTTCG
>JARFRB010000101.1 GCA_029287455.1 Pelagibius litoralis | reverse complement strand
GGTTCTGGCGAAGCCGGGCACGATCACGCCGCACACGCGTTTCAAGGCGGAGGCCTACATCCTGACGAAGGAAGAGGGTGGCCGGCACACGCCGTTCTTCACGAACTACCGTCCGCAGTTTTACTTCCGGACGACGGACGTGACCGGTGTGGTGACCCTGCCGGAAGGCACGGAGATGGTGATGCCGGGCGACAACGTGTCGATGGACGTGCAGCTGATCGCGCCGATCGCCATGGACGAGGGCCTGCGCTTCGCCATCCGCGAAGGCGGACGCACCGTCGGCGCCGGCGTGGTGTCGAACATCATCGAGTAAAGGGACCGGTCAAGCGAAGAGGCCAGCTGCCTTGTCGGATAGGAGTGTAGCTCAACTGGTAGAGCACCGGTCTCCAAAACCGGGGGCTGGGGGTTCGAGTCCCTCCACTCCTGCCAGACCCGGCTTCCGTTGCTTCGCGGGCGAGAATCGCGGCCATCGGCCGCAATAGGATAGATTTTGATGGCAAAGACCAACCCCGGTCAGTATATCCGCGAGGTTCGGCAGGAGATCTCTAAGGTGACCTGGCCAACGCGCAAGGAAACCACGGTGACCACCATCATGGTGTTCATCATGGTTTTTATTTGCGCGGTGTTCTTCTTCCTGACGGATCAGGTGCTGTCGTTCGTGGTGCGGCAGATTCTGGGTCTCGGGGGCTAGGGCGATGGCACAGCGCTGGTATGTGATCCATGTTTATTCCGGTTTCGAGCGGAAGGTGTCCGAAGCCATTCGCGAGCAGGCCGAACGCAAGGCTATGGACGACCTCATCACCGAGGTGATGGTGCCGACCGAGGAGGTTGTGGAGCTCCGGCGGGGACAGAAAGTCAACGCGGAGCGTAAGTTCTTTCCGGGCTATGTGTTGGTGAAGATGGAGCTCACCGACGAAACCTGGCACTTGGTAACAAACACGCCGAAAGTGACCGGTTTCCTGGGCGGCAAGGGCCGTCCGGTGCCGATCTCGGACCGCGAGGCCGAGCAGTTGATTCGCCAGGTCCAGGAAGGCGTGGAGCGGCCCAAACCCTCGGTCACCTTCGAGATTGGAGAGGTGGTCCGGGTCTCGGACGGTCCTTTCACCTCCTTCAACGGGACGGTGGAAGAGGTCGACGAGGAGCGCGCGCGGCTCAAGGTCGCGGTGTCGATTTTCGGGCGCTCGACGCCGGTGGAGCTTGAATACGCCCAGGTCGAAAAGACCTAGGCGGCAGTGGGGGCGGCCACGGGTTCGGCCGCCTTGACACAGGTAACCTCGCGGGAGGCCCGCCATAGCCGCACCGCGACCCCTGAAACAGAGGGCTAGACCATGGCTAAGAAGATCGTTGGTTACATCAAACTCGAGATTAAGGCGGGGCAAGCAAATCCCTCGCCGCCGGTCGGGCCGGCGCTTGGGCAGCGTGGCTTGAACATCATGGAATTCTGCAAGGCGTTCAACGCCGCCACGCAGTCCATGGAGCCGGGCATGCCGATTCCGGTCATCATCACCGCTTATGGCGACCGCTCGTTCACCTTCGAGACGAAGACGCCGCCGGCTGCCTTCCTGCTGCGCAAGGCCGCCAAGATCGCCAAGGGCTCCTCGGCTCCGCGCCGGGAAAGCGCTGGGCAGGTCACCATGGCGCAGGTTCGCGAAGTGGCGGAACTGAAGATGAAGGACTTGAACGCGAACGACATCGACGCCGCCGCGAAGATCATCGCCGGCTCCGCGCGCTCGATGGGCCTCGAGGTGGTGGAGTAGGACGATGGCGCGAATTGGCAAGAAACTGCGCACGGCGCGCGAAGGCATCGAACCCGGCAAGCTTTATCCGCTGTCGGAGGCGGTCGAGATGATCAAGGCCCGGGGTGCGGCGAAGTTCGACGAAACCGTCGAAATCGCCATGAACTTGGGTGTCGACCCCCGCCACGCGGATCAGAACGTGCGCGGCGTGGTTAACCTGCCCCATGGCACCGGCAAGAGCGTGCGCGTCGCCGTCTTCGCGCGCGGCGCCAAGGCGGAAGAGGCCGAGAAGGCCGGCGCCGACGTGGTCGGGGCGGAAGACTTGGCGGAACGGGTCCAGGCAGGCGATATGCCCTTCGAGCGGGTGATCGCGGCACCGGACATGATGCCGATCGTCGGTAAGCTTGGCCGTGTCCTTGGCCCGCGCGGGCTGATGCCGAACCCCAAGCTGGGGACCGTGACCAACGACATCGCGGCGGCGATCGAGGCGGCCAAGGGCGGCCAGGTCGAGTTCCGGGTCGAGAAGGCGGGCATCGTGCATGCCGGCGTGGGCAAGATGAGCTTCGACCAGGACAAGCTGGAAGAGAATGTGCGCGCCTTCGTGGGCGCGATCACCCGGGCCAAGCCCTCGGGTGCGAAGGGGACCTACATCAAGCGGGTTTCCTTGGCGTCCACCATGGGCCCGGGAGTGAAGATCGAGGTGGGCAGCCTGTCGGCGCCCGCTTAGTTGGAATTCGCCGCCGGTACGCCGGCGGCGGGTAGTGGGGCCGGTCCCTCGGGGCCGTGCTCCGAACCTGTCCGAGACTGCAGGTGCCCGTCCTTCGGGACGGACTTAAGCCCAAGCGGGCCTGCATAGACAGGAAGCAGCGAGTTTGTCCAAGCCGGCCGGCTTCGTCGGGCGTTTGGATGGCTTGAGCTTCCAGGACAGGCGAACCGGGCCATTCCGGGCCAGTCCTGATTGGGGGCAGTTCTGGAAAGGCCCTCGTGCAAGGGGCCGTGAATCCCGCGTTTGCGAGGGTTCGTGGCCAAGATGGGAGCGGAATAACGTGGACCGATCTGAAAAGGAAATCTTGGTCTCCGCGCTGAATGCCCGTCTCGCCGAATCCGCCCTCGTGGTCGTCACCACCCAGTCCGGGATGACGGTTGCCGAGGCAACGGATCTGCGCAGGCAGGTGCGCGACGCGGGGGCGTCTTATAAGGTGACCAAGAACCGGCTCGCGAAGCTTGCTCTCAAGGGCACTAAGTTCGAGGCACTGGAGCCGCTGTGCAAAGGTCCGACGGCGATGACGCTGTCGCCGGACCCGGTCGCCGCGGCCAAGGTCTGCGTCGAGTTCGCCAAGAAGAACCAGAAGCTGACCATTGTCGGCGGTGCTTTGGGCGAACAGGTCTTGGATCCCGATGGGGTCAAAGCCCTGGCCGCTTTGCCGTCGCTCGACGAATTGCGGGGCAAGTTGGTGGGTCTCTTGCAGGCTCCGGCGACCAAGATCGCCGGCGTGTTGCAGGCACCCGCTGGCCAGCTCGCCCGCGTGATTTCGGCGTACAGCGCCAAGGACGAGGCCGCTTGAGGCGGCTTTGCACGAGACCGAATGTACCTAGCTCAAGTCAAAAGGAACGATTGAAATGGCCGATTTGGACAAACTTGTTGACGAGCTTTCGAAGCTCACCGTGCTCGAGGCGGCGGAACTCGCCAAGAAGCTCGAGGACTCTTGGGGCGTTAGCGCCGCTGCTCCGGTTGCCGTCGCGGCTGTCGCCGGCGGTGGTGGAGAGGCTGCCCCCGCCGCCGAGGAAAAGGACTCCTTCGACGTGATCTTGACCGCCGTGGGCGACAAGAAGATCAACGTCATTAAGGAAGTGCGTGGGATCACCAGCCTCGGCTTGAAAGAAGCCAAGGATCTGGTCGAGGGCGCGCCGAAGCCTGTCAAGGAAGGCGCGACGAAGGACGAGGCAGAAGAGATCAAGAAAAAGTTGGAGGAGGTCGGAGCCACTGTCGAGATCAAGTAAGATCGGGCATCTGGACATCGAACGGTCGGTCCGGCCGGCGCGCGGGGCGAGCACCCGCGCGCCGCGCCGGCTTTCCGTGCTGTACGGCCAAGCGCTTGACGGGCAAGCGCTACTGCTCCCGGCGCTTGGATTCCGCCGGCAAGGGGGCGCAAGCGGGTTCGACCGAGCGGGAAAGGTTTCCCCTCGCCGGGCGGCTGGGACTGCAAGAGATAATATCGGGCCTAGCGCCCGGCTTTGAAGGCTAACGCCGCCTGCGAGCGGCAAGATTGATGGCAACGAGGGCAAGACATGGCGAGGTCGTTCACCGGTCGTAAGCGCATCCGTAAGAACTACGGGCGCATTTCCGAAGTCACGCGCATGCCGAACCTGATCGAGGTCCAGAAGACCTCTTACGATCAGTTTCTGCAGGTTGGCGTGAAGCCGGAGGAGCGCGGCAATACCGGGCTTCAGGAGGTCTTCAATTCGGTCTTTCCCATCAAGGACTTTTCCGAGCGCGCCGAACTGCAGTTCGTGCGCTACGAGTTGGAGGAGCCGAAGTATGACGTGGAGGAGTGCCAGCAGCGCGGCATGACCTTCGCTGCGCCCTTGAAAGTGACCCTGCGCCTTGTGGTCTGGGATATTGACGAGGACAGCGGCGTGCGCTCGGTTCGCGACATCAAGGAGCAGGACGTCTACATGGGCGACATGCCGTTGATGACCCCGAACGGGACCTTCATCATCAACGGCACCGAGCGGGTGATCGTCTCGCAAATGCATCGCAGCCCTGGCGTGTTCTTCGATCACGACCGCGGCAAGACCCATTCCTCGGGCAAGTATCTCTTCGCCGCGCGGGTGATCCCCTATCGCGGGTCCTGGCTGGACTTTGAGTTCGACGCCAAGGACCTGATGTTCGTGCGCATCGACCGGCGCCGCAAGCTGCCGGCCACGACCTTGCTCTACGCCCTGGACAACGCGGAGACGGAGAAGCTGCGCGCGGAGCGGGCGGAGGAAGGCAAGCCCCTGGATCCGCAGGAAGCCGCGGGCATGAGCGCCGAGGAGATTCTGGGCGCCTTCTACGATCAAGTGGTCTATGTGCGCGGCAAGAAGGGTTGGCACACGCCTTTCGACGGCGAGGGCATGAAGGGCATCAAGCTCTTGAGCGACCTTGTCGACGCCAAGGGCGGAAAGGTGGTCGCGGAGGCGGGGCAGAAGCTCACACCGCGGCTGATCCGCAAGTTGACGGAGGGCGGCCTCAAGGAGATCCTGGTCCCCACCGAGGATCTGATCGGCCGCTATGCCGCCACCGACTGCATCGACGAGGAAACCGGCGAGGTGCTGCTGGAGGCGGGCGACGAGCTGACCGAGGAGTCGCTGGCCGCGCTTGAGGAGAAGGGCATCAAGGAGCTGGCCACGCTGGCGATCGACCACGTCAACGTCGGCCCCTACATGCGCAACACCTTGGCGGGCGACAAGAATACCAACCGCGAAGACGCGCTGATCGACATCTACCGGGTGATGCGGCCGGGCGAGCCGCCGACCTTGGAAACCGCCGATGCGATGTTCCAGGGCCTGTTCTTCGATCCGGAGCGCTACGACCTCTCGGCCGTGGGCCGCGTCAAGATGAACGCGCGCCTCGACTTCGACACCGACGACCAGCTTCGGGTGCTGCGCAAGGAAGACATTATCGCCATTCTGCGGGTGCTCGTGGACCTCAAGGACGGCCGCGGCGAAATCGACGACATTGACCACCTTGGCAACCGCCGGGTGCGCTCGGTTGGCGAACTGATGGAGAATCAGTATCGCGTCGGGCTGCTGCGCATGGAGCGGGCGATCAAGGAGCGGATGAGCTCGGTCGAGATCGACAGCGTGATGCCGCACGATCTGATCAATGCCAAGCCGGCGGCGGCCGCGGTGCGCGAGTTCTTTGGCTCCTCGCAGCTCTCCCAGTTCATGGACCAGACGAACCCCTTGTCGGAGATTACCCACAAGCGGCGCTTGTCGGCCTTGGGCCCGGGCGGCCTGACCCGCGAGCGCGCGGGCTTCGAGGTGCGCGACGTGCATCCGACCCACTACGGCCGGATCTGCCCCATCGAAACACCGGAAGGCCCGAACATCGGCCTGATCAATTCGCTCGCCACTTACGCGCGGGTCAACCAGTACGGCTTCATCGAAAGCCCCTACCGGAAGGTGGTGGACGGCAAGGTGACCGACGAGGTGGTCTACCTTTCCGCCATGGAGGAGGGCCGCTACACGGTGGCCCAGGCGAACTCGCCGGTGGACGCCAAGGGGCGCCTCACCGAGGACCTGATCTCCTGCCGCCGGGGTGCCGACTACCTGATGGTGCGGGTCGAGGAGATCGACTATATCGACGTCTCGCCCAAGCAGTTGGTCTCGGTCGCTGCGGCGTTGATCCCGTTCCTCGAGAACGACGACGCCAACCGCGCGCTGATGGGCTCCAACATGCAACGTCAGGCGGTGCCGCTGCTGCAAGCCGAGGCGCCGCTGGTCGGCACCGGCATGGAAGGCAAGGTGGCGATCGACTCCGGGGCGGCCATTCAGGCCAGCCGTGGCGGGATCATCGACCAGGTGGATGCCACCCGGATCGTTGTG
>JARFRB010000069.1 GCA_029287455.1 Pelagibius litoralis | reverse complement strand
GAAGGCGGACGCACCGTCGGCGCCGGCGTGGTGTCGAACATCATCGAGTAAAAGGACCGGTTGAACGCCGGCCACTCTCGAAACCGCGAGGGGGCCGGCGGACCGAACAAACGGGCGCGGAGCCATGGACAGTCAGAATATTCGCATTCGCCTCAAGGCGTTCGACCACCGGGTCCTCGACCAGTGGACCGGTGAGATCGTGAACACGGCCAAGCGGACCGGCGCGCAGGTGCGCGGGCCCATTCCCTTGCCGACCCGGATCGAACGCTTCACGGTGCTGCGCTCGCCCCACATCGACAAGAAGAGCCGCGAGCAGTTCGAAATCCGGACTCACAAGCGCCTTCTGGACATCGTCGATCCGACCCCGCAGACCGTGGACGCGCTGATGAAGCTCGACCTGGCCTCCGGCGTCGATGTCGAGATCAAGCTGAAGGGTTGATTCGATGCGTACCGGGATAATCGCGCGGAAGCTTGGCATGACCCGCGTCTTCACCGAGAGCGGCGCGCACGTGCCGGTCACGGTGTTGCAGTTGGACGGCTGCCAGGTGACCGCCGTCCGCACCCAGGAGAAGGACGGCTACACCGCCGTGCAACTGGGCAGTGGCTCCGCCAAGGTGAAGCGCGTCAGCAAGGCTGAACGCGAACGCTTCGCCAAGGCCAAGGTGACCCCGAAGCGCCGGCTGGCCGAGTTTAGGGTCGATCCGGACGCGGTCCTGGAGGTTGGGGCGCGGCTTTCGGCCGAGCACTTCGTCCCTGGCCAATTCGTGGACGTCAGCGGGACCTCCATCGGCAAGGGCTTCGCGGGTGCTATGAAGCGCCATAACTTCGCTGGACTGCGCGCCTCCCACGGCGTTTCGATCTCCCACCGCAGCCATGGCTCGACCGGTAACAGCCAGGACCCGGGTAAGGTCTTCAAGGGCAAGAAGATGGCTGGCCACATGGGCGATCGCCGGGTCACCACGCAGAACCTCGTGGTGGTCTCGACCGATGCCGAGCGCGACCTCATCCTGATTAAGGGCGCGGTGCCTGGAGCCGAAGGCGGATGGGTTGAGATCCGCGACGCGGTGAAGCGCGGCCGACCGGACGACGCCCCTTTCCCGGCGGGCCTGAAGGAAGAGGCTGTCGAGGGCGAGAACGTCACTGAAGGCGCGGCCGCCGAAGAGGCGCCGGCCGAAGAGACGGCGAACCAAGAGACGGCAAACGAAGAAACGGCGGCGGAAGCAGCGCCCGAAGCGGCGCCTGCTGACGAGGCGGCTCCGGCAGCGGAAAGCGCTGAGGAGGCCACTGCGGCCGAGTCCGAGCCGT
Organism: Pelagibius litoralis; assembly: GCA_029287455.1. Taxonomy (GTDB): domain Bacteria; phylum Pseudomonadota; class Alphaproteobacteria; order Kiloniellales; family DSM-21159; genus JARFRB01. Next base: position 64,651 of record JARFRB010000069.1, on the reverse strand, counting down.
CGGACGCAGATAAGAAGGAGTCGTGACCATGAAACTCTCGGTCACTTCCCTCGATAACAAGTCAGTGGGCGACATCGAGCTATCGGACGCGATTTTCGCCGTTCCGGCACGCGGGGACCTGCTTGCCAGGACCGTGAACTGGCAGTTGGCCAAGCGCCGCGCGGGCACCCATAAGACCAAGGGGCGCAGCGAGGTTTCCGGCACCTCGAAGAAGGCCTTTCGCCAGAAGGGCACCGGCCGCGCCCGGCGCGGCAACATGAAGACCAACATTATGCGCGGCGGCGGCGTGGTGCATGGCCCGGTGGTGCGCGATCATGGCCATGACCTCCCGAAGAAGGTGCGGCGGCTGGCGCTGAAGGTTGCGCTTTCCTCCAAGGCTGCGGACGGCAAGCTGATCGTCTTGGATCAAGCCAAGGTCGATAGCCACAAGACGAAGGAACTGGCGGCGCGCTTGACTGCGCTTGGCTGGTCGAACGCCTTGATCATCGACGGCGCGGAGATGGACACGCTTTTCGCCCGCGCGGCCCGCAATATTCCGGGCGTCGATTTGATGAGCGAGCAGGGCGCTAACGTTTACGACATTTTGCGGCGTGACACGCTGGTTCTGACCCGCGGCGCCGTGGAAGCCCTGGAAGCGAGGCTGAAATGAGCAGGGCGCGCGCGAGAACGAAGTCGGACCTGAAGGTCTCGCAAGAGCGGACCTTCGAGCTGATCCGGCGCCCGGTGGTGACTGAAAAGTCCACCCTTGGGGGCGAGCACAACCAGGTGACCTTCCAGGTGCCGGTGGACGCCAGCAAGCCCGAGATCAAGGCGGCGGTGGAGGACCTCTTCAAGGTCAAGGTGAAGAAGGTCAACACCCTGCGCCAGGCCGGAAAGGTCAAGCGCTTCCGGGGCGTGATCGGCAAGCGGGCCGAAACCAAGAAAGCGATGGTGACGCTCGAGGAAGGCCACTCCATCGACGTGACCACGGGGATCTGAACCGATGGCTTTGAAGACATACAACCCGACGACGCCCGGCCGGCGCCAGCTGGTCCAGGTTCAGCGCGGCGAGCTGTGGAAGGGCAAGCCGGTCAAGAAGCTGACCGAGGGCCTGCACAAGTCCGGCGGCCGCAACAACTCCGGGCGCATCACCGCGCGCCGCCGGGGCGGTGGGCACAAGCGCACCTACCGGGTGATCGACTTCAAGCGGCGCAAGTTTGACGTTCCGGCCACGGTGGAGCGCTTGGAATACGATCCGAACCGCAGTGCCTTCATCGCGCTCATCACCTACGCGGATGGCGAGCAGGCCTACATCCTAGCGCCGCAGCGCCTGGGGGCCGGCGATACGGTGATCGCGGCGAACCGCGCGGACGTCAAGCCGGGCAATGCAATGCCGCTGTCCTCGGTTCCGATCGGCACCATCGTGCACAACGTGGAGCTTAAGCCGGGCAAAGGCGGGCAGATCGCGCGGGCAGCGGGCACTTACGTGCAGCTTGTTGGCCGTGATGCGGGCTACGCGCTGTTGCGTTTGTCCTCGGGCGAGGTTCGGATGGTTCGCGCCGAGTGCATGGCCACGATTGGCGCGGTGTCGAATCCGGACCAGGCGAACATCAAGCTTTCCAAGGCCGGGCGCGCGCGTTGGCTTGGAAAGCTGCCGGCCGTGCGCGGCGTCGCCATGAACCCGGTCGACCACCCCCATGGCGGCGGCGAGGGCCGCACCTCTGGCGGGCGTCACCCGGTGACCCCTTGGGGCAAGCCGACGAAGGGCGCGCGGACGCGCCAGAACAAGAAGACCGACGGCCTGATCGTGCGCCGTCGTCACGCGAAGAAGTAGGGAGCCCGCTCCATGGCGCGTTCTGTTTGGAAAGGCCCGTTCGTGGACGGTTATCTGCTGAAGAAGGCGGATGTCACCCGCGCCTCGGGCCGGAACGAGATCATCAAGACCTGGTCGCGACGCTCGACCATCATGCCGCAGTTCGTCGGCCTGACCTTCGGCGTCTACAACGGCCACAAGTTCCTGCCGGTGCTGGTGACCGAGAACATGGTCGGCCACAAGTTCGGCGAGTTCTCCCCGACGCGCACCTTCCACGGGCACGCGGCGGACAAGAAGGCGAAGAGGGGCTAAAGCCATGGGCAAGCCTAAAACCGAGCGGCGCTTGGCCGACAACGAGGCGCGGGCCGTGCTGCGTAATCTGCGCACCAGCCCGCAGAAGCTCAATCTTGTCGCGGCCATGATTCGCGGCAAGCCGGCGGAGACGGCCTTGGCGGAGCTGACCTTCTCCAAGCGGCGCATCGCGCGCGACGTCAAGAAGGTGCTGCAGTCGGCGATCGCCAACGCGGAGAACAATCATCAGCTCGACGTCGACCGCTTGGTCGTGGCCGAGGCGACGGTGGGCAAGTCCTTTGTCATGCGCCGTTTCCGGCCCCGCGCACGCGGCCGCGTCGGCAAGATCGTAAAGCCCTGGAGCCGCCTGACCGTGGTGGTCCGGGAAACCGAAGAGAAGGCTTGAGGCATGGGTCATAAAGTCAATCCGATCGGGCTGCGCGTCGGGGTTAACCGGACCTGGGATTCGCGCTGGTTCGCCGACAAGCACTATGCCGCCATGTTGCATGAGGACCTACGGCTGCGCGAGTTCCTGAAGAAGCGGCTGTCGCAGGCGGGTGTTTCGAACATCGTGATCGAGCGGCCGGCCAAGCGTGCGCGCGTCACCATCCACACGGCGCGCCCGGGCGTTGTCATCGGCAAGAAGGGCCAGGACATCGAGAAGCTGCGCCAGGAACTGCAGAAGGTGACCGGTGGCGAGGTGCATCTTAACATCGTCGAGATTCGCAAGCCGGAAATCGATGCCAAGCTGGTGGCCGACAACATCGCCCAGCAGCTTGAGCGGCGCGTGGCATTCCGCCGGGCGATGAAGCGGGCGGTGCAGTCCGCCATGCGCCTGGGTGCGCAGGGCATCCGCATCAACTGCGCGGGGCGCCTCGGCGGTGCCGAAATCGCGCGCACGGAGTGGTATCGGGAGGGCCGCGTGCCTTTGCACACCCTGCGCGCGGATATCGACTACGCGGAATCCACCGCGCACACGACCTATGGCACCTGTGGCGTCAAAGTCTGGGTGTTCAAGGGCGAGATCATGGCGCACGACCCCATGGCCCACGAAGAACGCATGACCGAGGTCCAGAGCGGCCCGGCGGCGCGTTCGTGAGCCGGGGCGGCGAAGGTTAGGGAGCGAGGGTCATGCTTTCCCCGAAGCGGACGAAGTACCGCAAGCAATTCAAGGGCCGGATTCACGGCATGGCGAAGGGCGGCACCCAGCTGAACTTCGGTGCCTACGGATTGAAGGCCACGACGCCCGGCCGTGTGTCGGCCCGGCAGATCGAGGCGGCGCGCCGCACGATCACCCGGCACATGCGCCGCGTTGGCAAGCTGTGGATCCGCGTCTTCCCGGACGTGCCGGTATCCTCAAAGCCCGCCGAAGTGCGCCAGGGTAAGGGCAAGGGCTCGCCGGAATGGTGGGCGGCGCGGGTGAAACCCGGGCGCATCATGTTCGAACTCGACGGGGTGAGCCAGGAGATGGCGCGCGAGGCCTTCCGCCTGGCGGCCGCCAAGCTGCCGATCCAGACCCGTTTCGTGTCCCGTCCGGGCGAGGAGAGCTAAGCGATGAAAGCCGAGGACGTCCGCGCCAAATCGGCCGACGAGTTGAAGGAAGAGCTGCTGAAGCTGCGCAAGGAAGCGTTCAATCTGCGCTTTCAGCAGGCCAGCGGTCAGCTGGAAAACACCGCGCGCGCGAAGGCGGTTCGCCGTGATATCGCGCGCATCAAGACGGTCTTGCGCGAACGCGACGTCGCGCCGGCCGCATCCTAGGAGTCAAGGTCGATGCCGCGCCGAGTTCTGCAAGGGGTTGTGGTCAGCGATAAGGCCGACAAGACGATTACCGTCTTGGTCGAACGCCGCGTCATGCACCCCGTGTACAAGAAGTTTATCAAGCAGTCCAAGCGCTACCACGCGCATGACGAGGACAATCGCTACAAAGCCGGGGACGTGGTCCGCATCCGCGAGTGCCGCCCGATTTCCAAGAGCAAGAGCTGGGAAGTCGTTCTCGAGGATGTGGCGGCCGGGGCCCAGGCCTAAGGAGACGACGTCATGATTCAGATGCAAACTAACCTCGACGTCGCCGACAATTCCGGTGCGCGGCGGGTGCAGTGCATCAAGGTCCTAGGCGGATCAAAGCGCCGGACCGCGAGCATTGGCGACGTGATCGTCGTCTCCGTGAAGGAGGCGATTCCGCGGGGCCGCGTGAAGAAGGGCGACGTGCATCGCGCGGTTATCGTGCGCACCGCCAAGGACATCCGCCGCGAGGACGGCACGGTGATCCGCTTCGACAACAACGCCGCTGTGTTGATCAACAAGCAGAACGAGCCGATCGGCACGCGCATCTTCGGCCCCGTGACCCGGGAGCTGCGCGCCAAGCGGTTCATGAAGATCGTCTCTCTGGCGCCCGAGGTGCTGTGATGGCCAAGAAGTTCAAAATCCGCCGGGGGGATCGCGTCGCGGTCATCGCCGGCCGTGACAAAGGGAAGATGGGCGAAGTCTTGAGCGTGGACCGCTCCGCCGACCGTGTGGTCGTGCAGGGGGTCAACATGATCAAGCGCCACCAGCGCCCGACCCAAACCGCCGAGGGTGGCATTATCGAGAAAGAAGCGCCGATTCACGTCTCGAACGTCGCCCATTTGGATCCCAGCGATCAGCAGCCGACCCGGGTTGGCTTCAAGCTTGTCGACGAGCGGAAGGTGCGCTTTGCCCGCCGCTCCGGCGAAGTGATCGACAATTGAGCGAGGCGAGAACCATGCAGGCCCGCTTGCGAGAGCATTACGAGAGCGTCGTGAAGCCGAAGCTTCGCGAGGAATTCGGCTACGAGAACCAGTTGCAGGTTCCCAAGCTTGATAAGATCGTCATCAACATGGGCGTGGGCGAAGCCGTGGCGGACAGCAAGAAGCTGAGCTCCGCCGTGGAAGAGCTGACCCGCATCGCCGGGCAGAAGCCGGTGGTGACCCACGCCAAGCGCTCCATCGCCGGTTTCAAGCTGCGCGAGGGCATGGCGATCGGCTGCAAGGTCACCTTGCGGCGCGAGCGGATGTACGAGTTCCTCGACCGTCTGGTGAACGTGGCGTTGCCACGCGTGCGCGACTTCCGGGGCCTAAGCGCCAAGTCCTTCGATGGGTGGGGCAACTTCGCGATGGGCCTGAAGGAGCAAATCGTTTTCCCGGAAGTGGATTACGATGAGGTCGACGAAATTCGCGGCATGGACATCGTGCTTTGCACGACGGCCGGCAACGATCAGGAGGCCAAGGCGCTCCTGAAGCACTTCGATATGCCGTTTCAGAACTGAGCGGCGGAAGGATTACGACACATGGCAAAGAAAAGCGCGGTCGAACGGGATAAGAAGCGGCGTCGGATGGCCAAGGGCCAGTCCGCCAAGCGGGCGCAATTGCGGGCGATCGCCCATGATCGCTCCCTGCCGCCCGAAGAGCGGTTTCAGGCGTATTTACGTCTTGCCGAGATGCCGCGTAACGGCTCGAAGGTGCGGGTGCATAACCGCTGCGAGCTCACCGGGCGGCCCAAAGGGTTTTATCGCAAGTTTAAGCTTTCGCGCATTGCCCTGCGCGATCTGGCCTCGGTCGGCCAGATCCCGGGCATGACGAAATCCAGTTGGTAGGAGGACGGGTAGGATGTCGATGAGCGATCCCTTGGGGGATTTGCTGACCCGGATCCGCAACGGTCAGCGAGCCAGCAAGTCGAAGGTGCAGGCACCCTCGTCCAAGCTGCGCAAGAACGTGCTCGAGGTCTTGAAGCGCGAAGGCTTCATCCGCGAATACCGCACGGTCACGGGCGACCGCGGATTCGAGGTCATCGAGATCGAGCTGAAGTACCATGAAGGCACGCCAGTGATCCGCGAGATCGCGCGCATTTCCAAGCCTGGGCGCCGGGTCTACTCCAGGATCAAGGAGTTGCCGCGGTACTACAACGGCCTGGGGATGGCGATCCTGTCGACCCCGCGCGGCGTCATGGCCGATCACGAGGCCCGCGCGGCCAATGTCGGCGGCGAAATCCTCTGCCGCGTGTTCTAGGGAGTCGAAGTCATGTCGCGCGTCGGAAATAACGCGGTTCAGGTGCCAAGCGGTGTCGATCTGAAGATCGAGGGCGTTTTGGTCACCGCCAAGGGCAAGCAGGGCGAACTCAGCTTCGCGGCGACCGAGGATGTGGTCATCAGCCGGGAAGAGGATCAGGTCTGGGTCAAGCCGGTGGACGAGAGCAAGCGTTCTCGGGCGATGTGGGGCACGGCCCGCTCGCGGATCCAAAACCTGGTGACCGGCGTTTCCGAGGGCTTTACGAAGTCTCTCGAGATCACCGGCGTGGGCTACCGCGCCTCGGTGCAGGGCAACACCTTGAACCTGCAGCTCGGCTTCAGCCACGACGTCAACTACCCGATTCCGCAAGGCATCAAGGTGGTCTGCGAGAAGCCGACTTCGATCGCCATCACCGGCGCGGACAAGCAGAAGGTCGGGCAGATGGCCGCTGAAATCCGCGCTATGCGCCCGCCGGAGCCCTACAAGGGCAAGGGTGTCCGCTACGCTGATGAGCAGATTCTGCGCAAGGAAGGCAAGAAGAAGTAAGATGCTGACCACCAGGGAAAAATGGCTCAAGCGCACGCGTCGCGTCCGCCACAGCCTGAAGAAGAAATCCGGCGGCCGGCCGCGTTTGTCGATCTTTCGCTCCAGCAAGCATATCTATGCTCAGCTGATCGACGACCGCCAGGGCGCCACCTTGGCCGCGGCCTCCTCGCTCGACAAGGACCTGAAGGGCAAGATCAAGACCGGCGCGGACGTTTCGGCCGCTGCTGAGGTCGGCAAGCTGATCGCCGAGCGCGCGAAGACCGCCGGCGTTTCCGAGGTCGTCTTCGACCGCGGGGGCTATCTCTACCATGGCCGCGTCAAGGCGCTGGCCGATGCCGCCCGCGAGGGCGGCCTGTCGTTCTAACGGGAAAGTTCGCGAACATGGCACGTCCGCAAAGAGAAAATCGTCCGCGCGACCGGGAGCGTGAGGATTCGGAGATTGTCGACAAGCTTGTCGGCATCAACCGTGTCGCCAAGGTGGTCAAGGGTGGCCGGCGCTTCGGCTTCGCCGCGCTTGTGGTGGTCGGTGACCAGCGGGGCCGGGTCGGCTTTGGCCACGGCAAGGCACGGGAGGTGCCTGAGGCCATCCGAAAGGCCACGGACGCCGCCAAGCGCGGCATGATCCGGGTCCCCTTGCGCGAAGGCCGCACGCTGCATCACGACGTGCTTGGCCACTACGGCGCGGGGCAGGTGATCCTGCGCTCGGCGGGTGTGGGCACCGGCATCATCGCCGGTGGGCCGATGCGCGCGGTCTTCGAATGCCTTGGGGTGCACGACGTGGTCGCCAAATCGGTTGGCACGCAGAACCCGCATAACATGATCCGCGCGACCTTCGAGGCCCTGAAGCAGATCCAGAGCCCGCGCATGGTTGCCCAGCGCCGTGGCAAGAAGGTCTCAGACATCGTTGGCAAGCGCGAGGAAGCCCCCGCGAACGCCGAAGCCGCCGCGCAAGCGGAAGCACCCGCGCAAGCGGAAGCCCAGGAGTAAGCCGTCATGGCCGCCAAGAAGAAAAGCGAAGCCAAGACCTTGCGTGTGGAGCAATATGGCAGCCCGATCGGCCGCCCGAAGGATCAGCTCGCCACGCTCAAGGGTTTGGGGCTGAACCGCCGCCATCGGGTGCGCGAGCTCGAGGATACCCCCTCGGTTCGTGGCATGATCGCCAAGGTTTCCCATTTGGTGCGCGTGATCGATTAAGCGCGGGTCGCTTGGGCGGGGCTGGAATTGCCCCGGCCACAAGTGAACGCCCGTTCGGTAAAGACGAAGGAACACGAGTGATGAAGCTGAACGAAATCAGCGATAACCCTGGGGCCCGGACGCCGCGCAAGCGCGTTGGGCGGGGAATCGGCTCTGGTCTGGGCAAGACCTCGGGCAAGGGGCATAAGGGTCAGAAGTCCCGCCGTGGCGTGGCCATCAACGGCTACGAGGGCGGTCAGATGCCCCTGCACCGGCGCCTGCCGAAGCGCGGCTTCACCAACGCTCCCTTCAAGCGGGATTACGCCGAGGTCAACCTGGGCCGCCTGCAGACGGCGATCGATGCCGGGAAGCTCGACCCCAAGCAGCCGATCGATGCCGCGAGCCTGAAGGCCGCTGGCCTGTTCAAGGCTGTGCGCGACGGCGTGCGTCTTTTGGGGGTTGGCGAATTGACCGCGAAGATCGACATAACGGTGGCGGGTGCGTCCAAGTCGGCGGTGGCTGCGGTCGAGAAGGCTGGCGGCAGCGTCAAGGTGGCGGCACCGGCGAAGGCGGCGGAGGCTGAGGCCTCGGCCGAGTAACTCGCTCAACCCACTGGCGGGCCGCTTTCGGGGGCGCGCAGGAACGGACAGCAGCATGGCATCAGCCGCCGAACAACTTGCAGCCAATATCAACTTCGGGGCCATCGCCAAGGCCACGGAGCTCAAGAAGCGCTTGTGGTTCACCTTGGCGGCCTTGGTGGTTTACCGCCTGGGAACCTACATCCCCATCCCCGGCGTGGATCCCAGCGCGCTGGAGCAGATTTTCGCGCAGCACTCGGGTGGCGTGCTCGGCGTGTTCGACATGTTCGCCGGCGGCGCGCTCAGCCGCATGACGATTTTCGCGCTGAATATCATGCCGTACATCTCCGCGGCCATCATCATGCAGCTTCTGACCGCCGTCTCGCCCACGCTGGAGCAGCTGAAGAAGGAAGGCGAGGCGGGGCGCAAGAAGATCAATCAGTACACTCGCTACGGCACCGTCCTGCTGGCGGCCTTCCAATCCTATGGTATCGCGGTCGGCCTAGAGGCGACCTCCGGGCCGAGCGGTTCGGCGGTGATCGATCCGGGCCTGTTCTTCCGGGTCACCACCGTCATCACCCTGACCGGCGGCACCATCTTCCTGATGTGGCTGGGCGAGCAAATCACTCAGCGCGGCGTGGGCAACGGCATCTCGCTCATTATCTTCGCGGGCATTGTCGCCAATCTGCCCCTTGCCCTGGCCTCGACCCTTGAACTGGGCCGCACCGGAGCGATGTCCACTGGCCTGATCCTGTTCCTGCTGGTCATGGCGGTGGTGGTCATCACCTTCATCGTATTCATGGAGCGGGCGCAGCGCCGCTTGCTCGTTCAGTATCCCAAGCGTCAGATGGGCAACCGGATGTTCGGCGGAGAGTCCTCGCACTTGCCGCTGAAGCTCAATCCGGCCGGCGTCATCCCACCGATTTTCGCGTCTTCGCTGCTGCTCATGCCGACCACGGTGGTGGCCTTTTCCAGCGACGCGAGCGGGCCGGCGTGGTTGACCTGGGTCACCGCCAACCTGTCCCACGGGCAGCCGCTCTACATGGCGCTCTATGTGGGCATGATCATTTTCTTTGCCTTCTTCTACACGGCGATCGTCTTCAATCCGGCCGATACCGCGGACAACCTGAAGAAGCATGGCGGCTTCATTCCTGGGATCCGGCCGGGCAAGAACACGGCGGACTACTTGAATTATGTGCTGACCCGCCTTGTGACGGTTGGTGCGATTTATCTCGCGTTGGTGTGTCTGCTGCCGGAGATTCTGACCAGCCAGTACGCCGTGCCGTTCTACTTCGGTGGCACCAGCCTGCTGATCGTGGTCTCGGTCACCATGGACACCGTGGCGCAGATCCATTCGCACCTGTTGGCGCATCAGTACGAGGGCCTCATCAAGAAGGCGAAGTTGAAGGGGAGGCGAGGGTGAACATCATTCTTCTGGGCCCGCCGGGGGCGGGAAAGGGCACCCAAGCTCAGCGCATCGTCGAACAGCTGGGTGTCGCCCACCTGTCAACCGGGGAGATGCTGCGGGCTGTGGTGGCGTCCGGCAGCGACCTGGGCCAGCAGGCCAAGCAGATCATGGACGCGGGTCAGCTCATGCCCGACGAACTGATGGTTCGGATGATCGCCGAACGGATCGAGGAGCCGGATTGCGCCAAGGGTTTCATCCTGGACGGCTTTCCCCGCACGGTTCCGCAGGCGGAGGCGCTCGACGCCATGCTGGCGGAAAAGGGCCTGCCCCTTCACGCGGTCATCGAAATCCAGGTGGACGAGGCGGCCTTGGTGGCCCGCATCGAAACCCGCATCAGCGAGTCCCAGACCGCACGCAGCGACGACACCGTGGATACGCTCAAGCGGCGGCTGGACGTCTATCGGGCGCAGACCGCGCCGATCTTGCCGTACTATCGCGAGCGCGGACAGTTGCGCGCGGTTGACGGTATGTCATCCATCGACGAAGTCTCACAGCAGATTGGGGAGATTCTGCAAGCATCCGTTCGGGCTTAGCGGCCAAGATCGAAGGCCTTAGATGCCGGCCTTGACGGGCGGGCGGGGATTTCTATAATCCGCGCTCCCTGGCGTGGAGCACGACCGGGCATTTAGGCTTGGCCGACGGCCCGAGCAAGAGTTACGAACCCAAAGGCTAGGGAGTAGAAGGGCGTGGCACGTATCGCTGGCGTCAACATACCGACCAACAAGCGCGTTCCGATCGCGCTGACCTATATTCACGGGATTGGCACCACCAAGGCGCGGGTGATCTGCGAGTCCGTGGGCGTTCCGCTGGAACGGCGGGTGAGCGAACTGACCGACGACGAGGTGGTGCGCATCCGCGAGGCCATCGACCGCGATTATCTGGTCGAGGGCGATCTTCGTCGCGAGGTCGCGATGAACATCAAGCGCTTGATGGATCTCGGCTGCTATCGCGGCCTGCGCCACCGCAAGGGCTTGCCCGTCCGCGGCCAGCGGACCAGCACCAATGCGCGGACCCGCAAGGGTCCGGCTCGGCCGATCGCCGGCAAGAAGAAAGCCACCAGGTAAAGAGTTAGGACGAGACCGATGGCCAAGCCCCAAGCGCGCGTCAGGCGCCGCGAAAAGAAGAACATCAGCTCTGGGATCGCGCATGTGAACGCGACCTTCAACAACACCGTGATCACCATCACCGACGTGCAGGGCAACACGATTTCCTGGTCCTCGGCCGGCGGTCAAGGTTTCAAGGGCTCCCGGAAGTCCACCCCCTACGCTGCCCAGCTTGCCGCCGAGGACGCGGGGCGCAAGGCGCAGGACCATGGCATGCGCGTGCTGGAGGTGAACGTCAAGGGCCCCGGTTCAGGCCGGGAATCGGCGCTGCGCGCGCTGCAGTCGGTCGGATTTCAGATCACCGCCATTCGCGACGTGACGCCGATCCCGCATAACGGCTGCCGCCCGCCCAAGCGCCGCCGCGTCTAAACGCACACCGGCGGCGGTCCAGGTATGGGTCCGGAAGACTGAGCACCCTCCGGACCGGGCAAGACCGCAGCCGATGAAGATAGGACGGCGGCCACAACTTTCGGGCCGTCGTTCCGCTTTTCATGAAACCGCTCTCAATCGAGGACACGACTCGTGCTTCAAAAGAACTGGACCGATCTCATCAAGCCGACCAAGCTCGACATTCAGCCGGGCACCGACACGCACCGTTTCGCCAAGGTGGTCGCCGAGCCGCTGGAGCGTGGCTTTGGCCTGACCCTGGGCAATGCGCTGCGCCGGATCCTGCTATCCTCGCTGCAAGGTGCCGCCGTGACGGCGATCCACGTGGACGGCGTGCTGCATGAATTCTCCTCCATCCCCGGCGTGCGCGAGGATGTGACCGACGTCGTGCTGAACATCAAGGCCGTGGCTCTGCGGATGCACGGCGAGGGCCCCAAGCGGATGCGCCTGCGGGCCGAAGGCCCGGGCGAGGTGACCGCCGGGCAAATCGAAACCGGCCCGGACATTGAGATCATGAACCCCGAGTTGGTGATCTGCACCCTTGACGACGGCGCGCGCATCGACATGGAGCTGACCGTCCAATTGGGCAAGGGCTACGTGCCCGGCAGCCAGAACCGGCCCGACGACGCGCCGATCGGGATGATTCCCGTGGATAGCCTTTACTCGCCGGTCCGCAAGGTGTCCTACCGCGTCGAGAACACCCGCGTTGGCCAGGTGACCGACTACGACAAGCTGACCATGGACGTGGAGACCAACGGCGCGGTTTCCCCGGAGGACGCGGTGGCCTTGGCCGCGCGGATCCTGCAGGACCAACTGCAGCTCTTCATCAACTTCGAGGAGCCGACCTCGCGCGAAGCCGCCGAGGACCGGGCGGAGCCGCCGTTCAACAAGAACTTGCTGCGCAAGGTGGACGAACTGGAGCTTTCCGTCCGCTCGGCCAATTGTCTGAAGAACGACAACATCGTCTACATCGGCGACCTGGTCCTGAAGACCGAGGCGGAAATGCTCCGCACTCCCAACTTTGGGCGCAAGTCGCTGAATGAGATCAAGGAAGTCCTGTCCCAGATGGGCCTGCATCTCGGCATGGACATCCCCAATTGGCCGCCCGAGAACATCGAGGAATTGGCCAAGAAGCTGGAAGAGCCCTACTAAGCAGTCAGCTGGAGGGCCCCAAGGGATCGAGAGGATCCCCTCCGCCGTGCCGGGCAAAGGGCGGCGGATCGTGCAATCGGACTCGTGCGCGAGCCCAGGACGAAGAGGAGTGAAGACATGCGTCACGGTATGGCCTTGCGAAAGTTCAACCGGACTTCGACCCACCGCAAGGCGATGTTCGCAAACATGGCGACGTCGCTGATCAAGCACGAGCAGATCGTGACCACGCTGCCGAAGGCCAAGGACTTGCGCCGCGTGACGGATCGCCTCATCACGCTCGGCAAGCGCGGCACGCTGCATGCCCGCCGCCAGGCCGCCTCCGTCCTGCGCGACGATGCCATGGTGCGCAAGCTCTTCGACGAGCTGGCCGATCGCTATAAGGAACGCAACGGCGGCTATACTCGGGTCCTGAAAGCCGGTTTCCGGTATGGCGATATGGCGCCCATGGCGGTAATCGAGCTCGTGGACCGCAATCCCGAGGCAAGAGGCCAGGATTCCGGCCCGACCCAAGAGCGGGAAGAAACCGAGGAAGAGTAGATGTCCGCTTGGGGCGAGACCGCCTCTTTTCGACGACCAAAGGCTCCGCGGCATGCGGAGCCTTTTGCGTTCGGGCCGTGGGATCCAATGGCCGGCCTTTGTATTTCGGGCCGGACCGCTTACCTTTGTGTCTATAACCCACCAACGAGAGGGCGATGAGTGTGAGCGCGAGAGGCCTTTGTAGGGCCTTCTGTCTAGGCCTGGCCTTGGTTTTCGCCGGCGGTTCGAGCCTAAGCGCGCAGGAGCGCAAGGTGCCGGAGAGCCAGGAGGAAATGCTGCTGTCCTTCTCGCCGGCGGTGAAACAGGTGGCCCCGGCCGTGGTCAACGTCTTCACCCGCACGGTTGTGGAGCGCAAGGTTTCCCCGCTGTTCGACGATCCCTTCTTCAAGCGCTTCTTCGGAGAGGCCTTCGGCGATTTGGGCCAGCCCCGCAAGCGTGAGGAGAACTCCCTCGGATCCGGGGTGTTGGTGTCGGCCGACGGCTACGTTGTCACCAATCATCATGTCATCGAGAATGCCGCCGAAATCCGGGTTGTGCTCAGCGACCGGCGCGATCTTCCGGCGCGCCTGGTGCTGGACGATCCCGATACGGACCTCGCGGTCCTGAAGATCGAATCGGACGAGGGCGATCTGCCTTTCTTGAAATTCAAAGACTCCGATTCCCTGGAAGTTGGCGATCTCGTCTTGGCCGTCGGCAACCCCTTCGGTGTCGGGCAAACCGTGACCAGCGGCATCGTGTCGGCCCTGGCGCGCACCCAGGTCGGCGTGAGCGATTATAATTTCTTCGTCCAAACCGACGCGGCGATCAACCCGGGGAACTCGGGCGGCGCGCTGGTGACCCTGGACGGGGGGCTGATCGGGATCAATACGGCGATCTACTCGCGCACCGGCGGGTCTATCGGCATCGGCTTCGCAATCCCCAGCAACATGGTTGCCACGGTGGTTCAGGCCGCCTTGACGGGCGGGGAGGTGATGCGGCCCTGGGCGGGAGTGACGGGGCAGACCGTGACACCCGACTTGGCCGAGGGCTTCGGCCTCGACCGGCCGGGCGGGGTGCTGGTGAACGAGGTTTTCCCAGGCGGGCCGGCCGACAAGGCGGGCATCGAGGTGGGGGACGTGGTTTTGGGCATCGACGAAAAGATGGTGGTTGACGCCCAGGCCCTGCGCTTTCGCCTCGCGACCTTGGGCACGCAAGGTAAAGCCCGCTTGGACGTTTGGCGCGACCGGATGCCCGTCGTGCTCGAACTGCCCCTCGAACTGCCGCCCGAAACGCCTTTGCGCGACCAGACCCTGCTAAGCGGCCGCCAGCCGCTCGCCGGTGGCACGGTGGCCAATCTCTCCCCGGCCTTGGCTGAAGAGATCGAAATGCCCGGCGCGTGGAGCGGCGTGGTGATCCTGGAGGTCGAAAGCGGAAGCTTCGCCCGGCGCTTCGGGTTCCGCCCCGGCGATATCCTGGTGGGCATCAACGGCGAGACCATCGTCGATGTTGCCCAACTGCGCCAAGCGCTTGCCACGACGCAGGAGCGCTGGCGGATCGCCGTCAATCGGGGCGGGCGCGTGCGGAACCTGGACATCTCCGGCTGAGCCATGGGCTTGTTCGAGAAGACGGCGCCACGCCCCCTGGCGGACCGTCTGCGCCCAACCTCCCTGGATCACGTTGTCGGTCAGGAGCATCTTCTTGGCCCGGAGGGTCCGATAGGGCGCATGGTGGCGCAGGGCCGCCTCGCATCGATGATCTTGTGGGGGCCTCCGGGCTGCGGCAAGACCACCATCGCCCGGCTTCTCGCCGAGGCCAGCGATCTAGCCTTCGAGCCTCTGTCGGCTGTGTTCTCCGGCGTCGCCGATCTTAGGAAGATCTTCGAGCGTGCCCGGCAGCGCCGGCAAGCCGGGCAAGGCACCTTGCTGTTCGTCGACGAGATCCATCGCTTCAATCGGGCGCAGCAGGATGGATTCCTGCCCTATGTGGAGGATGGGACCGTCGTGCTGATCGGCGCCACCACCGAAAATCCCTCCTTCGAGCTCAACGCGGCTCTTCTGTCCCGCTGTCAGGTCTTCGTGCTTCGGCGCCTGGACGAAGCGGCCCTGGAGGAACTGCTGGCCCGGGCCGAAAAGGAATCGGGCGCGGCACTGCCGCTAAACCCGGATGCGCGCGCCGCCCTTTTCGCGCTCTGCGACGGCGACGGACGCTATCTCCTGAACATGACCGAGGAGCTTCTGGCGCTCGATCATGGCGCACCGCTTGATCCCGCCGGCTTGGCCGCCGTGGTCCAGCGCCGGGCGCCGATCTATGACAAGGGGCAGGAAGGGCACTACAACCTTATAAGCGCGCTTCACAAGTCGCTGAGAGGCTCCGACACTGACGCCGCTCTCTATTGGCTGGCGCGCATGCTCGATGGGGGGGAGGACCCGCTCTACATCGCCCGGCGCTTGGCGCGTTTTGCCGCTGAGGACATTGGGCTTGCCGACCCGCAAGCCCTGCCGCAGGCCTTGGCGGCCTGGGATTGCTACGAGCGGCTGGGCTCTCCTGAGGGCGAATTGGCGCTTGCCCACTGTGTCGTCTATCTCGGCACAGCCCCGAAGTCCAACGCGGTCTATCGGGCGTTCAGCGCGGCTACCGCCGCCGCCAAGCGGACCGGCTCCTTAATGCCGCCCATGCATATCCTGAATGCGCCCACGGGGCTAATGCGCGATCTCGGCTACGGCAGCGGCTACGCTTATGACCATGACGCGCCGGAGGGTTTCTCGGGCCAAAACTACTTTCCTGATGGCATGCGCCGGGAAGCCTTCTACCATCCGATCGAGCGGGGGTTCGAGCGGGAAATCGCCAAGCGCCTGGCCTATTGGTCGAAGCTGCGGAGCGAGCGCGGCAGCTAAGGCGGGCCGTAACATTCGTACAGCAATGCAGACTCCGCGCGGCGGTTATGCAATTCGGCCGCTTGTCCCCAGGCTCCACGGCGATATCTTTTCGGAAATATTTCGTGAGCGCGGGGCGCGCGGACGCCGTGGCTCGCAAAGAGGATTCGCCAATGACCGAGCACAACATACCCGAGAGGGACAAGACGGCGCTTCTGACCGTCGACCTCCAGCGCGATTTCGTTCGTGGGGACTCCCCGGTCCGGGCAACGGGCGCCGGTCTTGTGCTGCCGCGCGTTCAGGCCATGCTGGAAACCTTCCGTGCGCGGCGGGCCCCGATTTTTCACGCGGTGCGGCTTTATCGCCCGGACGGGTCCAATGTGGACCTGTGCCGCCGCGCGGCCGTGGAGGAGGGCTTGCGTGTTCTCATGCCCGGTACTTTGGGGGCCGAGCTGCTGGACGAAGTGCGGCCCAAGGGCGCGCCACGGCTGGACTCCGTGTCGCTTTTGTCGGGCGAATTTCAAGAGATCGCGGAGCAGGAGTGGGTTTTCTACAAACCCCGTTGGGGCGCCTTCTTCAACACCGGATTGGAAGACAGCCTGCGCGCGCGCGGCATCACGACCCTGGTGGTGAGCGGCTGCAACTTCCCCACGGGAACACGCGCCTCCATCTACGAGGCCTGCGCGCGGGACTTCCGCGTGGTCGTGGTAAGTGACGCCGTCTCCGACGCGAGCGACCAGGGTCTGCGCGAGCTCGGTCGCTTGGGCGCCTATCTGATGACCGCCGAGGCTTGTCTGGACTGGCTGCGTGGGACCCAATCCTCCTCCGCAGCCTGAGCCAAGCCCTAGGACGTTTCGCGAGGCCGGCGAGTCTGCTATCCCTGTGACGCCGGAAACGGAGGGATTGGCGGCAAGAGGCATGAATATCCTTTTGGCGGTCGCGGCGGGTGGCGCTTTGGGCGCGGTCGGGCGCTATTTGTTGATCGGGCAGGTGGCCAGCTGGCTTGGCGCCGGGTTTCCCTTCGGGACCTTGGCCGCCAACGTGATCGGTTCCTTCGTCATGGGCGTCTTGGTCGCGGCCGGCGCCCTTTTCTGGTCGCCTTCCCCGGAGCTCAGGGCCTTCCTGACCGTGGGGCTTCTGGGCGCATTCACGACTTTCTCGAGCTTTTCTCTCGAGGTGGCGCTGCTCTACGAACGCGGTGACCTGGGTCTTGCGGCGCTTTACATCGTGGCCTCGGTGATCCTCTGTGTGCTGGGCCTGTTCCTGGGGCTCTGGCTGGTCCGGGGTGTCGCGGCGTGAGCGCCGCGCAAACATGGACCGTGGGGCCCGAGGAGGCCGACCAGCGGCTCGACCGCTGGTTCAAGCGCCATTTTCCGGAACTTGGCCATGGGCGCTTGGAGAAGCTGCTGCGTACAGGGCAGGTGCGGGTCGACGGCCGCCGGGCGAAGGCCGGGACCCGGTTGGAGTCCGGCCAAGCGGTCCGGGTGCCACCCTTGGCGGCCCAGGCCGCCGCGCGCTCGTCTCCGAAGCCCACTGGCCGGCCCGCGGTCGCCTTGAGCCCAGCCGAGGAAGCAGCGCTCCGCGCGAGCGTGCTCCACCGCGACAACTGGGTGATCGCGCTGGACAAGCCGCCCGGGTTGGCGGTGCAAGGGGGCAGCGGGCAGACGCGCCACCTAGACGCCATGCTGGACGCCTTACGCTTCGGGGCGGAGGAGCGGCCAAGGCTCGTCCACCGTTTGGACCGTGACACCTCCGGCGTTCTGCTGCTGGCCCGCACGGCGGAGGCGGCCCGGCGCTTGGGCAAGACCTTCAAGAGCGACGCGCCGCGCAAGCTCTACTGGGCCCTTGTGGCGGGTGTGCCCGCGAAACCGCGCGGCCGCATCGATTTGCCCCTGGGCAAGCAGGGTGGGGCGGCCAGGGAGCGCATGTCCCCGGACGCGCCCGGGGCGAAGCGGGCCGAGACCCGCTACGCGCTCGTCGCCGCGAAGGGGAAAGTTGCCTCATGGCTTTGCTTGCGCCCAATGACCGGCCGCACGCACCAGCTTCGTGCACACATGGCGGCCGTTGGCCATCCGATCCTGGGGGATGGCAAGTACGGCGGCAAGACGGCGTTCCCCTCCATCGACGGCGCGCCCAAACGGCTCATGCTGCTGGCCCGGGAGATCGCGCTGCCCCATCCGGACGACGGCACCACCTTGCGGGTGCAGGCGCCGCCGCCGCCCGCGATGGCGGAGGCCTTCGCGGCCCTGGGCTTCGACCCGGAGTTAGCGGCGGCCGGCGAGGCGGCCGCTTGGCTGGAGGCCTGAGGTAAGGTGGATCACGCGTTCCGGCTCATCGTTTTCGACTTCGATGGCACCTTGGTGGACAGCCAAGCCATGATTGGGCGCTGCATGAGCCAAGCCTTCGCGGAAGCCGGGTTGTCTTCGCCAGAGCTTGCCAGCGTTCGCCGCATTGTCGGCTTGTCCCTGGAGATCGCCATCGAGCGGCTCTTGCCCGAGGGCGAGGGGTCCCGCGCCGCCGAGATCGCCGGCCACTACCGTAAAGCCTTCTTCGCCCTGCGGTCCGACCCGGCGTTTCACGAGCCCTTGTTTCCCCGAGCGCGGGAGACCCTTGATCGTTTGGCCGCGGCGGAGGTGCATCTGGCGATCGCGACCGGCAAAAACCTGAGGGGGCTGCGC
Source organism: Pelagibius litoralis (assembly GCA_029287455.1). GTDB lineage: Bacteria > Pseudomonadota > Alphaproteobacteria > Kiloniellales > DSM-21159 > JARFRB01. The sequence continues at coordinate 46,072 of JARFRB010000069.1, read as the reverse complement.
GCTTCGCTGGATCGTCACGGCCTTTCGAACTATTTTAGTTGTTTACAGACGCCCGATACTTCGCCAAGCAAGCCGCACCCCGGAATGCTCTACCGCGCGATGGAAGAACTCGACTGCACAGCGAGCGAGACGGTCGTAATCGGCGACACGACGTATGATATGGAAATGGCGCGAAACGCGGGTGTCACGGGTGTTGGGGTTGGCTGGGGCTACCACGAGGTGGCTGAACTGACGGCGGCGGGTGCCGCGAGTGTCATTCGGGAGTTTACCGATTTGCCGCTAGCCTTGGCCGGCTTATCTGGAGGGCGGGGATGAAAGTTAGGTTGAAGTGGGTCTTTACGGCGATCTTGGCCGTTGTCGTGGCGGCCCTCGTTGCGGGCTATGCCTATATCTCGTCCTACGATCTCAACAAGGTTCGCGCGGAAATCCAGGCTCAAGCGAAGAAACTGACCGGCCGCGACCTGGAAGTGCGGGGCCCGATCGACCTTGCCATCTCCTTGACGCCGGCGGTCGCGGCCGAGGATTTGCGCTTTGCCAACGCTGAATGGGCCAAGGATCCGGACATGGTGGCCTTGGAGCGTTTCGAGATCGAAATCGCCCTCCTGCCCCTGATTTTCGGCAATATTCAGGTGAATCGCGTGGTTCTGGTGGGTGCGGACATACGGCTGGAGACGAATGCCCAGGGCGAGGCCAATTGGAGCTTCGACGTTGCCGAAACCGCCCAACCGGCCCCAGAACCGCAGAGCGAGGAAGCAAAGGCCGCCGCGAGCATTCCCGACGTGCGTGAAGTTGAAATCCGCGACAGCCGGCTCACCTTCCTGGACGGTGTTAGCGGCGGGACCGTCTCGGTGGCGCTCGATACCGTGAAGGCGCTTCGCGACGGCGACATCCTGGCCCTTGAGGCCCAAGGTTCGTACCAGGACATCGGGTTTGTCGCTTCCGGCGAAACCGGAAATCTTTCGCTGGTCGCCTCGGGCGCGGATGTTCCGGTCAATCTGCGTGGCGAAGTCGCGGGAGCCGCGTTCTCGCTCGAGGGCAAGCTCGCAAAGGCTCTCGTCTCCCCGGAACCCGACCTTAAATTCGCCGTGTCGGGAGACAGCTTGGCGGACCTGAACGCCTTTACGGGCGGGGAAGATCTGCCACGCTACGGTCCTTACAGCGTTTCGGGCTTGTTGACCGGCAGCGGGACCGTGTTCCGGATCGATGGGCTGGCCGTGGAACTGGGCGAAAGCGATCTCGGCGGGAACGTCAGCCTTGACCTCTCCGGCCCACGGCCGAAGCTCTCCGGCGATCTGACGTCCGCCACCGTGGACCTGTCCAAGTTGCCGCGAACCGAGGGCGAGTCCCAAGGCGGTTCGGACGGCGGCAACTCTCCTTACGTCATCCCGGACACGCCTTTGCCGCTTGCGGGGCTTAACGCGGCGGATGCCGCCATTTCCTTGAAGATCGGCGTTCTGCGCCCCCAAGAGGGCCTGGAGCTTCAGAACTTCACGGTCACGGTTAAGCTTGTCGAGGGAGCGCTGGAGATTTCCCCATTCTCCGTCGAGCTTTCCGGCGGCACGATCGGCGGCAATTTGGGCCTTGATGCATCGCGCCAGCCGGCGAAGCTCGACGCCAACTTCGATATCGCCAAGATCGATATAGGCCGCTTGTTGCGCGAACAGGACATCACGCGCGCCGTGGAGGCGAGCCTGGACGGAAAGATCGATCTCTCCGGCAGCGGCGGCAGCCCGCGCGAGATAGCGTCCAGCCTGAATGGGCGGACCGAGATCAACAGCGGGCAAGGCAAGATTTCAAGCAACGCGCTCACCCTCTTGGCGACCGGCTTAACGCAACTTGTCGGCCCGCTCTTCGGTGGGGCCAACGAGGTGACCATTAACTGCACGGTTAGCCGCTTCGATATCCGGAACGGGCTCATGACCAGCGAAGCCCTGGTTTTCGATAGCTCGACCTTCTCCTTGGTGGGCGCGGGAACCGTGGACTTGAAGGACGAGAGCCTGAAGATGCAGTTCAGGACTTCGTCGCGCCAGCCGAACCTCGCCGCGCTCGCGGTGCCTTTCAAGCTCGGCGGCACCCTGAAGAACCCCAAGGTCGAGGCCGACGCGGTCGGGACCGCCATGAAGGTGGGGCAGATCGCGGGCGGCGTGGCCAACCCTCTGGCGGCGCTGGGCGTGCTCGCCGGCGGTCAGGCCACCGGTGGCGGAGAAAACCCCTGCGTTGCAGCCCTGGACAAGGCGGCGAGCGGCGAAGGAAGCCCCGGGGCAAGCCCCGAGCCTGGCCAGCAACAGACCCCGCAAAGCACCCAGGAGAACATCGAGGATACGGTGAAGGGGCTTGGCGAGGGGCTGAAGGGACTGTTCAAGAAGAACTGAGCGGAGGCCGGGGTGGCGCGGCGTTTTTACAAGACCGTTGAGGTTGTTGCCTGCGAGGGCGGCTACGGCGTGCTGTTGGACGGTCGTGCGGTCCGCACGCCGGCGAAGCGGCCCCTGACCGTTTCCACCGAAGCTTTGGCGCGCGACATCGCGGGTGAGTGGGCGGCACAATCCGCGGAGATACAGCCCGCGAGCATGCCCCTGACCCAGATCTCTTGCACGGCACTCGACCTCTTGGCGGAGCCGGAGGCCGTGGGCAGGGCTGTCGATAAACTGGTTTCCTTCGCGGAGACGGAGCTTCTGTGTTATCGCGCGGAGGACCCGCCGGAACTCGCCGAGCGGCAGGAAGCGCTCTGGCAGCCCCTGCTGGATTGGCTTGCCTTGACCCATGACGCGCCCCTCATGGCCACCACCGGGATCCTGGCGGTGGAGCAGCCAAGAACCGCTCTCGATGCCTTGCGCGGACTCCTGGGCCGTTTCGAGCCGCCGCGTCTGGCGGCCCTGGCGACCGCCGTCAGGGCGTCCGGCTCGCTGGTAGTTGGCCTTGCCTTGCTGGACGGCCGCATCGACGTGCGTCAGGCCTTCGAGGCGAGCGAGCTGGACGAAACCTTCAATATCGAACGTTGGGGCGAGGACCCTCTCGCCAAGGATCGCCGTGACGGCGTGCTCTTCGATCTGGACGCGGCCTGGCGCTTCTCGCGCCTGCTTTCCGGATGAACGGACCGCTTGCGGTTCCGTGCCAAGGGGAAAGATCCTAGTATATTGAAGGAAGACGGTTTCGCGTTGATCGTGTAAACCAATCGGTACTCGCACATCTAAGAGGGAGCTCCCTCGAAAATCTGGATAGGGCGGCGGTATGCAGGAAATCCTGAACGAACTCGAACGCCGGCGCGGTCAGGCGCGGCTCGGTGGGGGCGAGAGGCGGATCGCGGCGCAGCACGGCAAGGGCAAGCTCACCGCCCGCGAGCGGCTCGAGGTCTTGCTCGACGAGGGCTCGTTCGAGGAATATGACATGTTCGTCGAGCACCGCACCACCGAGTTCGGCATGGCGGACCAGAGAATCGCGGGAGACGGCGTGGTAACGGGCCATGGCACCGTCGGCGGCCGGCCGATCTTCGTATTCAGCCAGGATTTCACCGTCTTCGGCGGTTCGCTTTCGGAAACCCATGCCCAGAAGATCTGCAAGATCATGGATCAGGCGCTGAAGCTTGGCACTCCGGTTGTCGGCATCAACGATTCCGGCGGCGCCCGCATCCAGGAGGGCGTGGATAGCCTCGCCGGCTACGCCGAGGTCTTTCAGCGCAACGTGGTCGCCTCGGGGGTGATTCCGCAGATCTCCATGATCATGGGGCCTTGCGCGGGCGGGGCGGTCTACTCGCCGGCCATGACGGACATGATTTTCATGGTCAAGGACAGCTCCTACATGTTTGTGACCGGCCCGGACGTGGTGAAAACGGTGACCCACGAGGAAGTCACCCAGGAAGAGCTGGGCGGTGCCGTCACCCACACGACGAAGTCGGGCGTGGCCGACCATGCCTTCGAGAACGATGTGGAGGCTTTGCTCGAGCTGCGCCGCTTCCTGTCCTTCCTGCCCCAAAACAACCGGGAGGCCCCGCCGCGCCGCGCTACCCAGGACCCTTGGAACCGGGACGAATATGGCCTGGATACTCTCATCCCCGACAACCCGAACAAGCCCTACGATATGAAGGAGCTGATCGTGAAGGTGGTCGATGAGGGCGAATTCTTCGAGCTTCAGCCCACCTATGCCGCCAACATCGTCACGGGCCTTGGGCGCATGGACGGGCGCACCGTGGGGATTGTCGCCAATCAGCCCATGGTCTTGGCCGGGTGCCTGGACATCGAATCCTCGCGCAAGGCGGCGCGCTTTGTGCGGTTTTGCGACTGCTTCAACATTCCCATCGTGACCTTCGTGGACGTTCCCGGGTTCTTGCCGGGCACCTCCCAGGAGTATGGGGGCATCATCAAGCATGGGGCGAAGCTGCTCTTCGCTTTTGCGCAGGCCACTGTTCCCAAGGTGACCTGCATCACCCGCAAGGCTTACGGTGGCGCTTACGACGTTATGAGCTCCAAGCACCTGCGCGGCGACGTGAACTACGCCTGGCCCTCGGCCGAGATCGCGGTCATGGGCCCCAAGGGGGCGGTCGAGATCATCTTCCGCCAGGACGCGGGCGACCCCGAGAAGATCGAGGAGCGCACGGAGGAGTACCGCCGCCTCTTCGCCAATCCCTTCGTGGCGGCCTCGCGCGGCTTCATCGATGATGTGATCATGCCGCACGGCACCCGGCGGCGTATCTGCCAGGCGCTGCGCTTGCTTGAGGGCAAACGGCTCGAAGACCCCTGGAAGAAGCACGACAATCTGCCGCTGTAAGTAGGAAGGGGCGACAAGGTGTTCGACAAGATCCTCATCGCCAATCGTGGCGAAATCGCTTGCCGGGTAATCCGAAGCTGCAAGCGCTTGGGCGTCGCGACCGTGGCAGTCTACTCCGACGCCGACGCGGATGCCTTGCATGTGCGCATGGCCGACGAGAAGGTGCGCATCGGCACGGCGGCGGCCAGTGACAGCTATCTGGTGATCGACCGCATCGTCGAGGACGCGCGGGACACCGGCGCCCAGGCGATCCACCCCGGCTTCGGTTTTCTTTCTGAGAACGCCCGTTTCGTCGAGGCTTTGGATGCAGCCGGCATCGTGTTCATCGGCCCCCGCCCCAAGGCCATCGCGGCCATGGGCGACAAGATCGAGTCGAAGAAGCTCGCCGCCGAGGCCGGGGTCAGCACGGTGCCCGGCCACATCGGCGAGATCGAGGACGCCGACGAGGCCATTGGGATCGCCCGGGACATCGGCTATCCGGTGATGATCAAGGCCTCGGCCGGTGGCGGCGGCAAGGGTATGCGCATCGCGCGCGACGACGAGGAGGCGCGCGAGGGCTTCCGCGCGGCGCGCAGCGAGGCGCGTTCCTCCTTCGGGGACGACCGCGTCTTTATCGAGAAATACGTGGAGGAGCCGCGCCACATCGAGATCCAGGTCCTGGGCGACCAGCAAGGCAACACGGTTTACCTGTACGAGCGCGAGTGTTCCATCCAGCGCCGGCACCAGAAAGTCATCGAGGAAGCGCCTTCACCCTTCCTCGACGCCGCCACCCGCGCGGCCATGGGCCAGCAGGCCGTCGCTCTGGCGCGCGCGGTGGATTATAGCTCGGCCGGTACCGTGGAGTTCATCGTCGACAAGGACCGGAATTTCTACTTCCTCGAAATGAACACCCGGCTTCAGGTCGAGCACCCGGTGACCGAGATGATCACCGGGCTCGATCTGGTCGAGTGGATGATCCGCGTGGCCGCCGGCGAGTCGCTCAGTTTCGCTCAGGACGAGATAAAGCTGAATGGCTGGGCGGTGGAGTGCCGGGTCTACGCCGAGGATCCCTTGCGCAACTTCCTCCCCTCTATCGGCCGCCTGGTGGACTACATCGAGCCGGAAGCCGCCGCCGACGTCCGGGTCGACTCCGGGGTGATGGAGGGGGCGGAAATCTCCATGTTCTATGACCCGATGATCGCCAAGCTGGTCACGCACGGCCCCGACCGCGGGGCGGCGATCGGGCGGATGCGCGAGGCGCTGGACGCGTTCTATGTGCGCGGCATCAGCCACAACATGAGCTTTCTCTCGGCCGTCATGGCGCACCCCAGGTTCGCCGAGGGCCGGCTGACCACCAACTTCATCGCCGAGGAGTTTCCCGACGGGTTCCAGGGCCGCGAGGCCGGCCCGCTGGAGCGGTTGCGCCTAGCGGCCGTGGCAGCCGTCCTGAGCCGGATGAGCGGCGAGCGGGATACCGGCGGTGGCGGTTCCGACGAGCTGGTGGTGCTGCTCGACCGAGCGCCGCAGCCGGTGACGATCGGCGAGACAGGCGACGGCGGATGGCTGGTGCGGGGTGCCGAGGCGGAAGTGATCGTGGAGGGCCGCTGGAGCCCCGGCGACCCTTTGTTTCGCGGGGCCGTGGATGGGGTGCCGGCCGTAGTCCAAGTCGATGCGCGGGGGGTCGGCCACCAGCTCACCCACGACGGGGCCAGCGTCCACGCCTTGGTGCTGCGACCGCGCTTGGCGGAGCTCTTCGCCTTGATGCCGGTGAAGCTGCCGCCTGATCTCTCGCGCTTTTTGCTCTCGCCCATGCCGGGCCTGCTGGTCTCGCTCGCCGTCGAGGTGGGGCAGACCGTGAAGGCGGGCCAGGAACTGGCGGTGGTCGAAGCCATGAAGATGGAGAATTTGCTTCGCGCCGACGCCGACGGTAAGGTCGCCGTCATTCATGCCAAGGCCGGTGACAGTCTCGCGGTGGACCAGCCGATCATCGAGTTCGAGGACGACACCTGAGCAGGGAGCTCGCGATGCACGCAAGGAACAGGCCCGCTCGGCGGCGCCTCGCCGTTCTTCTCGTCTTGTCCGTTATGGCTCCGCTGCTGGCCGCGGCCGTGCTGAATTGGCACGCGGTGAAGCCGGCGCGGGCGGCCGAAGCGGGCGGGCGGCCGGTGATCGCCATCGTCGGCAGCACTGCTTCCGCCAATCCGGACGACACGGGGCGCAACCTGGTCATCGCGGTCGGTTTCGATTTCCGCAACATCGGTGGCTTGAGCGCCAGGGAGCTACGCGTCCGGCTCGCCGCGGGGCCTGGCGGGCAGCCCGAGGTGTTCCGGATGGCGGAGGATTTCCGGCTCGCCAACACAATCCATCCCAGCACCGGATTTTCACGCTCCCTGCGCGTTCAGACCCCGGTTCGGGTTCGCCAGGACGGGCAAGCGGTCGTGGCGACACAGCCCGTCGATATTCTGGTGCGGCTCTCCTATGCCGATGACGGCGGGCAGCTCTACGAAGAGGACTTCTACATGTCCTACGTGACCGGGCAGACCCAGGCGTCGCATGCCGCGATGGAGTTGAAGGAGGCCCTGGAGGCGCGGGTGACGGAGGTCTTCGCCGAGGCGGCCAAGCAATAGGTCTCGCCTTTTCCCGGCGCGGCGTGCAAGACTCCGCCATGGAGCAGTTGGAGCAGCCCGAGGCTGAGCTGTGGGACAGCCGGCGCCACTGGTTCGAAAACCGGCAAGAGGATTACGCGCGCGCCGGGTCGGTCGCGGTCTCCGAGCAGTCGGCGGCCCTGACCTTGGATCTCCAGGCCTGCTTTTGCGCGGGCGCTTGGGCGGCGGTGGTCGTTCTGGCCGCGATCATCGTGGAATCCCAGGCCGAGGCTTCGAAACTGCGCCGGGGCGCGCCGGCGGATGACCTGCGCTGGCTCAGGGCGCTGCGCAACCGTCTCGTCCATGAGGACCGGGGCGCGCCGGCCCTGACCATCGAGGATCAGTGGACGGGGCGCGCCGATTGGGAGAAGAACGCGCGGCGCGCGGTCTTGATCGTCTTCAAGGTCATGTACGCGCGCCCGGACAGGGAACTTGGCGGGGAGGCAAGAGGATGAGTGGACTCTCGGGACAGGTCGCCGTGATCACCGGGGCCAGCCGGGGCATCGGCGCGGCCGCCGCGCGGGCGCTGTCGGAAGCCGGGGCCTCGGTTGCGCTTCTGGCGCGCGGCGCTAGCGAGATTTCCGCCTTGGAGCGGGAGATTGCGTCGGCGGGCGGGCGGGCCTTGCCCGTTGAATGCGACGTCGCGGACTTTGGCGCGGTCGAGCAGGCCATGGCGCGGGTGCGCGAAACCTTGGGGCCGGTGAGCATCCTGGTGAATAACGCCGGCACGGTCGAACCCATCGGGGCGCTGGCGGAGCTTGACCCCGAGGCCGTGACCCAGGCGCTGCGGGTCAATCTTGGCGGCGCCTTCGCCTGCATCCGCGCGGTCTTGCCGGGGATGCTGGAAGCCGGCGGCGGGACCGTCATCAACATTTCCTCCGGCGCGGCCAACCAGGCGCTGGAGGGGTGGAGCGCCTACTGCGCCTCCAAGGCGGGGCTGGCCATGCTGACGCAGTCCCTGGCTCATGAATGCGCCGGGCACGGTATCCGGGCCTTTGGCTTCAAGCCGGGAGTGGTCGATACCGAGATGCAGTCGGTCATTCGCGCCTCCGGGATCAACCCGGTCAGCCAGCTGCCGCGCGGCAGCCTCGCCCCGCCGGAGCGCCCGGCCAAGGTGATCGTGTGGCTCTGCGGGGACGAGGCGGACGACCTCGCGGGTCAGGAAATCTCGATCCGCGATCCCGAACTGCAGCGCCGAGCGGGCTTGGAGCCGATATCATGAGCGCGGCGCGCTTCAAGGCCCATGTGCTGATCTCGGGACGGGTGCAAGGGGTGTGGTTTCGCGCCTGGACCGAGCGGGAGGCCAAGCGCCGCGAACTCAGCGGCTGGGTCCGCAATCGGCGGGACGGCAATGTGGAGGCGGTCTTCGACGGCCCCCAGGCAGTGGTGGAGGACATGATCTCGGCCTGTTACGAAGGGCCGCCGCACGCCCAAGTGGACGCGGTCGATACCGGCCCCTGGGATTCCGACACGCCGGATGGTTTCCACCAAAAGCCAACGGTCTGACGGCGCCGATTACGCTCACGCATGCCCGATCGGTGGTGATTGCCGCTTTGCTCCCGCAGTCGCTTCGAGAGCGCAGCGCAGGAGATCGAGGGAAAGTTTTCCGGTGATCGCGCTGTCCGCATGGATCATTTCCGCGCGAATTGCCATGCTCATGGCCAAGGCTTGCAACACATCGCCGTTGCTGGCGGGGCCGGCGATGGCAATGTCCCGGTCAATAGCGTTAAGCAACACGGATATGAGCTGACTGACGCGCACCGGGTCGCCGGTTTCCGCATGGAGAGGAAACGAGATATCGAACACCTCGCCGCTCGCGGTACGGGCGCGATATGGAAGAATTTTCATGATAGTGCCTAAGTCCTATGAGCGCGCGGTGGCGGGGCTGTGGGCGGAGACCTTCCGATGTCTTCGGCAACGTTCGGAACAGTAGCTCACGTCGTCCCAGCACCGCGCCCATTTCTTTCGCCAGGCGAAGGGCCTTCCGCAAGTCCGGCAGGTCTTCAAAGGGAGATCGCCTTTTCGCTGCATCGGTCGCGCAGTTCCCTCGTCTAGAGTTTGCAGCTCCTCACTTAGGGCTTTCTTCGCCGAGGGCCAGAGCCGTCTGCCCCATCCACCATTGCCCGGCAAGTTTCATTGGCGCCGTGCCTCCATCCCGTCGATACTTCTGGTGCTCGATAGACCTAGGGACTTCAGTTTATGCCGCCTTACTTTGGGCTCATTCAAAATGGCGTCTCCTACCGGAAGCGTCCGGGTTCCTATGCTCTAGCGCTGGAGGATGGGCGCGGTTTGCTCATAGTCGAAACGCCGGACGGGCTTGAGCTTCCCGGTGGCGGGGTCGAGCCTGGCGAGCAGCCAGAAGTGGCATTGCTGCGCGAACTCCGCGAGGAGACCGGATATGCTCTTGCTGCTTGCACGCCGGTATTCTCGGCGCGACAGTTTCGCGCGAAGCCGCGCGAAGGTGACTATCACGACAAGCGCTGCACGTTCTTTCTCGTCCGCCTGGGGGTTAAGCTCGGCCCGCCTCTCGAACCCGACCACAGTCCCCGGTGGGTGGCGCCGGAAAGCGTGGTCGGCCGCATGGTGGAACCCTGTCACGATTGGGCCATCGAGACCCTCTTACGGCGCGGCTAGGCTTTCAGCTGCCCTTCTGCCGGAAGACCTCATCAAAGCTAGCGCGCAAGGCCGGCTCAACGGGCCGCGCGAGATCGATGACAGCGCAGTGCTGTCCTCGGGCAAGGGCCAACTCGGCGAAAGCCAACCCGATCCCCGAGGCACCGCCGGTCACCAGGCAGGGCGAGGCCTCCGTCTCCGAGCTCATGGGTCTTGTTTTTGAACTGGGGGCTCGCGCTTGGTGGAGCTGCTGGCGACCCAGCAGGACATGACGATCAGCGCGGCGCCCGCGACCGCGGCGAAGGTCAGCGGATCGCGAAAGATAAAGGCTCCGATCGCCGCCGCGCTGACGATTTCCAGATACCCAAGCGGCGCGATGACCGAAGCGGGTGCGAGGCGCATCGCCTTGATCACCAACATGGATGAAAGAGTCCCGACAGCGCCGGCGAGCATTGCCAGCGTTATCCCGGCGGCCGTGGGAACAGTAGCCAAGGTGATGACCGCGTTACCGGGTGCGAGAAGATCTCCGAGCGCGAGGACCACGGCCGCGGCGAGGCTGCCCAGCAGGCCGTCGCTGAGCATCAGCGTGCTGGCCTGGATGTCATGCGCCAAGCGCTTGGTGGCCACGAGATAAAGCGCGAAGCTAAAGGCTGAGGCAAGCGCGAGCCCAAGGCGCCAGTCGACCGTCTCCTGCCCGCTCGGCGCCATGACCAATCCAACGCCGGCGAAGCCGCAGGCCACGCACATGAGCTTGCACGCGGTCAAGGGCTCATTGAGAAGCCAAGGTGCCAAGAGCACCAGGAACAAGGCGTTGGTCGTGAAGAGCACCACGCAAAGCGCGATTGGAGCGGCTTGAACCGCGGCGAAGAAGAGCGCGACGGATGTCACAAGAGCAAGAGAGCGGCCAAGGATTCCGCTTAGCTGCCCCCAGCCAACCGCGTACAGACCCGGGCCCCGGTCACTCTTGCCTCTCCGCGCCAGCTTGGAGACCGTGACGATCAAAAGGGTTTGGGCGAAGAAGTAGATGCCCGTCGCCGCGATCGCCGAGACCTCGCCTGCGCCTGCCTTGATCAGTGCGTCCTTTACGGGAAACAGCACGGCGGCGGACCCGAGAAGGACCGCCCCTTTACGCAGCTGGTGATTCTCGGCGCCACCAACACCCGCGTCGCTTGGCGCCCGATCAGACATGGCGGAGCCGGGTGAGGTTGCTCAAGGCTCTCTCCCGGGCCCTTGCCGCGCGCTAGGGCGTTTACCGCCAGCTCGGGTGGCGGCCTCTGCGCCGGAGTGGGGTGCCACGACCGCGACGCTGTGCCCTTCTTCGGCCAGAAGAAACGCGCTGCCGAGACCGATCGCACCTGCCCCGATCACAATGATAGCGAAACCTTTTCCACGAGATCACACCCCATTCTGAAACAACCCTGCCGAGCGTTTCATAATCGCCTTGTGGCAACAAGTGAGATCTATTTAGACGACTTTAAGGAGAATTCATGATGGCGGGAGACCGGATTGACCTCGGAATCCGCTTCGGCGCGGGATCTTGGCCGGGGATGCAGAGCGAGTTGATCATTCCATCGAGCTATGTCGTCGTGGCCGCCAGGAGCTTGGTGGGGCCAACGCGGGAGCCGAGCTTGGAGACGGTTACCGACCTGCCATGGCTGCAGGAGCTCGGGACGCGGGAGATGGAGGAGTGGGCCGAGCGCAGGGATCTGGGCGGCCGGGGCCCCGCGACGCGCACACTTGCCGGATGGATCAAGAGTTTGGCGGCCACCGAAGCCGGCCTCGATTCCTGAGCGCCGGATTGCGGCGGCGAGTCTAAGCGGCATTAGCCGCGGAGCCGGAAGGAGGTTGGGAGGAGCGCTGGAGCCCGCGGCGGTCCGGCCTGAAGCTTCAGCGGCGCTCGTCCTCGTGACCTTGCCCAAATCCTGGCCCGCCGCCGGGCCCAAAAACCTCGTCGAAGCTGGCGCGCAAGGCGAGGTCTACGTCATGCAGCGTCACCGGCAGCCCAAGATCGACGAGGGAGGTGACGCCGTGCTCGCGCACACCGCAAGGCACGATCCCGTCGAAGTGGGAAAGATCGGGCTCCACGTTGAGCGAGATGCCGTGATAGGTCACCCAGCGGCGCACCCTGACACCGATGGCGGCGATCTTGTCTTCCCGTCCGCCGGGTTGTGAGACCCAGATCCCGACCCGGCCGTCCCGGCGCTCGCCGACCACGTTGAAACGGGCGAGGCTGCCGATCAGCCAGTCCTCCAGATCGCGCACGTAGCGGCGCAGATCCGGGCCGCGCCTCTTCAGGTCCAGCATCACATAGGCTACCCGTTGCCCCGGGCCATGATAGGTAAACTGGCCGCCCCGCCCGGTTTGGTGGACCGGGAAGCGCGGCGTCAAGAGATCCTCCAGCCGCGCGCTGGTGCCGGCGGTATAAAGCGGCGGATGCTCCAGGAGCCAAACGAGCTCCGGCGCGGTGCCGGCCCTGATGGCGTCCACCCGCCGCTCCATTTCCGCGACGGCGTCCAGGTAGCCCACCGGCTGGGCGGAGATGCGCCACTCGGGTGTGGGTGGCATGTCAGCGGCCTTGTGTTCGCCTTCCATTCGGCTAGTTTCGATAGGATTTCGCACCGGCACGCAACTCCGCGAGAACGAAGGGAAAGCCGTCATGGCCGAAGACAGTTTCGATCAGGCCGCACTCGCGTACCACCGTTTGCCCCGGCCCGGCAAGTTGGAGGTGGTGGCAACCAAGCCGCTTGGCAACCAGCGCGACCTGGCACTGGCCTATTCGCCGGGTGTCGCGGCCGCCTGCCGCGAGATTGTCGAGGACCCCAAGCATGCCGCCAGCGTCACCGCCCGTGCCAATCTGGTCGGCGTGATCTCCAATGGCACGGCCGTTCTGGGCCTTGGCCCCATCGGGCCCCTGGCCTCAAAGCCGGTCATGGAGGGCAAGGCGGTCTTGTTTAAGAAGTTCGCCGGGATCGATGTCTTCGATATCGAGGTCGACGAGCTGGATCCGGACAAGCTGGTCGACATTGTGGCGGCGCTGGAGCCCACCTTCGGCGGCATCAATCTGGAGGATATCAAGGCGCCGGAATGCTTCATCGTCGAACGCGAGCTGCGCAAGCGCATGGACATTCCGGTCTTCCACGACGATCAGCACGGCACGGCGATCATCGTCAACGCCGCGATCTATAACGGCCTCAGGTTGGTGGGCAAGAAGCCGGAAGAGGTCAAGGTGGTTTGCTCGGGTGCCGGCGCCGCGGCCATCGCCTGCTTGGATCTCATGGTCGGGCAGGGCATCGCGCGGGAGAACATCTGGGTCTCCGACATCGCCGGCGTGGTCTACGAGGGCCGCGTGGAGGAGATGGATCCCTGGAAGGAATGCTACGCGCAAGCCACCGACCTGCGCCGGCTTGACGAGATCATTCAGGACGCGGATATCTTCCTGGGCGTCTCGGCGCCACGGGTTCTCAAGCCCGAGATGGTGAAGCGTATGGCCAAGGATCCGATCATCCTGGCCTTGTCGAACCCCGTGCCGGAGATCATGCCGGAAGAGGCGCGCGCGGCGCGCGCCGACGCCATTATCGCCACCGGGCGGTCGGATTATCCGAACCAGGTCAATAATGTGCTCTGCTTTCCCTTCATCTTCCGGGGTGCGTTGGACGTGGGTGCCACGACCATCAACGAGGAGATGAAGCTCGCCTGCGTGCGCGCGCTCGCGGACTTGGCCCAGGTGGAGGCCTCCGAAGTGGTGGTCAAGGCCTACGGCGGCGACCCTTCGGCCTTCGGCAAGGACTATCTCATTCCCCGGCCCTTCGATCCCCGGCTGATTCTAGAGATCGCGCCGGCTGTCGCGCAGGCCGCCATGGACAGCGGCGTGGCCACCCGGCCGCTTGCCGACATGGACGCCTATCGCGAGCAGCTCAGCTCCTTCGTCTTCCGCTCCGGGCTGATCATGAAGCCGGTCTTCGAGCAGGCCAAACGGGATCCCAAGCGGGTCTTCTTCGCCGAGGGCGAGGCCGAGCGCGTGTTGCGCGCCGTGCAGGTTCTCGTCGACGAAGGCCTGGCGAAGCCGATTGTCTGCGGGCGGCCGCGGGTGGTGGATAGCCGGATCGAGAAGCTGGGGCTCAGAATCCGGCCCGGCGTCGATTTCGAACTGGTCAATCCCTTGGACGACCCGCGCTACAACGACTACTGGGCGCTCTATCACTCGATCATGGGCCGGCGCGGCGTGTCGCCCGAAAAGGCGCGCACGGTGGTCAGGACCGACGCCACGGTGATCGGCGCCTTGGCGGTGCGGCGCGGGGATGCGGATACCATGATTTGCGGTATGGAGGGCCCCTACCGCGGTCACCTGTCGCACATCCAAAACATCATCGGGAACGCGCCCGGCGTGCGGGACATGTCCGCGCTGAGCTTGCTGATTACTCAGCGTGGCAGCTTTTTTATCGCCGACACCTACGTCACCGACGATCCGCCGGTGGAGGAACTCGTCGAGACCACGGAGATGGCGGCGGAAGCCGTGCGCCGCTTCGGGATTGAGCCGAAGATCGCCCTGGTTTCCCATTCCAACTTCGGCGGCCATACGGACCCGAGTGCCCGCAAGATGGCCGAAGCCGCGCGCGTCTTGCGCGAGCGCCATCCCGACCTGGAAGTGGAAGGGGAAATGCATGCCGATGCCGCCTTGAACGAGGAACTGCGGTTGAGGCTGTTTCCGGAGTCCCGCTTGAAGGGGGCGGCGAACCTTCTGATTATGCCGACCCTGGACGCGGCCCACATTTCCTTCAACCTCTTGAAGGAGGGGGCCGAGGGCTTGCCGATCGGGCCGATCCTCTTGGGCGCGGCGGCGCCGGTGCACATACTAACCCAGTCGGTGACCGCGCGCGGCCTGGTCAACATGAGCGCTGTCGCGGTGGTGGAAGCGCAGGACTACGCGCGCCGGCTTGAAGCGGGAGGGATCCGGGAGATTGCCGGATGAGCGACGCCGAGCTCAAGGAGTCGGTGTCTCCGGACGAGCAAGTCGAGGAGATCGGCCTTAGCGACGAAACGGTCCGGGACGTTCGCGCCGCCTTGGAGGGTGAGCACGTCCACGAGGTCGAAACGCTTTGTCAGGAGATGCACCCCGCGGACCTGGCCGATTTGCTGGAGCGTCTCGATAGCGACGAGCGGCATGCGCTGTTGGATATCGTCGGCCCCAAGCTCGATCCGCAAGTCGTCAGCCATATCGACGGCGCGCTGCGCGACGAAGTGGCTGAGATCCTGGGTACGGCAAAGGTTGCCTCCATCCTCAAGCACCTGGAAAGCGACGATGCCCTGGAATTCTTCGAGGATCTGAGCGAGGACCTGCGCAGCCGCATTCTGGCACGCGTGCCCGTCACGATCCGGCGCATCTTGCAGGAAGGCTTGGAGTACCCGGAGGAGTCCGCCGGGCGCCTGATGCAGCGCGAGGTAGTGGTCGTCCCGGCGATTTGGAGCGTCGGCAACACCATCGACTACATGCGCTCCCACAAGAAGCAGATGCGCCAGGATTTCTACGATCTTTACGTGGTCGATCCGCTCTACAAGCCGATCGGCAAGCTCCCCCTTTCGCGGGTGCTGCGCAACAAGCGCCCGGTGAAGGTCGTGGACATCATGGAGGAGGAGGTGCATCCCATCCCCTTGCAGATGGACCAGGAGGAGGTCGCCTACCTCTTCAAGCAGTACTCACTGCTCTCGGCCCCGGTGGTGGATCAAGCCGGGCGCCTGGTCGGCGTGATCACGGTGGACGACGTTGTTCACGTGGTGGAGGAAGAGGCGGAGGATGACCTGCTGAGGCTCGGTGGCGTCAGCGAGACGAACATCTACAGCGCCGTTCTGGAAACCGCTTCCTCAAGGTTCACCTGGCTCTTGGTCAACCTCGGCACGGCGGTGCTTGCCTCCGTCGTGATCGGCTTCTTCGAAGGCACGATCCAGCAGGTGGTGGCGCTGGCGGTCTTGATGCCGATCGTGGCCTCCATGGGTGGGAACGCGGGCACCCAAACCCTTACGGTGGCGGTCCGGGCGCTGGCCATGAAGGACCTCACGCAAGCAAACATCCGCCGCTTCGTCAGCAAGGAGTTGGCCGTTGGCTTACTGAACGGCGTTCTTTTCGCCGTCCTTGTCGGCGGTGTCGCCTGGGCCTGGTTCGGATCCCTGTTAATCGGCTTGGTGATCGCCGCCGCCATGGTGGTGAACATGGTTGTGGCGGGCCTCTTCGGGACGCTCATTCCGATCACCTTGGACCGCCTCAAGATCGACCCCGCCATCGCGTCGAGCGTTTTCTTGACGACGGTGACCGACGTGATCGGCTTCCTGGCTTTCCTCGGACTGGCCGCTTTGGTGCTTTTGTAGGGGCGGACTTCGCGCCAAGGCAAAATCGAGAACTCGCGGATCGCCGCCGTGCCGCCCCGTCCGCCGTTCACAAGGGTTCTTATATCGGTCCACGCGGGGAATTTCAGTTGAGAATAGCATAATAATTTCAATATTATAGCGGCTGTCGGCTGGGTCACTGGCGAAACCGGCCGGACCCCCTTACCAACCGGGTTTCAGAAGAGTATGGTGTCGCCCTCGCGGTCGTGTTCGTGACCGCCCAACCGGTTCGGATAGGCGATACGGCGGGTTCGTAGTGTCGGATATTTTTAGAGAGGTGGACGAAGACGTCCGCAAGGAGCAGTACGCCAAGCTCTGGAAGAAGTACGGCGTCTACGTGATCGCGCTCGCCGCCCTGGTGGTTATCGGCGTGGGCGGCTGGGAAGCGTGGAAAGTGTATTCCGCGAAGCAGCGGCAGGCGGCTTCGCTGGAGTACGCGACCGCGCTCGCTGCCCTGGAAGAGCGCTCCGCCGAGGAAGCTTTGGCGGACCTGCGGCCCCTGGCGGGTCCGGCGGACGGCGGCTATGGCCTGCTCGCGACATTTCAGGCCGCGCGCATCATGGCCGAACAAGGCGATACGGAGTCCGCGGCGGTGCTCTGGGGGCAGATCGCGGATGCGGCTTCGGCGGAGCCGGGTATGCGCGCCATGGCCACCTTGCTCATGGTCCAGCATCGCTTAGGGAACGCCGACCGGCAGGAGTTGGACGCCGCGCTCGATCCGTTGCTGGCGCCGGGGAACGCGTTCAGGCCGGCCGCCTTGGAGTTGTCCGCCATGGTGGCTTTGCAAGACGGTGACGGCACGGCGGCCCGCGCGCGGCTCGAAGAGCTCGCGGACGACATCACGGCACCTCAGGGCGCGCGCACGCGGGCGACGCAGCTTCTCGCGACCTTGCCGGAGTGACCGCGGTGGACCGACGCCTATTCCGGCCCGCGTTTGCCGTTCTGGCGACGCTTGCGCTCGTTTCCGGCTGTGGCTGGCTTGGTGGAACCGAAGAGGAGAAGCTGCCTGGCGAGCGGGTCTCCATCATGGTCGGCGTCGAGGACTTGATTCAGGCCGACAGCTCCATTTCCGAGCTCGAGGTCGTTCTGCCGCCGGCGGAGCGGAACGCGAACTGGGCTCAGGCCGGTGGCAATGAGCCACATGCTCTCCAACATCTGGCGCTCGGCGCGCAACCCAGCCGGGCCTGGCGCGCGGACGTGGGAAGCGGGAACTCCTCCGACGCGCAGCTCCTGGCCCAGCCGGTCATCGTCGATGGCGTCGTGTACACCATGGACTCGCGCTCCACGGTCAGCGCCTTCGACGCCTCCAGCGGTAAGCGCAGATGGCGTGTCGATCTTGAGCCGGAGGACGAAGACGACGGCTACTTCGGTGGCGGGATTGCTCGGGCGGACGGGCGGCTTTACGTCACGACGGGCTTCGCCCAGGTCTTCGCCTTGAACGCTTCGGATGGCTCGGTCATTTGGCAAACGCCGGTTCCGGCGCCCATGCGGGCCGCCCCGACCGTGGCGGCCGGACGTGTTTATGTCGTAACCTTGGACAATCAAGTCCGGGCGCTCGACGCGGAAACCGGCAAAAACCTCTGGGATCAATCTGGCATTGAGGAAATTGCCGGGCTGATCGGCATGGCCAATCCGGCTGTTTCGGGCTCGAGCGTCATCGTTCCCTATTCCTCCGGTGAGTTTTTCGCTCTCTTGGCGGAAAACGGCCGGCTGCTATGGGAGCAAAGCCTGGCGTCCAGCCGCCGCACCGACCAGACCGAGGATATCGCTCAGATACGCGGCCTTCCGGTGGTGGATCGCGATCTCGTCTTCGCGGTGGGCCATTCCGGGCGCATGACGGCGGTGGACTTGAGACGTGGCGCCCGCGCTTGGGAGGTTGAAATCGGCGGTACCCAGATGCCCTGGGTGGCCGGCGAGTTCATCTTCGTCATTTCGAACGAGCAGCAATTGGTTGCGCTCACCCGGCTGGACGGCCGGGTTCGTTGGGTGACCGACTTGCCGCGGTTCGAAGACCCGGAGGATTTGGAGGATCCGATCCATTGGTTCGGCCCCGTGCTCGCGGGCGAGCGCCTGATCGTGGCAAGCTCCACCTCCAAGGTGAAGGCGATCTCGCCCTTCGACGGGTCCATCCAATGGGAAAAGTCACTGGCGGGCGCGGCAACCATGACCCCCGTGGTCGCCGACGCGACGCTTTACTTCTTGACGGAGAATGGGACCCTGCTGGCCTGGCGCTGAGCCTGGCATCGCAGCGGAGAAAAGCGTCCTTGGGATGACAGTCAAGCTCGCCATCGTGGGTCGCCCCAATGTTGGGAAATCCACATTGTTCAACCGCTTGACGGGGAGGCGGGCGGCCTTGGTGCACGACCGGCCCGGAGTCACGCGCGACCGGCGCGAAGGCGCGGCGCGTCTTTTCGATCTGGAGTTTGTGGCCATCGATACGGCCGGACTGGAGGATGTCAGCGACGACAGCCTGGAAGCACGCATGCGCGAGCAGACCGAACGCGCCGTGCGGGAGGCTGACGCCGTCCTGCTGCTGATCGACGCCCGGGCCGGCCTGACCCCATTGGACCGGCATTTCGCGAACTGGCTGCGGCGGGCCGAAACGCCCGTTCTGTTGGCTGCCAACAAGTGCGAGGGGCGGCAAGGCGAGGCCGCTTTAGGGGAGGCCTGGGAACTTGGCTTGGGCGAGCCGATCCCGCTTTCCGCGGAGCATGGCCTGGGCCTCGCCGATTTGCACGAGCGGCTCGCGGATGTGCTTGGCACACCGGAAATGCCGGAGGACCATGGGCCGGCCGAGGAATCCCAAGTCGATGGGAAGGAAGAAGACCGGGTGGTTCAGCTCGCCGTCGTTGGCCGTCCCAACGTCGGCAAATCCACGCTGATCAATCGCCTACTCGGCGAGGAGCGGCTTTTGACCGGCCCGGAAGCGGGGATCACCCGCGATTCCATCGCGGTCGAGTGGAATTGGCGGGGTCGGCCGCTGCAGCTTGTGGACACCGCCGGCTTGCGCCGAAGATCAAAGGTTTCCGACAGCGTCGAGCGGCTCTCGGCGGCGGACACCAAGCACAGCATCGACTTTTCGCAGGTCGTGGTGCTTCTGCTGGACGCGGAATTGGGGATGGAGAAGCAAGACCTGACCATTGCCCGCCAGGTTGTCGATGAAGGCCGGGCGCTTGTGGTGGCGCTCAACAAATGGGACGCGGTGCCTGATCGGGCTATGGCTTTGCGCCAGATCGAGGACCGCCTGGCCCGCTCCTTTCCGCAAACCCGCGGCATTCCGGTGGTCACGCTCTCGGCCCTGCACGGGAAGGGTTTGGACAAGCTCATGCAGGCCGTTTTCCAAATTTATGACGTCTGGAACACACGGCTTCCCACCGGTCCACTCAACCGTTGGTTGGGCGAGGTGACGGCCGCCCATCCTCCACCGGCGCCGGGCGGGCGGCGCATTCGCCTGAAGTACATTACCCAGGCGCGGGCCCGGCCCCCGACCTTCGCAATTTCCTGTTCCAATCCAAAGGATCTGCCGGAATCCTATCTGCGGTACTTGGAAAACGCCCTAAGAGAGGACTTCAACCTACCTGGAACGCCGATCAGAATTCATATGAAAGTCACGAAAAACCCCTTCTCCAAAGGCTAGGCAGGCCCCAGATGCATTGGGATGCAAAAGGAGAAGATAATGAATATGACAACGCTTCATAGGGTGGAGTTGGAACCAAGCGATATAAAAGTGAAGGTAGTTTTTAACGGAAAGGTAGTGGCGCACACCGAGCGGGCTTTGGTCGTCCGTGAGACCGGCTACCCCGACGTCTACTATCTGCCGGAGGCCGATTTGCGGCCCGAGTTCTTCGAGGATAGCGCGCGAAAGACGCACTGCCCCTATAAGGGCGAAGCGCGCTACATGCATCTGGTTGACGGCGACAGCCGCGCGGAGGATGCGGTCTGGACTTATCCCGACCCGATCCCCGGCGTGGAAGGCCTGGCCGGCCACGTCGCCTTCTATCGCGATCGGGTCGATTCGATCGGTGTGGAGCGATAACGGGCCCACGGGTTTCCAACCGCGAGAGGCAGACGGTTCGCGCAGCGGCGACGACTGGAGCTAGGGGCTAACGATCTGCCCGTTTCGATCGTCATCCCGGCTTGCGAGTTCGACGAAGCAATCGGTGACGCTCTCGGGAAGCGGCACAGTCTCTGGATCCTCACCTGGAAAGGCCGTGGCGCGGAGGCCTGTGCGCAAGGGCCCCGGGGAGACGAGGTTTGCCGTCACGGCGAACTTCGCGACCTCCTGCGCGTAGGACAGCACCATGGCCTCCAGGGCGGCCTTGCTGGCCGATTGAAGCGCCCAATAGGCGCTCCCGCGCCCAACCTGGCAGGTTGCGAAGACCGCCCGTCCCGAGCCCGAGCGCCGAAGCAGCGGGTCCAGACTGCGCAAGAGCCGGTAGTTGGCGCCCAGGTTCAAGCTCAATGTTTCCTCCCAGACCTTTGGGCCGATATGGCCTAGGGGGGAGAGGTTGCCCAGCGCGCCCGCGCAGCCCGCGAGCACGTCGAGCCGGCCGAACCTGTCGTGCAAGGCAGCGCCCAGTTGGTCGGTCTTCGCCGCGTCCAGCAAATCCATGGGCACCAGTGTCGGCCGTGTTCCGCCAGCCTTGCGGATCTCGTCGTCGAGTTCCTCCAGCGCGCCGACCGTGCGGGCGAGAAGAACGCAGTGTGCCCCCTCGGCGGCGAAGCGGGCGGCTACCGCCCGGCCCAGCCCCCTGGACGCTCCGGTGACGACAGCGACACGGCCCAGCAGGCGGCCGGCGGCTTCGGGGGACTCAGGCATTACGCGTTCCCTTCGGGCTTTCAACACCCCGTCGTGCAAGGCGGAACAGCCGCTCCACGCCGGCAAAGAGCAGCAAACCGGCAAGTAGCCCGGCGGCGGCGTATACCAAGCCCTCGGCGCTGAAATCCAAGGCCGGCACGTAATCGCGCAAGGTCGCCTTGGCCAGTTCAGGATCGAAGTGCTGCGCGAAGACCAGGGGCCGTTCGAGTGGGCTTGCCTCGTTCAGGGCGGCATAGGCTTCGGCCAGGCTTGCGTTTTCTTCGACCTCCGTAAGCGCGCGCTGACCCGCGTCCTTGGCACGCGGCGAGGCATCGCTCAGGGAGTTGGCGATATAAGCCGCCAAGCTTTCTCCATAGCGGGCGGCGTCTTCGGCCAGTCGCTCGACGATGCTTTCCGATTGATCGAGCCGCCCGCCAAGGCGCTGGAGATACTGGCGATAAAAGGCTGGCCCTTGCGCCGCGACCGCTGCCCCGCCCGCGGCGAAGACACCGTTGGCGAGGCGCCAAAAGAAAGAAGCGAACATGGCCCGGCGTTAACTCACGCGCGCTTGAGTTCCGCCAGCAAGGAGAGCTGACTCGAGGAATTGCTCTCCCGGTCCGACAGTCGCGTCGGGTACTCGCCGGTGAAGCATGCATCGCAGAACTGGGGCTGCAGGCTGTTGCGCCCGGGCTCGCCCATGGCGCGGTAGAGGCCATCGAGACTGATGAAGACCAGGGAGTCGACGCCAATATACTCGGCCATATCGCTGACTTGCATCTTGGATGCCAGCAGCTGATCCCGCTCCGGCGTGTCCACACCGTAGAAGCAGGAATCGGTTGTTGGTGGGGCGGCGATGCGCATATGCACTTCCGTGGCGCCCGCGGCCCTGACCATTTGCACGATCTTGTGGGAGGTGGTTCCGCGCACGATGGAGTCGTCCACCAGCACGACCCGCTTGCCCTTGAGCTTCGCGCGATTGGCGTTGTGCTTCAACTTAACGCCAAGGTCTCGGATCTCCTGCCCCGGCTCGATAAAGGTGCGGCCGACGTAGTGATTGCGGATGATGCCGAACTCGAAGGGGGTCGCGCATTCCTCCGCATAGCCCAGGGCCGAGGGCACGCCGGAATCGGGCACCGGCACCACGACGTCCGCGGCGACATGGCTCTCACGCGCGAGCTCGCGGCCGATCCGCTTGCGCGCTTCGTAGACCGACGTCCCTTCCATCACAGAATCCGGCCGCGCGAAGTAGATGTACTCGAAGATACAGCGGCGGTCGGGCATGGGCGGGGAAATGCGCAGGGAGCGCGGCGGTCCACCGTCGAGCACCACCATCTCCCCAGGCTCGACGTCGCGGACCAATTCGGCCCCGATGATATCGAGGGCGCAGGTCTCCGAGGTCACGATGTATGCGTCGTCCAGCTTGCCAAGCACCAGGGGGCGCACGCCAAGCGGATCGCGCACGCCGATCACCGCGTCATCGGTCAGCGCCACCAGGGAATAGGCCCCTTCGACCTGGCGCAGCGCGTCGATCAGGCGGTCGACGATGGTCGTCGCGGTCGAGGTCGCAATCAAATGAACGATGACCTCGGTGTCCATGGTGGACTGGAAAATCGACCCGCGCCGCACCAGCTCGTGGCGCAGGATCGCAGCGTTGGTCAGGTTGCCGTTGTGGGCGAGGGCAAAGCCGCCGAACTCCAGGTCGGCGAAGATCGGCTGCACATTGCGGATCACCGTGTCGCCGGTCGTGGAGTAGCGGTTGTGGCCGATCGCCGCGTGGCCCCGCAGCCGGCTCATGACCGTCTCGCTGGAGAAGATGTCGCCCACGTGGCCCAAGTCCCGGTGCGCGTTGAAGCGCGCGCCGTCGAAGGCGACGATCCCCGCCGCTTCCTGCCCACGGTGCTGCAAGGCGTGTAGGCCGAGTGCCGCGTGAGCCGCGGCGTCCACATGGCCATGGATTCCGAAAACGCCGCACTCCTCGCGCAGCTTGTCGTCGTCGAAGGGGTTGGTCGTCAGCATGCGGGCCAGCTCGCTACTGTTGGCTGTCTATGAGACGCTGAAGCTCCCGGCGTTGGGCATCGTTATAGCCCGTCGCGTCCTCGCCCGCACCGTCTTTCTCAGGCGCGCGTGGCGGGGGCTGCATCAAGTCCTGAACGGCCTTGCCGGTCTCGATTGCGTTTTCGGTGTTTTCGCGGGCTTGTTCGGCGGCGGACTCTCCGCGCAAGCGCAATTCCTCCGGCGCCAGGCCCCGCAGGACCACGGCCCCCTCCTCCAAAAGCGGGCGCGAGCGTGCCTCCAGCAGCCACTCCGGCCGCTCTTCCTCCGGGAATAGCCAGGTAACCAGCATCCAGCAGAGGATCGCCACGACGAAGCCGCGGGCGAGGCCGAAGAGCAAGCCAAGCGAGCGGTCGAGGGCGCCAAGGCTGCTTTCCTGCACCCGTCGCGCCAAGATACGCGAGATAATGGAGAAGACGACCAAGGCCAGCAGAAACAGCACCACGCCGGCGGTGATATCGGCGGCAAGCTCGACTTCGATGTACTTGCGCGCGAATTCCTGGGTCGGCAGGTAGAAGTAGAGGGTGATAAGCGCCGCCCCCACCCAGGCGCCGATCGCCAAGACCTCGTGCACCATCCCGCGCAAAAAGGCGATGGCCGCCGAGATCAAGAGAATGATAATGACCGCGAGATCGGTCGGATTGATGGGTAAGGACTCCATGAGCGCCTTCGACTGACCCTTCAGATGACCTCCGCCGCCCGGCTCGATCTTACCGGATCGGCCAATGCGGCGAGCAGGTCTTGCAGATGGCCGATGTCCCGCCGTTCGATTCCGGAGCTCGACCGCTGGGCCTTGCCCCGGGGAGATGGCAAAAATGCCTGTGTGAATCCCAACTTCGCTGCTTCCTTCAGGCGTGCATCGCTTTGGCTGACGGCCCGCACTTCGCCGGAAAGCCCGATTTCGCCGAAAACTACGGACTGCGCCGGCACCGGGCGGTCGCTCGCCGCCGAAACCAGCGCTGCGGCGACCGCCAAGTCGGCCGCCGGCTCGCCGATGCGCAAGCCACCCGCGACGTTCAAATAAACGTCACGGCCCGCTAGCACAAGCCCGCAGCGCGCCTCCAAGACGGCGATCACCATTGCCAAGCGTCCGGAATCCCAGCCGACCACCGCGCGCCGAGGTGTACCCAGCGCCGAGGGCGCCACAAGTGCCTGAATCTCGACCAACACCGGGCGCGTGCCCTCAATGCCGGCGAAAACCGCGGCCCCGGCAACCTCCCCGCTGCGCTCGGCGAGGAACAGGGCAGAGGGGTTCGCGACCTCCGTCAGGCCGGAATCGGTCATTTCGAAGACGCCGATTTCGTCCGTCGGACCAAAGCGGTTCTTTGTGGCGCGCAGGATGCGGAATTGATGGCCGCGCTCGCCCTCGAAGGTCAGCACGGTGTCGACCATGTGCTCAAGCACCTTCGGCCCGGCGATCATGCCTTCCTTGGTGACATGCCCGACCAGCAGCAAGGAAAACCCGCGTTGTTTGGCCAGGCGGATGAGTTCCTGGGCGCTGGCGCGCACTTGGGCGACGGTTCCCGGCGCGGAATCCAAGGTGTCCACGTACATGGTCTGAATCGAGTCGATCACCACGGTTCCCGGCGCGTCGGGGCGGTCCAGCGAAGCAATCAAATCGCGCACGGAGGTCGCGGCCGCCAAACTGACCGGCGCGGCCTCTAGGCCGAGCCGGGCGGCCCTCAGGCGCACCTGGTCGATGGCCTCCTCCCCGGAGATATAGGCGCAGGTACCCGGCACCTTCGTCGAGAGCGCCGCCGCCGCCTGCAGCAACAGGGTCGATTTGCCGATTCCAGGGTCGCCTCCGATCAAGACCGCGGCACCCGGCACCAGGCCGCCACCAAGCACGCGGTCAAGTTCTGCGATGCCGGACACCCGGCGCGGCGCTTGGGCACTTTCCCCGGCCAAGGTCACGAAATCGACTTTGCGCCCGCCGCCGCGCGAGCGCCCCGCTGAAAGCCCGCCGGGCGCGTTTGAGCTTGGCGCCTCCTCCACGATGGCGTTCCACTCGCCGCAACTTTCGCAGCGTCCAGCCCACTTGGCGTGAGCGGCACCGCAAGCTTGGCAGACGAAGACCGCGTGGTGCTTCATTTGGCTTTCCGTGCCGCCGTTTCGAGACTTTGGATCATTGCCCGCCCAATGGAGTCGCCGCTAGCCCTCGGATCAGGCGTGCTCTTGCAGAAAATCGACTTCGATCGGGCCTTCCGTGCGGCCTTCGATGAATTGCTCGACGAAGGCGTTGCCCGAGGTATCCATTTCCGCGGTCGGGCCGTTCCAGATCACTTTGCCGCGGTAAATCAACGCCATCCGGTCCGAGATACGCCGGGCGCTCGCCATGTCGTGGGTGATGGATAGGCCGGTGGCCCCCAGTTCGCGCGTGCACTTACGGATCAGCTTGTCGATCAGGTCGCCCATGATTGGGTCGAGCCCGGTGGTGGGCTCGTCGAAGAACAAGATCTCGGGCTCGGTTGCGATAGCGCGGGCCAAGCCCACCTGTTTGCGCATGCCACCGGAGATCTCCGCCGGATAAAGTGTCGAGAGTTCCTCCCCGATCCCGACTTCCGCCAAGCGCTCCATAGCGATTTCGCGGGCCTTGCGGCGGGAAAGGCCCTTGCCTTGCACCAGGCCGAAGGCGACGTTCTCCCAAAGATTCAGGGAGTCGAAGAGGGCCGCGGACTGAAACAGCATGCCGAACTTAGCGCGCACCTCGTCCAGTGCGCGGCCCCCGAGCCCAACCACATCGCGCCCATCGATCTCGATGGTGCCCTCGTCCGGGCGCAAGAGGCCAAGGATGCATTTCAGCAGGACGGACTTACCGCTTCCCGAGGCGCCGATCACCACTTGCGAGTGCCCCTCGGCCACGTCGAGATCCAAGCCGTCGAGGACCAGGTTGTTGCCGAAGGCCTTGCGCAGGCCGCGAATGCGGATCTTCGGTTTGCTCATCTGGCGAAGAACAACTCCGTGATCAGATAGTTGAAACTCAGGATCAGGATGGACGCGGAGACCACCGCGTTGGTGGTGGCCGTGCCCACGCCTTGGGCGCCACCCTTGGAGTGATAGCCGTTGTAGCAGCCCATCAAGGTGATCAGGAACCCGAAGACCGCCGCCTTCACCAGTCCGGAAACCACGTCCTGGGTTTCCAGAACGTCGATGGTGTTGGTGATGTAGGTGGAGGCGTTGAAGCCCAGCTTGTAGATCGACACCAGATAGCCGCCGAAGACGCCGATGATGTCCGCCACCACCACCAGCAGGGGCAAGGTGATCACACCGGCGATCAAGCGCGGGGCCACAAGGTACTTGAAGGGATTCGTGGCGAGGGTGGTCAGCGCGTCGATCTGCTCGGTGACCCGCATGGTGCCGATTTCCGCCGCCATCGCGGCGCCGATCCGGCCCGCGACCATCAAGCCCGCCAGCACCGGCCCAAGCTCGCGGGTGATCGAGACCACCACCACCTGGGGGATGGCGCTCTCCGCGGAGAAGCGCCCGAACCCGGTGTAGCTCTGCAGCGCCAGCACCATGCGTGAGAAGAGCGCCGTCAGGCCCACCACCGGCAGGGAGTAATAGCCGATTTCCACCATCTGCCGCAGGATCAGGCGCGGATAGAGCGGCGGGCGGAAACAGTGGGACAGCGCGCTGACCGTGAAGATGACCAGACGGCCAGCCGCTTCAAGGAAAACCAGGAACGTGCGGCCGAGCGGTGTGAGAATAGGGACCATGGTCACCGGCCGCGATAAACGCGATGGTAGCGGCCGCCGAGCGACGTCAGAATCTCGTAGCCGATGGTTCCGGCGCGTTCGGCCAGCTTGTCCACACAGTGCTCGGGCCCAATCAGGTCGACCAGCGCGCCGGGCCGTGAAAGGCTTTCGGGCAGGCCACTGACGTCGAGCGTCACCAAATCCATTGAAATGCGGCCCACCACGTTTGCCTCGTGCCCCCCAACCCAGGCTTGCGTGCCGTGGGATACGGAACGCAGGTAGCCATCCGCGTAGCCGACGGCGATCGTGGCGATGCGCGAGGGCGCCTTCGCCCGGAACGCGGCACCATAGCCAACGCTCTCCGAGGCGTCAATTGCGCGCACCTGTAGGATTTTTCCTTGTAGACGAATGACTTGGCGCATGGGATTTGGCTTGCCGGGGGTCGGATTGACGCCGTAGAGCGCCGAGCCCGGGCGCCCAAAGTCGAAGTGGAAATCCGGGCCGAGAAAGATACCGGGAGAGTTCGCGAAGCTTCTGGGGGCCGCCGGCAGGCGGTCGAGGGAGTCCCGGAACCGCCGCAACTGGTCCCGGTTCATGGAATGCTCGGAGGTATCGGCGCAAGCCAGGTGACTCATCACCGAGGTCACTTTGATGCCTTCGAGGAGTGAGGGCGTTTCGGCCAAGATGTCGACCTCCGCGCCCTCCAGCCCCAGACGATTCATGCCTGTATCCACGTGCAAGATTGCCGGCAGGGGTTTGTCTCGGGCGAGGCTCCGATAACGGGCGATCTCCTCCAGGCTGTTCAGGACCGGCTCCAGGCGATAAGCCAGGTAGTCCGCTTCGGCACCGGGCATCAAGCCGTTCAGCACATGTATTTCCGCCTCCGGCAGAACCGCGCGCAGGGCGATGGCCTCGTCCAGCTGGGCTGTGAAGAACTTCCGGGCACCCGCCCCCCAGAGGGCTGGAGCTACCCTCGACAGGCCCAAGCCATAGGCATCCGCCTTCACCACCGCTGCGCAGGGCGCGCCCTTGAGCTCCTCGCGAAGGCGGCGGTAATTCGCCGCCACCGCGTCGAGATCGATGGTCAGGATCGCCCCGGCGCGGTCGGCGGGATCAGACGGCCTAGGGGCGGCTGGCATGTCTGCGCGCTCCGCCGGCCTGTGCGTCAGTGCGGGTCCGGAAGATGGTCGTCGGGAATGTAGTCGCTGAACTTCGTGGTCTCGCCATGGAATACCAGTTTGCGGGTACCGATTGGGCCGTGCCGCTGCTTGGCGACAATCACTTCCGCGAGACCATAGGCCGCCTCGCAGCGTTCTTTCCAGCGCTCATGACGCTCGTCGAATTTTTCCGCTGTCTCCGCCTCGCGCTGCGTGGGTTCCGCCCGCTCCAGATAGTACTGTTCACGGAACACGAACATGACCACGTCGGCGTCTTGTTCGATGGACCCGGACTCGCGCAGGTCGGCAAGCTGCGGCCGTTTGTCCTCGCGCTGCTCAACGGCGCGGCTCAACTGCGAAAGCGCCAGCACGGGAACGTTCAGGTCCTTGGCGACGGCCTTCAGGCTCCGGGTGATTTCGGAAACCTCCTGCACCCGGTTGTCCGAGCGGCCGGCGGCGGTTGGGGACAGAAGCTGCAGGTAGTCGACCACGATCAGACTCAAGCCCTGTTGGCGCTTCAGGCGGCGCGCCCGGGTCCTCAAAGCCGGAACCGAGATCGCGGGCGTGTCGTCGATGAACAGCGGTAGGGACTGCAGCTCGCGGGCGGCATCCAGCACGCGGTCGAACTCGTCGTCGTTGAGCTCGCCCTTGCGGATCGCGTCGGATCGCACTTCGGCGCGCTCTGCGATGATACGTCCGGCAAGCTGTTCGGCCGACATTTCGAGCGAGAAGAAGGCGACCACTTCCGGCTGTTCGATCTCGGCGCCGCTGTCGTCGGTTTCGCGCCGCCGGGACTTCGCGATGTTGAAGGCGATATTGGTGGCCAGCGAGGTTTTGCCCATGGAGGGGCGCCCGGCCAAGATCAACAGGTCCGACTTATGCAGGCCGCCGAGCAGCTTGTCCAAGTCGGTCAGATGAGTGGCGACGCCCGCTAATTCGCCGTCGCGCTTGTAGGCGCTTTCGGCCATCTCGATGGCTTGTGTGAGCGCCAAGCGGAAGGCTTGCAGGCCCCCTTCCACCTGTCCGCTTTCGGCGAGATTGTAAAGGCGCTGTTCGGCGGATTCGATCTGATCCGTGGCGCTGTGTTCCAGGTCGTGCTCGAAGGCGTCGTTCACCACGTCCTCGCCGAGGTCGATCAACTGCCGGCGCAGGTAGAGGTCGTGAATGATGCGCCCGTAGTTTCGGGTGTCGACGATGTTGACGTAGGACGCTTGCAGCTGCCCGAGATACTGAGCGCCACCAACGTCGGCCAGATCGCCATCCTGATCGAAGACATTCTTCAGGGTCACCGCGGTCGCGATTTGTCCGCGCTCGATCAAGATGCCGCAGGCGGCGTAGATTCGGGCGTGAGCCGCATCGGAGAAATGCTCCGGCATGAGAAAGTCGGAGACTTTCTCGAAGGCGTAATTGTTCGCGAGGATTGCCGCGAGCAGAGCCTGCTCGGCTTCCGGGTTCGCCGGTGGCAGGCGCAGGTTCGCGTCCGACTCTTGCGACAGCGGCACCGCTGCGAAGTTGCTTCTTTGTGTTTCCATGACAGGGACGAACCTAGCAGCCGCCCCGGAGTCGGAGATAGCCCTCCCGATCTTGAGAAGAAAGGATCACGGGGATAACTGATCCCCACCCGCGAACCGCCTTCGCCGGTCCGGACGGCGCGTGGTTACTCCGCCGCTTGCGCTTGCGCGTCAGTGCTGTGCGCGCGCTCCCAATCCACCATGTAATCGCGGGTCAAGGGCACGGTCTCCAGGCGCTTGGAGATCTGCATCTGGAACACCATCAGCCCTTGGTAGCGGAAGGACATCTCGCAGCCGGTCAGATAAAGCTCCCACATGCGGCAGAAGCGCTCGTCGTAAAGCGCCTTCGCTTCTTCGCGCTTCTCGAGGAAACGTTGATGCCAGTGGCGCAGGGTCTCGGCGTAGTGCAGCCGCAAAATTTCGATATCCGTGATGAAGAGCCCGGCGCGCTCGACCGCTGCCGTGACCTCGGAAAGCGAGGGCACGTCGCCACCCGGGAAGATGTACTTCCGGATGAAGGGGTTTGTAGGCGCCGGCTCGTCGAAGTTCCCGATCGAGTGCAGGAGACAGACGCCGTCGTCGGTCATCAGGTCGCCGATTTTGGCGAAGAACTCGTCATAGTTCTTCTTGCCCACGTGTTCGAACATGCCCACGGACACGATCCTGTCGAAACTGCGGGTTTCATCGCGGTAGTCCCTGAGATCGAAACGGCAGCGGTCCTCCAGCCCGGCTTCGCGCGCGCGCTCTTGGCTGATCTTGTGCTGCTCAACACTCAAGGTCACGCCGGTGACCCGGCTGCTGGCCTCTTGAGCCAGGTAAAGCCCCATCCCGCCCCATCCGGACCCGATGTCCAAGACCTCCAAGTCGGACTGCTCAAGCAACAGTTTACTAGCGATGTGGCGCTTCTTGTCGACCTGCGCGTTCTCCAGCGACGTGTCGGGCGTGCGGAAGTAAGCGCAGGAATACTGTTTGTCGGGATCGAGGAAGAGATCGTAGAGCCGGCCCGAAAGATCGTAGTGGTGGGCGACATTCTTCCTGGCCCGCTGCAGGGGATTGAATTGCCGCAACGAGGGCCCCTGACGCAGTAAACGGTTGACCGTCTTGATGAGGGGGTCGGTCTTGATTTCCTGGTCATTGCTCATGAGCAGGCACATCAAGTCGCGGATGCTGCCTTGCTCGACCGTGATGTTCCCTTCCATGACGGCTTCAGGAAATTTGAGGAGGGGGTTGATCAGCACCGTCCACTCGACGCTGGGTTTTTGGATTTTCAGCGTGACCTTAGGCTCGGTGCCGTTGCCGTAGATTTCCTTGTGCCCATCCGCGCCGATAAGCTCCAAGGATCCGACAGAGATGACTCGAGATAGTATTCTCCGAAGCATCGTTTTTCACCTCCGCATCGTCGACGTCTTTTGACCGCAATCCTCCCTACCGCACCGTTATTGTTCACCAATTTGCCATAATTGCGCAAGGCTACGCGTGAAAAAGGCGGCGGCTCATGAATTGAGCCGCCGCCTTGCGAAGCACGTTTTAAAGGAAGTGCGAACGTCCTATGCAGGCTTTTCTTCTTCGGCCTCGGGGTTCTCGACGTCTTCGGAAGCGTCTTCCGATTTAGCCTCTTCGGCCGCGTCGGCTTCGGCCAGGATCTCCTCGATCTCCTCGCTCGCCGCCTCGGCCATCTGGCGTTGCTCTTCCACGCTGACGGTCCGCCCGGCCTGAGCTTGAATCTCCGCCTCGGCCTCCGAGCGCGCCACGTTCACGTTCACACCAATGCCCACGTCGGCGTGCAGGCGGATGCGAACGTCGTGCAGGCCCAGCGTCTTGATGGGCTTGTCCAAGGCCACGTGCGCGCGCTCGATCGGGACCTCGCTCTTCTCGCTCACGGCCTCCGCCACGTCGCGCGCAGATACCGAGCCATAGAGCTGGCCACTGTCGCCGGCCTGGCGAATCATCACCACATTGAGGCCGTCGATCCGCGCGGAGAGAGCCTCCGCGTCGGTGCGCCGCTTCAGGTCCTCGGCTTCCAAGCGAGCCCGGTCCTTTTCGAAGGCGGCCTGGTTCGCTTCGGTCGCGCGCAGGGCTTTTTTCTGCGGAAGCAGAAAGTTGCGCGCGAAGCCGGGGCGCACTTTCACGGTCTCGCCGATTTGCCCCAGGTTCTCGATACGCTCCAGCAGGATCACGTCCATATCTCGGCCTCCTTACTGGATCACGTAGGGCAGAAGCCCCAGGAAGCGCGCGCGCTTGATGGCGCGCGCCAGTTCGCGCTGCTTCTTGGCCGAGACGGCGGTAATGCGGCTCGGCACGATCTTGCCGCGCTCGGAAATGAAGCGCTGCAGCAGGCGCACGTCCTTATGATCGATCTTCGGCGCGTTGGGGCCGGAGAAGGGGCAGGACTTGCGGCGCCGGAAGAACGGGCGGCGCGCGGCACCGCCCCGGCTGACGATTTCGACACTCATGCCCGGTCTCCTTCACGCTCGGCGCGGTTTTCGCGGTCGCCACGACCCTCACGGTTTTCTCGGTCTCCACCACGGTCCCCGCGATGGTCGCGGTCGCCGCGGCCGCCATCGCGGCCCCCGAAGCGGCCGCGCTGGGGCCGGTCGTCACGGCCCTTTTGCATCATCACCGACGGCTCGGGGTCCAAGGCGGCCACGCGCACGGTCAAATAGCGCAGGATGTCCTCGTTGTAGCGCATGATGCGCTCGAACTCGGTTACCGCCGCGGGCGGCGCGTCCAAATTGAGCAGGACGTAGTGGCCCTTGCGGTTCTTCTTCATTTTGTAGGCTAGGTTCTTGAGGCCCCAATACTCGCGCTTGGCGACCTCTCCGCCGTTGGCCTTGACGACCTCGGTCAATTCGTCCGCCAGGTTGTCCACCTGCGCGGCCGAGATATCCTGGCGTGCGATCAGCACGCTTTCGTAAAATGGCATCCGTTTGGCTCCTTACGGCTTTTCATGGACCGGAGCCCCCGCTGAAGACTGAAAAACTTGGCTTTCTTGGCGGCCGGCCGGTCCTAGCCGATCCCGTACGCGCGGCCCTGAAAGGCTCGAGGCGAAGAGGGAACCGGCAAGGAGAAGCGGACCCGGCCCGAATGCCGGAACCCGCCGAAGCGCGGGAATATACACATTCGGGTCCGGCACGCAAGAGTTGGGCTGGGCCGCCCATCACCGGCCCTCGTCCGCAAGTGTTCTCCCAGAGGGCCGCCCGCGCAAGTGCATCCTAGATGGCTGGCCGGGTGGGGGAGAGGGCCTGTGCCCAATACGCTCCTGGTGCCGAATGCTCTCAAGGCACCCGGCCATGCTTGACAGGGGACGGCGCGGGGGTATCACTACGCGACCCCTTCGGAACTTATCGGGACATATCCCACGTCATGAAACCTGCATTCGTCTTTCCCGGGCAAGGAAGTCAGGCGGTCGGCATGGGCCGCGATTTGGCGGAGGCCTTCTCGCAAGCGAGGATGGTCTTCGAGGAGGTCGATGACGCCCTGTCGCAGAACCTTTCGCGCCTGATGTTCGAGGGGCCGGCGGAAGACCTCATGCTGACTGAGAACGCGCAACCGGCCCTGATGGCTCATAGCCTGGCGGTGCTCGGCGTGCTGCGCGCCGAGGCCGGGGTGGTGCCCCACGAAGCCGCGAGCTTCGTGGCGGGTCATTCGCTGGGCGAATACTCGGCTTTGGCCGCGGCGGGGTGTCTGCAGCCTGCGGACGCGGCCCGGCTTCTGAAACTGCGCGGCCAGGCCATGCAGCGGGCCGTTCCGGTGGGCGAGGGGGCGATGGCCGCTCTCTTGGGACTGGATCTCGACACCGCGCGGGACGTTGCCGCCGAGGCCGCCGCCGCGCCCGATGGGCAAACCCAGGTTTGCTCTGCGGCGAATGAAAACGCGCCTGGCCAGGTGGTGGTGAGCGGTCATCTCGAGGCGGTGGAGCGCGCCTTGACGATTGCCGCTGACAAGGGCGCGCGGCGCAGCGTGATGCTGCCCGTTTCCGCACCCTTCCACTGCGCCTTGATGGCTCCCGCGGCGGACGCCATGGCCCAAGCCTTGGCGGAGGTGGTGATTGCGCCGGCCTTGCTGCCCATAGTCGCGAACGTCACCGCCGAGCCCGTGCAGGATCCCGAAACCTTGCGCAAGCTCCTGGTCGAGCAGGTCACTGGTCTTGTCCGCTGGCGCGAGGGCGTGCTCTTCATGAAGTCCCAGGGCGTGGAAGAGTTGGTTGAGATCGGCGCCGGAAAGGTGTTGTCCGGTTTGGCGCGCCGTATTGATCGCGAACTCGCCGCCCGCTCGGTTGGAACGCCGGCGGAAATCGAGGAATTCGTGAAAAGCCTCTAAGGTCCCGATCGGCTTGGGGCGGGAAAGAACGGCGAGGGAGGGAATCGTGTTCGACTTGACTGGCAAGACGGCGCTTGTGACCGGTGCCACCGGGGGCATTGGTGGTGCCATTGCACGGGCCTTCTACGAACAGGGCGCGACCGTGGCGGTCTCCGGAACGCGGGTCGAGGTCTTGGACGCCTTGGCGGGCGAACTTGGCGGGCGGGCGCATGTGCTGCCCTGCCGCTTGGATGACGCGGAGGCGACCGCCGCCCTGCCCGGTGCCGCCGAGGCCGCGATGGGTGGTCTGGATATCCTGGTCAACAACGCCGGCCTCACTCGCGACAACTTGACCCTCAGGCTCAAGGACGAGGATTGGGACGCCGTCCTTGACGTCAATCTGACTGCCGCCTTCCGGCTGAGCCGGGCGGCGCTGAAGGGCATGATGAAGCGGCGTTGGGGACGCATCATCGGCATCACCTCGGTGGTTGGCGTGACCGGAAACCCCGGCCAGGCCAACTACGCCGCCTCCAAGGCCGGGATGATCGGGATGTCCAAGTCCCTGGCGGCCGAGGTCGCCTCGCGCAATGTTACCGTCAACTGCGTTGCGCCGGGCATGATCGAAACGGCGATGACGGATGCATTGAACGAATCGCAGCGCGAAAGCATTCTAAGCAGGATTCCATCTGGCCGTTTGGGCGGCGCTGGGGATGTGGCGGCGGCCTGCGTTTATCTGGCCAGCGAGGAATCGGGGTATGTGACGGGCCAAACCTTGCACGTTAACGGCGGAATGGCCATGATATGACCTTGAAATTTGGGAGTCCGCGCGGCTTAT
This sequence comes from Pelagibius litoralis, assembly GCA_029287455.1. GTDB lineage: Bacteria > Pseudomonadota > Alphaproteobacteria > Kiloniellales > DSM-21159 > JARFRB01. Next base: position 11,349 of record JARFRB010000069.1, on the reverse strand, counting down.
CGCGGAACCCGTTGGGGGAGTCCTTGGATTTTGCGGTGGTCTTGTGCTAAGACGCGGCGCTTTTCGCGAGCCAGCGGCCAGCCGACATCCGAAGAGCAGCAATCGAACCGGCGCCGGCGCCCAAGGTTGGGAACGTCTTGGCACCAAGGGTAGTCAGCGAAGGTAGGGAAAAGCGAACATGAGTGACGTCGCGGAACGCGTTAAGAAAATTGTGGTCGAGCATCTTGGCGTCGAAGAGGGCAAGGTGACCGAAACAGCCAGCTTCATCGACGATCTGGGCGCGGATAGCCTGGACACGGTCGAGTTGGTCATGGCTTTCGAGGAAGAGTTTGGCTGCGAGATCCCGGACGACGCGGCGGAGAAGATTGTGACCGTCAAGGACGCGATCTCCTTCATCGAAGAACACGCCTGAGACCCTTGCGGGCCATCCACCTGCCTTCACCATGGGCGGCTGGAGCCGCTCATGGCTTGTTGGAAGGCAGGCGAGCGCCGGATGAGCGTATGGTGATACTCTTATGAGACGTGTTGTCGTCACGGGACTTGGGGTAGTCACGCCCTTGGCCACAGGGGTCGAGCACGTGTGGCCTGCCTTGCTGGATGGCAAGTCGGGCATCCGGCTGCTGGAAGGGTTCGACTTTTCCGATCTGCCAGCGAAGATCGGGGGACAACCTCCGGCAGGCGCGCTGGAAGACGGCGGTTTCGACGCGGACGCTTGGGTGCCCCCCAAGGACCAGCGGAAGATGGACCGCTTCATTCATTACGGGCTGGCGGCCGCCGAGCAGGCGGTGGAGGATTCCGGCTGGATGCCCACGGGCGAAGAGGACCTCGACCGCACCGGCGTCATGATCGGCTCGGGCATCGGCGGCTTGGAAACGATCTGCGAGGGCGCGGTCACCGTGCACGAACGCGGGCCACGGCGGCTCTCGCCCTTCTTTATCCCGGCGGCCTTGATCAATCTCATCTCGGGCCAGGTGTCGATCAAATACGGCTTCAGGGGACCGAACCATTCGGTGGTGACAGCCTGCTCGACCGGTGCGCATGCGATCGGCGATGCCGCCCGCCTGATCGCGCTCGACGACGCGGACGTGATGGTGGCCGGCGGCGCCGAGGCGGCGGTCGGCCGGATCGGCATTGCGGGCTTCTGCGCCTCGCGGGCCTTGTCGACAGCTTACAACGACGCTCCCGAGACGGCCTCTCGGCCTTGGGACAAGGGGCGCGACGGCTTCGTGATGGGCGAGGGCGCGGGCGTGGTGGTGCTCGAAGAGTACGAACACGCCAAGAAGCGCGGTGCCCCGATCTACGCGGAGGTCGTGGGCTATGGCATGTCCGGCGACGCCTATCACATCACCGCACCCGCGGAGGACGGCAACGGCGGTTACCGCTCCATGGCCGCGGCGCTGAAGCGGGCCAAGATCAATCCCGCGGATATCGACTACATCAACGCCCACGGCACCTCGACTCCCCTGGGCGATATCATTGAGCTCGGGGCGGTCCGGCGCTTGTTCGGGAATTCCATCGGGCAGCTCTCGATGTCCTCCACCAAATCGGCGATCGGGCATCTGCTGGGGGCCGCGGGAGCAGTGGAGGCGATCTTCTGCATTCTTTCGATCCGGGATTCCGTGGTGCCGCCCACTCTCAATCTCGATGAGCCTGCGCCGGAGTCCGAGGGCGTGGACCTCGTGCCCCATCAGGCCAAGGAGCGCCCGGTCAACTACGCGCTCAGCAATTCCTTCGGCTTCGGCGGGACCAACGCGAGTTTGGTGCTCGCCGCGCCGGACTGAAGGCGCCCCCTTCCATGTTCCTCCGCCTCTTCCGCATCGGCTTCGCGCTGATTGTGTTGGCGGCGCTTGGGGTCGGGGCGCTGGGCATTTATGGCTACAACGCTTTCGAGCGCGCGGGGCCGCTCGAGCAAGACAAGACCCTGGTGATCGCGCGCGGCACCGGAGTGGCGGGCATAGCCCAGCAATTGCGGGACGAGGGCGTGCTGCGCGAACCCTTGGTCTTCCGGGCCGGAGTGGAGTTGCTGGGTCGCAGCCGGGATTTGCGCGCGGGCGAATACGCCTTTCCAGCCGCGATCTCTCAGCGTGGAATCGTGGATCTCTTGTCGTCGGGCAAGACGGTCATGCGCCGCGTCACAATCCCCGAAGGCCTGACCTCCCAAGAGATTTTGGCCTTGGTCAATGGCGTTGACGGGCTGGTCGGGGAGGCCAAGGACGTGCCGCCGGAAGGCTCACTGCTTCCGGAAACCTATCATTTCTCCTATGGCGACGATCGCGCGGCGCTTGTCGGGCGCATGCAGGCGGACATGCGGGCGATGGTGACGGAGCTTTGGGAGAACCGGGCGGAAGATCTGCCCTTGAACACGCCGGAGGAAGCGGTCGTCTTAGCCTCGATCATCGAGAAAGAGACCGGCGTGGCCGCCGAGCGCGACGTGGTGGCGAGCGTTTTCGTGAACCGGCTTAGGCAAGGCATGAAGCTGCAGTCCGATCCCACCGTGGTCTTTGCTCTGACCGAGGGCAAGGCGCCCTTGGGCCGCGCCCTGACGCGCAAGGACTGGCAAGTCGATCACCCCTACAACACCTACCGGATCGAGGCATTGCCCCCGGGGCCAATCGCCAACCCGGGCCGCGCGGCGGTGGAAGCCGCGCTCAATCCGGCCGAAACGAAGTTCATCTTCTTCGTCGCCGACGGCAGCGGCGGGCATGCCTTCGCGGAAACACTCAAGCAGCACAACCGCAACGTCGCCCGCTGGCGCAAGATCAAGGCGGACAGCGAATAGGCCGGTCGCCGTTCTCACGAACCGTTATTTCGAGCCGCCCTCTTCCGTCATTGCGAGCCGAAGGCGAAGCAATCCAGAGGTTGTTGGTTTGGGCGAACGCCGTGGTCCAGTACCTCTGGATCGCCACGCCGCCTTCGGCTCGCAATGACGGAAGAGGGCGGCTCGCAATGACGGAAGAGGGCGGCTCGCGATGACGCGGAAAGGGTGGTCCCGAGCGTTGGGAGAGCGCCCCGCCCCCATGGGCAGGGCGCTGCCCGATCAGCTGCCGGCGATCTGCTTGGCCTTGTTGACCAGGTTTTCCGCCTGCTTAATGGAGGCGATATCGATCAGGCGCCCGTCGAGGGTGACGGCGCCCTTGCCTTCCTTCTGGGCCTGCTCCATGGCGTCGAGAATGCGCTTGGCCTTTTCGACCTCGGCCTCGGAGGGGCTGAACACCGCCTGACCGAGCTCGATCTGGGAGGGGTGGATGGCCCACTTGCCTTCGCAGCCCAGCACTGCGGCGCGGAAGGCTTGCGCCTTATAGCCGTCCGGGTCCTGGATGTCGCCGAAGGGTCCGTCCACCGGGCGCAGGCCGTTGGCGCGCGCCGCCACCACCATGCGGGCAATGGCGTAGTGCCACATGTCGCCCCAGTGATAGTCGCGCTCGCCGCTTTCGGTCGCGTCGGTCAAGACGCCGTACATGGGGTTGGGGCCGCCAATTACCGTGGTGCGCGCCCGGGTCGAGGCAGCGTAGTCGGCGACACCGAAGTGCAGCGATTCGTTGCGCGGACTCGCGGCGGCGATCGCATCGACGTTCGACATGCCAAGCGCGGTCTCGATGATCATCTCAAAGCCGAGCTTCTTCTTCCGCCCGACCGCGTCCTCGGCCTGGGTCACCAGCATGTCCACGGCGTAGATGTCCGCCGCCGTGCCGGCCTTGGGGATCATGAAGAGGTCCAGGCGCTCGCCGCCCTGCTCGATGATATCGATCACGTCCCGGTACATGTAGTGCGTGTCCAGGCCGTTGATGCGAACCGACATGGTCTTGTTGCCGAAGTCGATCTCGTTGAGCGCCTTGATGATGTTCTTGCGCGCCTGGGGTTTGTCGTCGGGCGCCACCGCGTCTTCCAGGTCGAGGAAGATGACGTCGGCGGGCGACTCGGCCGCCTTCTCGATGAAGCGGTAGTTGCTGCCCGGAACCGCGAGCTCCGTGCGGTTCAGCCGCGCGGGTGCCTGTTCAACGATCTTGAAGCTCATGGATTTCCTTTCTTTCTGCGTTAAGTGCCCGGACGGGACCGGGCAATGCCGGAAAGAAACCGGCTGGCGAGGGTCGGCTAACGCCGTGCTTCGAGACTGAAGCCTTGATGTTCGTGCGGGTTAATTAGACTTGCCCACCCCCCGAAATCAACCGCTCTTGGCGCGATTGCGTGTTGGGGCAGCGTCTTGTTCGGCGAGCGGGTGGTGATCGCGCACGAGGGATTTAAGCCGTTCGTCGAGAACGTGGGTGTAAATCTGCGTCGTGGAAATATCCGCGTGCCCCAACATCTGTTGCACGGCGCGCAAGTCAGCACCGCGGCCCAGGAGATGGCTGGCGAAGGCATGGCGCAGCACATGGGGCGAGATCTTCGCGGCATCAAGGCCGGATTCCTGGGCGAGTTCCTTGAGCAGCTGCGCAAAGCGGTGCCGGGTGAGGTGCCCACCCATGCTGCGCGAGGGGAAAAGCCATTGGCTATCTTCGGCGCCACGCAGAAAGCGCTCGCGCACCGTCAGGTAGTCCTGAAGCGCCGCGCGCGCCGCCGCGCCGAGGGGGATCATCCGCTCCTTGCCGCCCTTGCCGCGCACGATCAGAACGCTGGGATCGCGCGCCACGGCCGCCGCCGGAAGCCCAACCAGTTCCGACACCCGCAAGCCTGTGGCGTAGAGGACCTCAAGTAAGGCGGTGAGCCTGAGCCCCTCCGGCCCGCTGCGCCGCCTGGCCGCCGCCAAAAGCGCGTCGACTTCCTCCTCGCTGAGGATCTTCGGCAGCGAACGGCCTTGGCGCGGGCTTTCCACCGAGGTGCTGGGGTCGTCGCCGCGCACCCCCTCGGCGAAGAGGAAGCGGAAAAACTGGCGCAGGGCCGAAAGCCTTCGGGCCGCGGTTCGGGCACTCATGCCCTCCGCGTCCAGGCTCCGCAAATAGTCGCGCAGAACCTCGGGCGTAGCGGCCTCCACGGCGAGTTTCCGCTGGCGCCCGAAATCGGCGAAGTGATCCAAGTCCCGGCGATAAGCATCGAACGTGTTCCGCGACGCGCCGCGTTCCGCCACGAGCATTTCCAGAAAGCTTTCGATGTGAGGAGATTCGCTGCGCGGAATGCGCCGTCGTTGGGTCGTACCCATCCGCGAAAATTCCTTTCGTTGCTCTAGAGATCGGCCAGATAGGCCGCTTCGATCGCCAAGGCCTGGGCGGGCCGGTCGAGGCCGCTTGCCGCGACGGCGGCGATCGACGGACCCAAGACTAGCGGATCCGTCGCCGAAGCCGCGGCCGCTGGCGAGAGCGCGATCAAGGCGAAGATAACCGCTTCTCCCCGCCGGCCGCCGCGCGCGGCGGTTTGCGCGCCGTAGATCGCGGCGGTGAGCGGGCCGCTACCGCCTTCCGCCGTGCCGGTCGCACGGGTATCCGCGCCGGCGATCAGCCGTCCCCAATCCGGTTCCGGTCCTTGCCCCAGGCTTTGCAGTAGAATGCCCAGGAGAATCTCGTCTTCCTCCGAAGCGCTCTCCGCCCAGGCCTCTTGCCAAGATCCCGCGGCCGGCCGCGAGGAGTCCAGGCCGGCGAGCTGGGCGTAGGGCTGCAGCGCAACGGCGGCGGCCCGCGCTTCGGCTGAGCCGACGGCCTGGCGCCGCGCCAGGGTGAGCCAGGCGGCCGCGCCCTCGCTTCGGCCTTCCAGCAGCAGGATCTTCCCGGCAACCGCCGAGAACCAAGCCAGTTCGGGGCTCGGGGGCAGCGCATCCACCAAAGCGGCCCCCGCGCGCGCGGTCGCCAACGGCAGGGCATTTGAGCGGCCGTCCTGAAGGAAGACCTGCAGCAGCTCCGCGCGGGCGGCCGGCAGGCCAGGCCGCTCGGCCGCTTGAAACAGGAGCGCGCGGATCCGCGTGCCTTCGGTCATCGTGGGCGCGAGGCTTAAGGCCGCGCCGAGCTCCGCTTCCGTGAAGCTAATCTCGCGATATAATTGGGCGAGTTCCAGGCCCGACAACGCACCGGTTTCGGCGGCGGCTTCGGCGATCGCGGCGCGCTCAAGGGGCGAGGCGGCGGCCAGCCGCAAGCCCAAGGCCGCGGGCGGCAGGGAATTGTCGTCGGCGGGCAGAGCCTCGAGGTCCGCCAGCATCGCGATATCCAGCGGCCGGGAGGTTTCCAGGACCGGGGCCTTGCCATAACCCAGCAGTGCCGAGGCCAGGAGCACGAAGTCCGGGTGCGATCCGCCACGTTCGCGCAGCAAGTCCGTTCCCAAGGCCGCGGCGTCCGTATCGCCGGCGATAATCTGGCAATAGATCAGGGCCTCGTTCCAGAATTCATCATCCGGGTAGAGGCCGACGCTGTTGCGTACCGTAGCGCAGGCTTGCTCATTGTCTTCGGCCAAGAAGGCCGCTTCCGCGCTGAGTTTGGCGAGATCCGGGCTCTGCCCGCGATTCTGAGGAATGACGCGCAGCAGTTCCCGAAGGCCCGCAACTTCGCCCATGGCCAGCAGCCGGTCCGCGCGCACCGAGAGCAGGCCGGGTTGGGTACTGGGGGCCGCGTCGGCCCCGGCGACTTGGGCGCTCGCCGAGTCGGCCGAGGGCGGGGCCGCCGAGGAGAGCAGCAGCCGCACCGCTAAAGAGCGCCGCGCGGGTGTCGAAGGCTCAGCCGGCAACAGGGGGATCAAACGCAAGATCTCGTCGCGCGAGCTGCCGCGCCAAAGATCGTAGCCGAGGCCGCCGTCCGCGACATCGAGAATGCCCAGACTGTCGATCGCGCCCGCGTCCAAGCGGTCCACCTGAATGCCGCGCGGAGCGGCTGCGGGAGCCGCTGCCTGGCTGTTGTCGTTCGCCCCTCCGGCGCCGGGAAACAAGAGGATAGGGCCGCCGCCGCTCGACTTTTGGGCCTGCGATTGCGCCTGGACGGGCGAGAGCGCGCTTGCCATCGCAACGGCGATCGCGCACGCCCAGGGCGTCAGGTTAAGCAAGCGCCGCCCCGGCGAGGACTTATCGGGGGAATTGCGCATCCGGTAGCACTTTTTCCACGGGTTTCGAGGGTGCGGGGATATCAACCGTCATTAAGGCGACGGCACCCACGGCCACCACCACGACCAGGAGCACCAAGAGCGAGAGACCGAGTTTACCCATGGATCCCTATCAATCGTTTGACCGTTTGTGTGACCCAAGATGCCGCTTCCGGGCGCGGCGCCGATACTTAATGAATAGCCCATCCCGCGCTCCGGGCTTGCCCTGAAGCCGAGGGGCTCGTAGCTTTCCCCGATGGAAAAGTTGCGGCAGCATATCCATGCAACGGATCCGGCGCAATGCCGCTCGGCCGGGTCGCGTGTTGGAAGAAGAAGGACATGAGCGCGCAGCATCTCGACGGTCCGCCCCAGGCACGGCAGCCGAGCGACTCGGGGCACCGCAATATCGTCCTGGTGGGCCTGATGGGTGCTGGAAAGTCTTGCATTGGGCGCCGCCTGGCGAATCGTTTGGGCGTGGAGTTTCTCGACGCGGACGTGGAGATCGAGAAGGCGGCAGGCTGCAGCATCCAAGAAATCTTCGATGCGCATGGCGAGGAGGCTTTCCGCGACGGTGAGCGCCGGGTCATAGAGCGTCTGCTGGGGGATGGCCCCCGTGTGATCGCGACTGGCGGCGGCGCCTTCATGGACCCGCGTACCCGGGAGGCTATCGGGAATCTAGCCGTTTCGGTTTGGCTACGGGCGGATCTTGATCTGTTGGTCCGCAGGACGGCGCGGCGCCATCACCGGCCGTTGCTTCGCCGGGGCAAGCCGCGTGAGATCCTTAGCGATCTGATGGAACTGCGCTACCCGGTCTACGCCGAAGCCGATCTCGTGGTGGACAGCCAGGACGGCCCGCCCGAGGAGACGGTGAACCGTGTTATGACCGCGCTGCGCGGTGCCGGGGCTCTCCCTGCCCCCGTTGCTTCAGGTGCTGCCATGGAACAGAGGGATGGGGCATGAGCACGCGCAGCGAGAGCGCCCGGGAGGGAGTCGAGAAGGTTCCCGTGGAGCTTGGGGACAGATCCTACGATATCCTCATCGGCGAAGGCTTGATCGGCCGGGCGGGAGAGCTGATCGGCCCGCTGCTGGCCCGGCCCCGCGCCTTGATCGTGACCGATTCCAATGTCGCGGATGTGCATCTTCCCGTACTGGAGCGGGCGCTGGCCGAAAGCGAAATCGCCTTCGATGCCTTTGTTGTGCCGCCCGGCGAGCACACTAAGGACTTCAGTCATCTGGAGCAGCTTAGCCAGCGGCTGCTGCAGGCCAGCCTTGACCGCCGGAGCATGCTGATCGCCTTGGGCGGCGGCGTGATCGGGGATCTCGCGGGCTTCGCGGCGGCGGTCTTGCTGCGGGGAATCGACTTCATCCAGATACCGACCACGCTCTTGGCCCAGGTAGATAGTTCGGTCGGCGGCAAGACGGCCATCGACATGCCGCAGGGCAAGAACCTGGTAGGCGCCTTTCATCAGCCAAGATTGGTTTTGGCGGATACGGCTACTTTGGCGACCTTGCCGCGCCGGCAAAGACTCGCGGGCTACGCGGAGACCGTCAAATACGGCTTGCTCGGCGACCTGGAGTTCTTTCACTGGCTGGAAACCCATGGCACCGCGGTTGTGGAAGGCGATGCGGCCGCGATTCGCCACGCCGTCGCGACAGCCTGCCGCGCGAAAGCCGCGATCGTCGCGCGCGACGAAACTGAGCACGGCGAGCGCGCCTTGTTGAATCTCGGCCATACTTTCGGCCATGCTCTGGAGATCGAGCTGGGCTATAGCGAAGAACTGCTGCATGGGGAGGCGGTCGCGCTGGGGATGACCTTGGCCTTTGAGCTTTCCGCCCAGCTTGGCGTCTGCGCGGCGGCGGAATCCGACCGGGTGCGGCGGCATATAGGGGCCATGGGCTTGCCGACCGGCTTCGCGGATTTGGGGGGGCGGGTGTTCGATCCGGCGCGCCTGGTTTCTCACATGCGCCGGGACAAGAAGGCCGAGGCGGGCCAGTTGGTGTTCATTCTGGCGCGGGCGATCGGAGAGGCCTTCGTCGCGCGCGATGTGGAGGCGGCGGAGGTGGAAAGGCTACTGACCGAAAGCTTGGCGGAAACGCTGCCCCCGGCGGGCAGTTTGGCGGGACTCTAAGCGGCATGGGCTTGCGGGTTAAATCTTCCAAGGGGGCGGGTGCCCGGCTGATATGACCATCGCCTTGTCGTTGACCTTGGCCGCCATCGTCGTCCTGCTGCTTTTGTCGGCCTTCTTCACCGGCTCCGAAACCTCCCTGACGGCGGCTTCGCGCGCGCGCATGCACACGCTGGAGCAGCAGGGACTCCATCGCGCGGAGGTCGTTAACCGGCTGTTGCACCGCAAGGAGAACCTGATCGGGGCCATCCTGCTCGGCAACAATTTGGTGAATATTCTGGCTTCGGCCCTGGCGACCAGCGTGCTGATCCAGCTGGTTGGCGATACCGGAGTGATCTACGCAACCTTGGCGATGACGCTTTTGGTCCTGATCTTCGCGGAGGTCTTGCCCAAAACCTACGCCTTGCTGAACGCCGATAAGGTGGCCCTCGCGGTGGCGCCGATCATGCGGGTGATCGTTCTGCTTTTCAGTCCCGCAGTCTATCTGGTGCAGCAGTTGGTTAAGGCCGTGCTGCGGCTGTTCGGCGTCCACATCGCCGCTCACTACGGAGCCGACGCCTGGGAAGAAGAACTGCGCGGCGCGATCGAGCTGCACAAGGGCGACGAGGAAACCCGCCACGAGCGCGAGATGCTGCGCTCGATCCTGGATCTGGGCGAGGTGGCGGTGTCGGAGATCATGGTGCATCGCCGCAACGCCGTCACCATCGATGCCAGCTTGCCGCCGCGCGAGATCGTCGATCAGGTCTTGGCCAGCCCCTTCACGCGGATTCCCTTATGGCGCGGCAAGCCCGACGGGATCGTCGGGGTGCTGCACGCCAAGGCGCTGCTGCGGGCGGTGCAGGCAAGCGGCGCGGATATTGATAGCCTCGACGTCGCCGAAATCGCCAACGCGCCGTGGTTCATTCCCGACAGCACCGATCTCCTGAGCCAGCTTCTCGCCTTCCGGGAGCGGCACGAGCATTTCGCGATTGTCGTGGACGAATACGGCGAGATGCTAGGGATTGTGACGCTTGAGGATATCCTCGAGGAAATCGTGGGCGACATCTCGGATGAGCATGACGTGCCCGTGGAAGGGGTGGAGGTCTTAAAGGATGGCTCGGCCATGGTGGACGGCTGGGTCACCTTGCGCGACTTGAACCGCAAGTGCGAGTGGCGCCTGCCCGACGAGGAAGCCTCCACTGTTGCGGGCTTGGTGCTCCATGAAGCGCGTAGGATTCCCGAGATCGGGCAGACATTCTCTTTTCACGGCTTCCGCTTCGAGATTTTTGGGCGCCAGCGCAACCAGATCACGTTATTGAAGGTTTCGAAGCTGGATCCGGCCCAGAAAACCGAGGATTCCTTGCCGGCGGAGCGCGGCGCCGTTTAAGGCTTTCGCCCCAAAAATGTGCCCTATGAAATATTGACCACGCCCAAAGATGTGCTCAGACTGGTATAAATCGTAGTCCGGCCGAACTTGCCGGTGCCTCGATCCCGCGTTTGCGCGCGATTCGAGCGAGGGAGGGAAGTATGCAACGACAGATCGTTCCCGACGTGGTGAGCGAGCAAACCTTGGTCGGCCTCGCCCCGACCGCCAGCGTTCTAGAGGCGGCGAGCATGATGCGGGACCGGCATATCGGCGCGATCCTGGTCATGGATCAGGGCAAGCTTCTGGGGATCTTCACCGAACGGGATATGGTCTGCCGGGTCGTCGCTGAGAGGCTTGACCCGGAGACGACGGTTTTGCGGGATGTGATGACCCCTGATCCGGATACGCTGACCCCCAACCAGCAGGCGGGCGAAGCTTTGGAAATGATGGGCCGCCGCGGCTATCGCCACCTTCCGGTTGTGCGGGATGGCGACGTTATCGGTATCGTTTCGGTGAGGGACCTCTTCGCCGCCGTGCGATCGGAACTCGAGGAAGAAGTTCAGACGCGCGAAGCCTTTATGTTCGACACAGGCTACGGATGAGCTGAAAGAGGCCGCTCTGGCCGCATTTCGCGGTCGTTCCCGACGCCGCTTGACCGGGCGGGCATGGCGCCTAAGATCGCCTGAATTTTCATGGCTATCAGCGAGGCCCGATGCCCCTTTCGCCACCTGTGGACCGGGAACCCATTCATTTCCGGAAGTACGATTTCGCCGGCTTTCGCCGGGCCGATGGCCTCTGGGATATCGAAGGTCGCATGGTGGACACCAAATCCTACGCCTTCGAAAACAGCTTTCGCGGGACGATAGAGGCGGGGGAGCCGCTGCACGA
>JARFRB010000039.1 GCA_029287455.1 Pelagibius litoralis | reverse complement strand
ACGCGTTCGTCGGCAGCGTCAGATGTGTATAAGAGACAGGGGCCCGTCCACGTGCTGGTGTAATCGAAGGAGCATGACATGGCCGAGAAGACTTACAATGTGCTGTTTCTGTGTACCGGCAACTCCGCCAGAAGCATTCTTGCGGAGAGCATCTTGAATCAGAGCGGGAAGGGCCGCTTCTCAGCCTACAGCGCGGGAAGCCAACCCAAGGGGCAGGTCCACCCCTATGCCATCGACCTCCTGGAGACGCAGAATCACCCGACTGGCGGGCTGCGCTCGAAGAACTGGGAGGAGTTCAGCGGCCCGGACGCGCCAAAACTCGTTTTCGTCTTCACCGTCTGCGACAACGCGGCGGCGGAGGTCTGCCCGGTATGACCAGGTCAACCGATGACCGCGCACTGGGGCGTTCCCGATCCGGCCTCGGCGGAGGGCACCGAGGCGGAGCGACGTGTCGCCTTCGCAGAGGCCTTCCGTATGCTCAAAAACCGGATCGAGATTTTCACATCCTTGCCGATGTCCTCGATCGACAAGCTAAGCCTGCAATCCCGTCTCGACGCCATCGGGCGCACGGACGACGCAACACTGGATAGGACCGCCTAAAGCATGCCTGCGGAAACAGTTGCCGAGGGCCCGCAGAGCGCGGGTGGAATCGGCGTATTCGAAAAATGGCTGTCGGTCTGGGTTGCCGCCGCGATGGTCCTGGGAATTGTCCTCGGCAACCTGTTTCCGGGTGTCTTCGCGACCTTGGGCGGGCTTGAGTATGCCTCGGTGAACTTTGTCGTCGCTATTCTCATCTGGGCGATGGTTTACCCGATGATGGTGAACGTCGACTTCACGAGCCTCAGTCACATCGGGGAGCGGCCCAAAGGCTTGATCATCACCATCGTGGTGAACTGGCTGATCAAACCTTTCACGATGGCGGCACTTGGCGTTCTGTTCTTCGAGTTCGTTTTCGCCGACCTGATTCCGCCCGACGACGCGGCCTCCTACATCGCCGGCCTGATCCTGCTTGGGGCGGCCCCCTGCACGGCGATGGTCTTCGTCTGGTCGCAGTTAACGCGCGGGGACCCGACCTACACCCTCGTGCAGGTCTCGGTGAACGACGTCATCATGATCTTCGCCTTTGCGCCGATCGTCGCGCTTTTGCTGGGCGTCACCGACATCACCGTGCCCTGGGACACGCTTCTGCTCTCGGTGGTGCTTTACGTGGTGATCCCATTGCTTGCGGGCGTGGTGACGCGGAGCCTTCTTTTGCGCGGCCGGCGGCAAACGGAGGGAGAGGCGGCCTTGGCTCGTTTCGGCGCCACGGTGAAGCCATTTTCCGTGATTGGGCTGTTGGCCACGGTGGTCTTGCTCTTCGGATTGCAGGGCGATGTAATCCTCACCGACCCCCTGATCATCGCCTTGATCGCGGTTCCGCTCTTGATCCAGTCCTACGGGATCTTCGCTGTCGCCTACGCGGCCGCCTGGGCTTGGCGGGTGCCATTCTCCATCGCCGCGCCCTGCGCATTGATCGGCACTTCGAATTTCTTCGAGCTCGCGGTCGCCGTGGCAATTGGCGCCTTTGGCCTGAATTCAGGCGCTGCCTTGGCGACGGTGGTGGGGGTCCTGGTCGAAGTCCCCGTCATGCTGTCACTGGTAAGCTTCGCGAACCGCACAAAGGGGCGCTTCCCGGCCGCGTGAGACGTGAAAAGGGGAGCCCGAGGGCTCCCCTGTCTCAAATGACCTTCAACCTTTGGGTCGATGGCTTCAGCCAAGGTTCGCGTTGGCGAAATCCCAGTTGGCAAGGTGGTCGAAGAAGGTCTGGACGTAGTCAGGCCGGCGGTTCTGATAGTCCAGATAGTAGGCGTGCTCCCAGACATCGACCGTGAGCAGCGGGGTCAGCCCATCATGCGCTAAGGGGGTGTCGGCATCGTCCGTGTTGACGATTTCCAGACCGTCACCCTTCGCGCAGAGCCAGGTCCAGCCGCTGCCGAAGTTGCCGACCGCCTTGGCCTTGAAGGCGGCGACGAAATCTTCATAAGAGCCGAAGGCGGCGTCGATCTTCTCGGCGATTGGGCCACTGGGCTTGCCACCGCCGCCGGGCTTCATGCTGTTCCAGAAGAAGGTGTGGTTCCAAATCTGCGCCGACTGATTGAAGAGCAGCCCGTCGCCCTTTGCCTTCGCGGCGGCCACGACCTCCTCGACTGTCTTGCCGTCCAGATCGGTCCCCGCGATGAGTTCGTTGGTCTTCGTGATGTAGGCTTGGTGATGCTTGCCGTGATGGAAGCTCAGGGTAGTGGCGGAATAATGGGGCTCCAAGGCGTCCTGCGCGTAGGGCAGGTCGGGCAAAGTGAAGGCCATGCGGTTCTCTCCTGTCGTTCGATTGGTGGATCTTTCCAGTCCGGTAGAAACTGGCGAACTCTACCTCTTCATACCGGAGCTAACATAGGGACCGGAACCGGAAAGTGAACCACCGCCGGGCTTAGGGGAAAATAGCGCGGCGGACCGGCTGGATTGTATCGAAGGGCGCGCTACATGTCGGCAAGCATGGTGGCAAGAAAAACCCTTACCTACTGCGCGGACCAGCTCCGTCGCTACGATCGGGACCGGTTCCAGGTCGCACTCTTCGCGTCCGAGGAGCGGCGGGAAGCAATTTTTGCCCTCTACGCCTTCAATCTGGAGATCGCCAAGACCGCCGAATCCGTGACCGAATCGACCTTGGGCCAGATCCGTTTGCAGTGGTGGCGCGAGAGAATCGACGAGATCTACGCGGGTCAGGCGCGCGCTCATCAAGTCATCGAGCCCTTGGCGCGCGCGGTGCGGGACCTCAAGCTCACCCGCGAGCTGTTTGATCGCCTGCTCGACGGCCGGGAATTTGATCTTGAGGGCCGGGCCCCGCGCGATCTGGCGGAACTGGAAACCTACGCGGAAGCGACCTCCGCGAGCCTGATCCACTTGAGCTTGGAGATTCTTGGCGCGGAGGAGGGAGAAGACGCGAGAGTCGCAGGCCGCCACGTCGGGATAGCTTATGCGCTGACCGGCCTTTTGGCGGCCGTGCCGTTCCATGCGCGCCAGAAACGAGTCTATCTGCCGGAAGACCACTTGGCGGTAGCCGGCGTCGATCGCGGTTTGCTCTTCGAGCTTCAGGGATCCGAGCGCCTCTCCGGGGTGGCCATGCGCCTCGCGGGCCGGGCACGTGAACATCTGGAAGCGGGGCGGGCCGCACGGCCAGTTATATCTAGGGCTGCCCGGATGGCCTTGCTACCGGCTGTCGTGGCGGAGCGCCGTCTGGATCGCCTGGCAAAAGCGGATTTCGATCCCTTCGCGCCGGAACTCGCTGACCCAGATCATCTTCAAGTTTGGCACCTCGCCTGGAAATCTCTGCGCGGGCGCTATTAGGCCCGCCGCTAGATATTCTCGGGCATCGGGACGTTTAGCTCGTCGGCGATGGACTGAAGGCGTTCCTTCTCGGAGTTGGAAAACTCGCCGTCCGCTCGGGTGAGGGCGCAAGCCACTCGGAAAAGCAGCGCTGCTGTTTCAGGATCCTCGGCCATCCGATGCAAGGCGCTCAGCGCTCGCCGCGTGCCGCTCTCCGGGTGGTCCTTCAACTCCGCGACATAGTCGTTGAAGAGATTCACCGATTCATGAACGTCGAAGGCCTGCAGCGCCTCCAGGCTTTCCAGGAGTTGATCCAGCCTGACCCGCTCGGAAAAACTGACCGTGCCATCCGCCGCGGCGATCAGGGCGCAAGCCGCCATGGCTGCGTCCTGGAAATGACGATTGCGCACGCGGGTGGTATGTCCCAGGACGGCTTCGCGCAGACGGTCGAAAAGCGGCAGCATGGGCGGCACCTACTCCGCGGCGGCCCGGGTCGAACCGAGCCAAATTGCCAGATCGCCCAAGGCGCGGGCCGAAAGGGCCGGCTTGCGCTCCTTCTTCTTGACGCGCCGGCCGCCCGGCCCCGCTTCAAGCGGCGGGAGAAGGCCAAAATTCACATTCATGGGCTGAAAGCTGTCCGCTGCCGCGCCCCCGGTGATGTGGCCAAGCAGCGCGCCCAGTGCCGTGGTAGGCGGTGGTGGCGCCAACGGCCGTCCCAAACGCTCCGCGGCGGCAAAACGCCCTGTCATCAAACCCACCGCCGCAGACTCCACATAGCCTTCCACTCCGGTGATCTGTCCGGCAAATCTCAGTCGCGGCTCCGCCTTCAAGCGGCAGGTGGGATCGAGCAGGCGCGGCGAGTTGATGAAGGTATTCCTGTGGAGTCCGCCCAAACGAGCGAACTCCGCGTTCTCCAGGCCGGGAATCTTGCGGAAGATCTGCACTTGGGCGCCATACTTCAGTTTCGTTTGGAAGCCCACAAGGTTGTATAGCGTGCCCAGCGCATTGTCCTGGCGTAGTTGTACGACCGCATGGGGATGCCGGTTTGTGTGCGGGTCGGTGAGCCCCACAGGCTTCATGGGGCCGTAGCGCAAGGTTTCCGGCCCGCGGGCCGCCATGACCTCGATCGGCAGGCAGCCCTCGAAATAGGGCGTGGTCTTCTCCCACTCCTTGAAGTCGGTCTTCTCGCCCGCAAGCAGGTCGGCGATGAAGGCCTCGTACTGGGCCTGATCCAGGGGACAGTTGATATAATCCTTCCCGGTTCCACCTGGCCCGGCCTTGTCGTAACGGGACTGAAACCAGGCCTTCGAGAGGTCCACCGAGTCCAGATGCACGATCGGCGCTATGGCATCGAAGAAGGCAAGGTATTCTTCCCCCATCAGCTCGCCGATCGCCCTGGCCAAATCCGGAGAGGTCAAGGGACCGGTGGCGAGGATGACCGAATCCCACTCCGCCGGAGGAAGATCACTGACTTCGTCGCGTTCGATCCGCACGAGAGGATGGCCGGCTAGGGCCTCGGTCACAGCCTGGGAGAAATGGTCCCGGTCGACTGCCAGCGCGCCGCCGGCGGGAACCTTGTTCTCGTCGCCGCAGGCCAGGATCAAGGACCCGCAACGGCGCATCTCCTCGTGCAGCAATCCCACCGCGTTGTTTTCAGCATCGTCGGAACGGAAGGAGTTGGAGCACACCAATTCCGCCAAGCCATCGGTTTTGTGAGCGTCCGTCCCGCGAACCGGACGCATCTCATGCAGGATAACCGGCACACCCGCCGAAGCGATCTGCCAGGCCGCCTCCGAACCCGCGAGTCCGCCGCCGACAATGTGAACAGGCTTAGTAAAGGAATCGCTCATTGCTATGAGATACTCTGGGGAGAGTCTGGACGCAACCGCGCCGGGCTTGGCGGGCAGCACCGCTAGGGGATAACTTCGCAAGTTCCGGATCGAAGGGTCTGGACAGGGCGTGCGCGAGTTTGGCAATGGCAACAAGATCTTTCGCCGGCATTTTAAGCTTGTTTCTCATTTTTTTAGGATCCGGGGCCATGGCCACGGAATTCCCGGCGCTCTCCGCTTTGCGGGCCGAGGGGGCGCTGGTATCAGCCCTGGCGGTCCGCCTGGGCGAGAACCGGGTCTTGGCGACGTCCGAGCCCGAGCGGCCGCTAAGCCCGGCCTCTGTAACAAAACTCTACACCGCTGCCGCGGCATTGGAGACCTGGGGGCCCGAGCACCGCTTCTCCACCTACCTTTATGTCCGTGGGCCCCTCCGCAATGGACAATTGGATGGCGATTTGGTGCTGCGCGGAGGGGGAGATCCCGCCCTCACGGAGGATAAGCTGCGGTTTCTGGCCGAGGAGGCCGCCCGGCTTGGCCTGCGTGAGGTGACCGGCGGCCTGGTTGTGGACGACTCCCGGTTCGGGCCTCTTGATTGCAACGTCAAGGACCGCTGCGAGGCGGAGGCGGGCACGATCAATTCCTATGACGCGCCAATCTCGGCCGTTGGGGTGAACTTCAGCAATGTCGCCGTTCTAGTGGTTCCCGGGGAAAAGCCGGGCGATCCCGCCCGGGTGGCACTCGACCCCACCGAACTGCCGTCCCTCGCGCTGGAGGCGAAGGTCAAGACCGTGGCGCGCGGGGGCCAGCTCTTCGTTGGCCGCGTCACGCGAGGGGACCGCGATATCCTGCAAGTCACCGGCAGCATCAATGTGGACCGCGGACCGGTCCGGGTTTGGCGATCGATCGCCAACGCGAGTCTCCACACAGGAGAACTGTTTCTCCACTTTCTGACGCGCGCGGGGATCACGGTGAAGGGCGAGACACAGGTTGAATCCACTGTCAGCGGCGTAGGGGAGCCCTTGGCGGACGTCGAGGGTCAGCCACTCTGGCAAACGCTGCATGACATGCAGCGCTTCTCAAACAATGTCATCGCCGATGCCATGGCGCTTTCTCTGCTGGCCGAGCGCGAGGACGCGCCGGTTCCCTTGACCATCGCGGCCGCGGGCGGGAACCTGCAATCCTACGGCCAGGAGATTTCCACGAACTCGAGCTTGCCGTCCTCGCGCGCCAGCGAACTCACCCTCTTCGACGGCAGCGGCCTGATTCCCGAGAACCGTGTTTCCGCGCGGGACCTGGTCGCGCTCCTGGCGCACATTTACGACCGCTACGCGCTTTTCCCAAGCTTTTTGGGCAGCCTCGTTGTCCCGGAGTTCGCCGCTGGGCGGAGCCTACGGCGTACGCGCGATCCTGATTGGCTGCAACGCCTGGCGGTGAAGTCGGGCGGTCTTGGGGAGCCGGTGTCGGTGGTGACACTCGCCGGATACCTGCGTCTGCCGGACGGGTCATGGTGTGCCTTCGCAACCCTGGTGAACGGCACCCCCAAGCGCCGGAGCGTTTCCCGCGCCAAGGTATTCGAAGCCATCCGCAAGGACTTGGCGCGGCTGCCGGCGGCACAATAATTTCCCGCGACAGGGCGTTTTGCCTCTGGTAAGCCAAAGATCTCTTGATGCGCGAAAGGCCTCATGGCGATTCTTCTGGGCATTGACACAGGCGGCACGTACACGGATGCCGCCCTTTACGATGATACTTCGGGCGAGATCCTGGCCGCCGAGAAGGCACTTACCACGCGCGCGGACCTTTCGCTGGGAGTGGCGGCAGCCCTGGATAGCGCGCTGGCGAGCGGCACCCCGGAGATCAACCTGGTCTCCCTTTCCACAACACTTGCGACAAACGCCTTGGTGGAGGGGCAGGGGGCACCGGTCGGCCTGATCTTGATCGGCCAAGGCCCGGCGGCACTGGCGCGGGCGGGCCTTGGCGAAGCTCTTGGCGGCGCCCCCTCCGTCTTTCTGTCCGGCGGCCATAACGCCGCCGGCGAACCGGTGGCACCACTGGACTTAGACACCCTGCAGGCGAGCGTGGAAGGCTTGGCAGCGCGGGTGGACGGCTTCGCGGTCGCCGGTGAGTTCGCAACGCGCAACCCCGCGCACGAAATCGCCGCGCGGGATTGCCTGCGCGAGCTCACCGGCCTTCCGGTCTCTTGCTCTCACGAGCTATCCAGCCGTCTGGACGCGCCACGCCG
The DNA here is from genome assembly GCA_029287455.1 of Pelagibius litoralis. Lineage (GTDB taxonomy): Bacteria > Pseudomonadota > Alphaproteobacteria > Kiloniellales > DSM-21159 > JARFRB01. The sequence continues at coordinate 3,457 of JARFRB010000039.1, read as the reverse complement.
GGCGCTCACAACCTTGTTGAACGCTCGCCTGATCCCCTTGCTAAACCGCTTGATCCTCTCGGTGCGCGGTCTCATGGAGGCGCGCGGACTTACCGCGCCCCTGATGGTGGTGAAGGGTGACGGTTCCCTGATCTCCTCCGACATGGCCCTTCTGCGGCCGGTCGAGACCATTCTCTCCGGACCGGCGGCCCGCGTGATCGGAGCGCGGCATCTGTCCGGGGAGAGGGATTGCTTCGTCGCCGACATCGGGGGAACCACGACGGATATCGCGCTTCTGCGCGACGGCGAGCCGGTGCTGAGCGCCGAAGGTGCCACGGTCGGCGGATGGCGCACCATGGTCGAGGCGGTGGCGGTGCGGGCGGTCGGACTTGGCGGGGACAGCGAAGTGCGCGCGTTGGATGGGCGCTTGGAGCTCGGGCCTCGCCGTGTATTGCCGCTTTGCCTGCTGGAGCAGGAACGGCCGGAAATCCTGGCAATCCTCGAGGAGCACTTGGGCCGGGCCGAACCGAAGCCCGATGATGGTGCATTCGCGGTTCCCGCGCTCGATCATTCCCGTGCGCGGCAGGGGTTCACCAGAGCGGAGGCCGCGTTGTGGGAGGAACTTCAAGACGGTCCGCTTCCACTCGTGAAGATCGAGACCTTGACCTTGAAGCGGCGGGCGCTCGAGCGGCTCCGCTGGCGCGGGGCGGTCCTGCTCGCGGGCTTCACGCCCAGTGACGCCGCCCATCTCCTTGGGATTCAGACTCACTGGCCGGGCAAGGCGTCCGCGCTTGCCGCGCGCCTTTGGATGCGCCGCCTCGCGCTAGCCGGGATACTCTCGGACAGCGCCGAGGCTTTCGCGCAAGCCGTGGTGGAGCAAGCTGTTCGCCAATCTGCGGCCGCCGTCTGCGCCGCAGCGTTGAGCGAGGAGGCGCCGCCGCAAGAGCTGGAGCAGGGTGTTCTTTTGCGGCGGGCCCTCGAAGGTCCGGTCGAGGGGGCCTTGCTCGGTGCGTCGATCTCGCTCAACCGCCCGCTGGTCGCTGTTGGTGCGCCGGCGGCGACATTCTATCCCGCGGTCGGCAAGCGGCTGAACACCCGTGTCGCCTTACCGCCAAGCGGCCCGGTCTGCAATGCCGTCGGCGCGGTTGCCAGCGGCGTGACCCAGCGTGTCCGGGCCTCGATCACACAGCCGGCCGAGGGGGTGTTCCGGCTGCACCACGCCGAGGGGGTGCGTGACTTCCGCGACATCGAGGACGCCGCCTCGGCTGGCATTGCCGCAGCATCTGACCTGGCGCGAAGACGCGCAAGCTTGGCCGGGGTCGCAAATGCCGAACTGCGAGTGTCGCGTCTGGACAACGTCGCCGAGGGGGTGAACGGCGGGCCGGCGATCTTTCTCGAAAGCGAAATCCTGGCGATTGCCGCCGGCCGGCCGATCCTCGGGAAGAGGGGTGCCTCCCCGCACAGGGCGAAGCCACAGCCGTGACCCTCCGCCTATCCGCCATCGTCGCGCTTGCGCTCCTCTTGGGGAGTGCCTCGGCGCGCGCCGACACCGAGGAGGATCCGGGTATCGTCACCTTACAGGTGGAAAACGACAAGGTGGCCAATACGGACCGCAACTACACGAGCGGGCTGCGAGCGGCCTGGCTCTCGGGCGAGACTCGCGACGAACATTGGGTTCGGGACTTGGCCGAGCACTTTCCGCTGATCAACAACACCGACAGGATCCGCTATGGCTTTTCGATCGGCCAATCCATCTTTACGCCCCAAGACACCGAGTCCCGGGAACTAGTGGAGAACGACCGCCCTTACGCCGGCTGGCTTTACGGCGGGGTCTCCATGATTTCCTACGACAAGGAAAAACGGAATCTCCAGACTCTGGCGCTGGATCTCGGCGTCGTTGGGCCTGCGGCCTTAGGCCGGCAAACACAAAACCGCTTCCACGAAATCATCGATGTGGATAAGGCGAAAGGATGGGACAATCAGCTCGAAAACGAACCGGGCGTGCTCCTGACCTACCAGAGAAGTCGGCGCGTGGTCTATCTTGAGAGCGATGAATACGAGCGCTTAGGCTTCGACATCATGCCCCACGTCGGCGGGGCCTTAGGCAATGTCATGACCTATGGTGCGGCGGGCGGTTCGGTGCGCCTTGGGTTTGACCTCTTGGACGATTTCGGCCCACCGCGCATTCGCCCAAGCCTTCCGGGAGCGGACTTCTTCAATACGCAGCGAGGCTGGAGCGGCTATCTCTTCGCCGGGTCAGAGGCGCGATTGGTGGCGCGGAACATCTTTCTCGACGGCAACACCTTCCGCGACAGCCATTCCATCGACAAGCGCACCTTCGTCTACGACATTCAGGCAGGGGTCGCGATTAGCCATGGACCTCTGCGCTTCAGTTACACCCATGTCTATCGTTCGTCTGAGATCCAGAATCAGGAGCGCGGCGACCGTTTCGGGTCAGTGGCTCTGTCGTTCGTCCAGCCATTTTGATAGGGCCCCAACTGCGAGGGGAGTGCCAACAAACCCTGGATTGCTTCGCCTTCGGCTCGCAATGACGAGCAGAAGAAACGTGATTGCGAGCCGAAGCCGAAGCAATCCAGAGATTTCTGGCTGCCAAAAGGACTCAACCCATCAGGCCGCCGCCCCTAGGCCCTCTTTCGTCCAGCCGACTTCGGCAGATAAGGCGCCAGGAATTGGCCGGTGTAACTTCCCGGCGCCGCGGCCACGTCCTCGGGCCGGCCCTGAGCAACGATCGTTCCGCCGCCGTCGCCGCCTTCCGGTCCCAGATCGAGGATCCAGTCTGCGGTCTTGATGACCTCGAGATTGTGCTCGATCACCAGCACGGTATTGCCCTGATCGACCAAGGTGTGCAGTACCTCCAGGAGTTTGCGCACATCGTCGAAGTGCAAACCGGTGGTGGGTTCGTCCAGGATATAGATTGTCTTCCCCGTGGAGCGCCGGGACAGCTCCTTGGCAAGCTTGACCCGCTGGGCTTCGCCGCCGGACAGGGTGGTCGCGGGCTGGCCGACCTTGATGTAACCGAGGCCCACCCGTTGCAGGGTTTCCATCTTGTTGCGGATGGTGGGCACAGCCCGGAAGAAACTCGCCGCTTCCTCGACCGTCATGTCCAGGACGTCGGCGATCGACTTGCCCTTGAAGTGCACCTCCAGGGTTTCGCGGTTGTAGCGTTTGCCAGCGCAGACGTCGCAGGTGACGTAGACATCCGGCAGGAAGTGCATCTCGATCTTGATCACGCCGTCGCCCTGGCAAGCTTCGCAGCGCCCGCCCTTGACGTTGAAGGAAAAGCGGCCCGGCTTATAGCCGCGGGCGTTGGCCTCGGGCAGCCCGGCGAACCAGTCGCGGATCGGGGTGAAGGCCCCGGTGTAGGTAACCGGGTTCGAGCGCGGCGTGCGGCCGATAGGCGATTGGTCGATGTCGATGCTGTCTCTTATACACATCTGACGCTGCCGACGAATCGAGT
>JARFRB010000099.1 GCA_029287455.1 Pelagibius litoralis | reverse complement strand
ATTAGGTCGTTGGTCTCGTGGGCTCGGAGATGTGTATCAGAGACAGACCTTCCATTGCCGTTACCGCCACCATTTCCGCCGCCGTTACCGTTCCCGTTTCCGTTTCCGTTTCCGTTTCCGTTTCCGTTTCCGTTTCCGTTGCCGTTCCCGTTTCCGTTACCGTTACCGTTGCCGTTACCGTTGCCGTTTCCGTTTCCGTTTCCGTTACCGTTACCGTTACCGTTACCGTTACCGTTACCGTTTCCGTTACCGTTGCCGTTGCCGTTGCCGTTGCCGTTCCCGCCCCCATTTCCGTTGCCGTTCCCGCCGCCGCCACTGCTTTCGGAACCGCCGCTTGAGCCGCCGCTGCCACTGCCCCCATCAGAACCGCTGGAACCCGAGCCGCCGCCACTAGAGCTCCCCCCACCCGAACTGCCGCCGCCCGACCCAGAGCTGCCCGCGCCTGCGTCACCAGCGTCCGAGCCACCGCCGTCGTCACCACCGCCGTTATCGTTGCCCCGGCCACCCTGATCCTCGGCATCCGCGTAGGCGGTTGCAAAGGTCGAGTAGCTGCGGCGCACCAAGAGAAAGAGAGGCTGGTTGGGTATGTCGATCGTGCCCAAGCCGTAGTAGGGATCCACCATGTCGTCGGGTGGAGGGGCCAGCGATGGTGCAAGCGAGAAGTCGTCGACAATATCCTGGCGCGTCGCGGTCGAACTTAATGGATCGCAGAGAAGCGTGGAGCAAATGTTCACTCCTCGCCGCTCCTCCACCAGACAGCCGCTCAGCAGAGCCGCTGAACACAATGTAAGAATGCACCTTGGCCCCAAGAGCCGACGCCGATCCATACCGCTTCTCGCATACTTCCAATCTAAGTCGAAAAAGTATGCAACAGATCAAAATAGACCGATATCCGACACAGGGAGAGTGGGCCTCGATCAAAAGGAGGCTGCCGCATTAATGCGCCTACGGCAAAGGCATTGCCAGTCCGCCCCAACGATAGTGCAAGCGCGCTCGTGGAGGGTTAGGCGCGTGCCGTGAAAAGAAAATAGGCAATCGTCGCGAAGAGGCGCTGCGCTTGCGCGCGCTCCTTAAGGCTCGCCATCCACTCCTTCAACTCCCCAGAGTTGATGGCGCCCGCTTTCGCCGCATTCTCAGCCACCCTCTCAAAATAGGAGCTGCCGAGATCCTGGGGAAAAATCAGCACCCGCGAGGCAATCTGGACATTGGAGAAGCCCAAGTCGGGCAGGAGGCTCACGAGTTGCCCCGGCAGCCAGTTATGAACAACGGCGGTGTCCGCTTCGTGGTCGATGACTCTGCGCACTACCGCCCGGTTCGGGAGATTGATGTCCATGGCCAAGAAGTCCGGCTCTATAAGCGCAAGCCGGCCGCCAGGCTTCAAAACCCGAAGCATTTCCTTCAGCGCTGCGGAGACATCTTGGAGATAGATCAAGAGGCGCTCAGCCCGGACGCAATCGAACTGCGCGTCCGGATATGGCAGTGAAAGCGCATCCCCGACCCGAAAGTCGATCTTCAGGCCTTGTTCGGACGCCTGCTGGCGAGCTAGTTCAATAAAGTCTTGGCTAAGGTCGATTCCCGCGATAACGCCACGGCCTTCCGCCTCTTTCGCCAAGCGAAGGGTTTCAAGTCCAAAGCCGCAACCCACGTCCAGCAAGCTCGCACCCGGCCGGAAGCCACCGCGCTCTCGCGCCAGGGCCTTCAGCTCCTGCAACTGCTCGATTCCGTCGAAGGCTTCCAATGCGCGGATATAGTCGGAGGTGTCGGCGGCAGCGTCGACCTTCGTAAACTGCTTTAGTCTGAAGTCATTTCCCATACGCCGAAACTAGGGGCAAACGGGAACCATCGCAATTCGGAAGCACGAGAATTGTCATACTTCCGCATTCTTTTCTTTGCCTCTGCGGGCCGCCGCCGGCACCTCGGGCCCTGCCTGGCGCCACCCCCCAAAGGTCCCTCCAAAGCGCCGCCGTCACTTTAACGAACATCAAGGCGATGGCCGCCCGGGTCCCTATGATTTGCGCTCGTGTCGCGGCGACGCGGCCTGCATCGCACGGGTCCCCTAGGGGCCTGCTCATTGTCAAACGCTAGTTCGAGGAGCACCAGACATGGCCGTGAAACGTTTGCTTGCCGTATTCGTTCTAGGATTTGCGCTCCTGGCGGTAACCACCGAGATTGTCTCCGCTCAGGCTATCATTAGGGCTGTCTACCGTGTCGCTCTCACGGATCCGGCCAGCGGAGCCGTCTTCTACTCCGACCGCCAGAGCATCCGCTCCTGGCCCAACGAAGAACAATGTGAGAGAGAGAAGGACAGCTTCAGCGGGTTTCATATCAACGCGCTTCGCAACATGAACATCACCAACGCGGCCGGAACGCCGCTGACGGTTTCGATGGATTCCAGCTACTGCCTGGTCATCCGCCAATAGACGGACGAACAGGCCGAAAGGCCCAATCGAAAGCTGTTCAGCGCCGGCGTGGCTTTCCACACCGGCGCTGAATGTCTTTTGGACCACGCCTTCGTCCATCCGCCATCGACGACCAGGTCGGCGGACGTCAAATCGTCGCTAAAATCACAAAGGTCCTCACGGAGGCCCTGGATTAGACGCGCCCTATGCCGTGCGTAAAACCGTGTCGGCGAAGGGCTCGCTGGCGAAAGCCTCGGCCGAGCGCTCGCAGAGCGCCACCAGTTCCTCGATGACCGCGCGCACGCTTGGCACCCGCTGCAGGTCGCGATGTACGATCAGATGCTGAACCGTTTGGAGGTCTGGCAGAGGTGTTGTGACACGGGTCAAGCCGGCGTCGAAATCTCCGACGAGGCAGGGCAGCACGCCCAACCCAGCGCCCCCGCGCACCATATCCGTCAAAAGCATGGCGTCGTTGACCCGCACGTCCAACTGGCGGCCATCCAAACGCTTCAGGAGCCATTTCTGCTCAGTGAAGTAGTTGTGCTCTTCATCGAAACCGACCCAGTCGCAGTCGCGGTAGCGTGCCTCGCTGCGCGCCGCGGGACAGCGTTCGACAAGCTCCCTCGCCCCGTAGACGGCGAAGGCCACGGTGCAGAGCTTCCGGACGATCAGGCCCGGGCTCTCCGGCAAGCATTCGCGGATAACCAGGTCCGCCTCCCGCCGGGACAGGTTTGCCGGGGTGTGCGATACCGCAACCTCTATCTCCAGATCGGGAAGCCGCTTGCGCAGCTCGACAAGACGTGCGGTCAAGAACTGCGCCATGGTCTCATTCGTGGAGATGCGTACCGTGCCGGTGACCCGGTCGGCGAGGCTGGCCTGGCGCCGGACGACAGCCTCGGCGGAGCGCTCCATCTGTTCCGCCAAGGGCATTAGCTTGCTGCCCGCCACCGTTGGCACGAAGCCTTCAGGCAGGCGATCGAACAGGCGTGCGCCAAGACTCTCTTCCAAGGCTCGCAGGCGCCGCCCGGCGGTAGGCTGCGTCACCTTGAGGATCCGCGCCGCCGAGGAAAGCGATCCGCCCCGCGCGACCGCCAGGAAAACGCGCAAATCGTCCCAATTCAACGCCATGGCCCGCTCCTTCGCGTTTTGCCCCTAAACAAATTTGCATGAAGAGTATTACAATTCGAAAATCGCACAACGAAATTTTTGGGACTATACCGGGTATCGATACAACCGGAAGTGATGAGGCGGCGGGCATGTACTTCGACCTGAGACTTTGGCCTTTCACGAAGGGTTTGCGTGGGCGGATCGGCTTCACGGTCGCGATTGGCCTCGTCTCATCCTTCCTGGGGGTGGGCAGGATGGCCTTGCTCGGCTGGTTGATCGGCCTGGTCCTCACGGGTGCGGCACTGCAGTCGATATGGCTCCCAGTGGCCGCAGTGGCACTGACCATCCTCCTGCGCGGCGTGGTGGAATTCTGGCGGATTTCCTATGCTCAAGAGACCGCAGAGAAGGTGCAGCTCACGCTCCGCAGCCTGCTGTTCGATAAAATCGTCGCCCTTGGCCCCGCTTACTTCGGCTTCACCCGCAGCGGCGAGGTCACAACCTCCCTGGTCGAGGGCATCGAGCAGCTTGAGGTCTATTTCGGGCAGTACCTGCCCCAATTGCTGATCGGCTTTCTCACGCCGCTGGCGATCTTCGTCTGCATCGCGTTCCTCGATTTGCCCGTGGCCTGCGTGCTGCTGGTCTCGGCGCTGGCTACTTTGATCGCCCCCTCGGGCTTCCAGAAATGGGACAGCCGCAATTCCCTCGCCCGCTCCAAGGCCTACCGCGACTACGCCGCCGAATTCCTGGACTCGATTCAGGGTCTGGCAACCTTGAAAGCCTTCGGCCAAAGCGAGGCGCGGGGCGAGATCCTGGCAGAAAAAGCGCGGGAGATCTTCCGGCGCACCATGTGGGTGCTTGCCACCAACTCGCTCACCCGCGGGATCACGGACACCGGCATTGCCGTGGGTGCGGCGGCGGCGCTTGGGCTTGGCACCTGGCGAGTGATCAACGGCGAGATGAGTCTGACCGTGTTGCTGGTCATCCTGATGCTCGGCGTCGAGGTCTTCCGTCCCTTGCGCGACCTCAGGTCCCTGCTGCACGCCGGCATGCTTTCACAGTCGGCCGCCGACGGGATCGTCGAGATTCTCGACAGTCAGCCCAATGTTGTCGAGAGCCCCGCCGCCCAATCTCCAGCTAAGCCTAAAGCAGCCCCCGGGCTCGCCTTCGAACAGGTTTCCTTCTCCTATAACGGCGAGCGCGGACTGGCCCACCGCGATTTGAGCTTCGAAGTCCAATCCGGCGAGCGGCTGGGCGTCGTAGGCGCGAGCGGCAGCGGCAAGTCCTCCCTCGTGCGGCTGCTTCTGCGCTTTTACGATCCGGATTCCGGGCGGATCGTGATAGACGGCACCGACATCAAATCACTGCCGCTTGACGCGTTGCGCCAACATTTCGCCGTGGTCAGCCAGGACGCCTATCTGTTCCACGGCACGGTTGAAGACAATCTGCGGCTCGGCGCCCCGAACGCCAGCCACGCGCAGATCGAAGCGGCCGCCCGCGCCGCCCAAGCCCACAAATTCATCTCCGCTCTGCCGGAAGGCTACGGATCGCTGGTTGGCGAGCGCGGGGTGCGGCTGTCCGGCGGTCAGCGCCAAAGGATCGCCATCGCCAGGGCCCTGCTGCGCGATGCGCCGATCCTGATCCTCGACGAAGCGCTCTCCGCCGTGGACGCCGACAACGAGGCAACGATTCAGGCGGCACTCGACACCCTGATGGAGGGCCGTACCACCCTCACCCTGGCGCACCGCCTATCCAGCGTGATCGATTGCGACCGCATCCTGGTGATGGACCGGGGCCATGTGGTCGAGGCCGGCACCCACGACGAGCTGGTCGCGGCGCGCGGGGCCTATTGGCGCTTGATGTCGGAGCAGATCGAGAGCGCTGCGGGGCAAAACGATTTCATAGATACGCCCGCGCCAGCGCTCCAGCCCGCAGAATCCCACGCCGAGGATCTGGTTGGCACGCAAGGCGCCGAGCCGGTGGACGCGGTCGCGGATGCGGACATGCTTGGGCGATTCGGCGTGCTGCGCCGGCTACTCGGCCACGCGGCACCCTGGAAGGGCCGGCTTATCCTGACCTTCGCCCTGGGGGTCGCCCGGGTGGCAGCTTTCATCGGCGTCGGGGTGCTTTCCGCTCTGGCCGTTGCCGCGCTTCTGAAGGGCGAGCCCTCCTTGAGCCTGTTCATCGGCCTGGCAGTGCTGGCACCAAGCGCCGGAATTCTGCACTGGCTGGAATCCTGGGTGGCGCACGACATGGCCTTCCGTTTGCTCGCGACCCTGCGCATTCAGCTCTTCGAGAAGCTGGACCGCCTGGCGCCGGCATTCCTCGCCCGGCGACGCAGCGGCGATCTCGTGGCCATGGCGACCCACGACGTGGAGATGGTGGAATACTTCTTCGCTCACACCATCGCTCCGGCGTTTGTCGCGGTGCTGGTTCCTAGCGTGGTGCTCGGCACCTTGCTCGCGGTGGATTGGCGCCTGGCAGCGGTCCTGTTGCCCTTCCTCACGGCCGTGGGGCTGAGCCCTTTCTTCGCCCGCCGCCGGATCGACCGTATGGCCAGCCGGGCGCGCGAGGCCCTAGGCACGCTCAACGCCCAGGCCGTGGATCTGGTGCAGGGCTTGCACGAAATCTTAGCCTTCCAACAATCCCAGGCGCGCCGGAAGCTCTTTATAGACCAAGCGCGCGAACATCAGCGCCTGCGCCGGCCGATTCAGCACGACCTCGCCGCTGGCACGGCGGCTGTCGAGGCGGCGACGACACTGGGTGGCCTCGCGATCGTCGTGGTCGGCGCCTTGCTGGTACGCGAGGACGCGGTGGACAGGGCCTTCCTGCCGCTTTTCACGCTCTTGGCCATGGCGGCATTCTTGCCGGTTTCCGAGATCGCCCACGTTGGCCGTCAATTGGCGGACACTTTCAGCGCCACGCGCCGCCTGGACGTGGTCCTTCGGGAACCAGAAACGGTGACGGACGGTCCGGTGACACAAGCACCCCATCTCGACGGTGGAGTCGATATCGCTTTCGACAGCGTCGGATTCAACTATCCCGGCCAAGTGCGCCGGGCGCTCAATAACCTATCTTTCCAGGTCCCGGCGGGCGCTAGCTATGCCCTTGTCGGGCCTTCGGGCGCCGGGAAAACCACGGTCGCGCAGTTGCTACTGCGCTTTTGGGACCCACAGCGGGGTGAAGTCCGGCTCGCCGGGCGAAACCTCGCCGAATACAACCTGGATACCGGGCGCGGCATGATCGCGCTGGTGTCTCAAGACACTTACCTCTTCAACGCGTCCCTGGAGGAAAATCTGCGCCTGGCGCGGCCGGAAGCTTCACGGTCGGACCTGTGGCAAGCGCTTGAACAGGCTTCCTTGCGCGAATTCGCGGAGTCCCTGCCACTCGGGCTCGACACGCCGGTAGGCGAGCGCGGATTCAGCCTCTCAGGCGGCCAGCGCCAGCGAGTCGCAATCGCGCGCGCCTTCCTGAAGGACGCACCCGTGCTCATCCTGGACGAGGCGACCTCGCATCTTGACGCCCTTAGCGAACGCGCGGTGCACGAAGCGCTCGGCAAGCTCATGCGCAATCGCACCACTCTGATCATCGCGCACCGCCTCTCCACTATTCGCGAGGCGGATCAGATCGTGGTGATGGCAGAAGGAGAAATCCTTGAGCAAGGCCGTCATGAAGAGCTTATCGCCCGCGGCGGCGCCTACGCGCGGCTCGTCGGCCGCCAGCTCGCCGCGGCAGGAAAGGTTTATTCGCCGGACAACCGCAGACCGTTGGAGGTCTCGCCGTAGCTCACTTGGACCCAATCCCCTTCTTGCTGGGGCCGGTCGCAACGATAGCGGTAGGCATAGGATGAGGCATGGCTGGCCGTGGACCGGGCGATGCGCTCAGCCGCCATGCGGCATTCCGTTTCGCTTCGGAGCAAAAGTCCATAACTGTCGGCCGATGAAAAGCTGCAAATCGGTGCCGAAAGGCACGTGATCACTAAAAGCGAATAATACAAAACCAACCCTCCCACCAAAGTGTCTCGGAGTCGGCATAAGCTTCGACTTCAATCAGTGTCACAGAATTGTAAAGAGAATGCTAACGAAATATTGCCACTTTTGCGCGTTAATTTATATATTCTGCGCGCATTGCGTGCTTGTCTCACACGTGTGCGTATTTTCCGCCGACTTTACAGACGGATAAGAGACTGTGGCGGAAACGTCATCTAGACAGGAAGAATGACGCTTTCGAGCTCTCTTGGACTGGACGTGAGCACTTCCGGCCGTTCGCCGATGACAACGGTGTCGTCGACTCGGAATCCTCCGACCCCATAGACATAGACCCCGGGTTCGGCGGAGTAGACCTCGCCCGCCAGCAGCGGACGGTCCAAAAACGCCATGTCGTCGGGGAACTCATGCCCGACAAGTCCGATGCCATGACCGGTCCTATGCCGGATTTGGGCGCCGAAACCGGCACTTTCGATTTCCGCTCGCGCGGCGTCCTCAATGGCACTCACCGGATTGCCGGTCACCATTTGGCCGATGGCCGCTTGGTTGGCTCTTAAGGCCACGCCATACAAGTCGGCCTGCCTTTCGCTCGGCTGGCCGACGAAGTAGGTCCGCTCGTTCTCAATCACCATGCCGTTGAGGCGCGGAATCACAATGTTCACGACGCCATCCCCTTCCTCGATCCGCAAACCGGTCAACGCGCCGTTTCCATGCGGAGAGGCCGATGCCGGACCCGAAAGGGTGTAGCCGCGCACTTCGAAGTGCTCACCCGGAAAGCGCTCTGCGGCTTCCTCGAAAATCCTGGCGTGCATGCTGGCATCCAGCTCTTGGAGCAAGCGCCCGGGGCGAATATTCTCTCTATAGAGATCCTGCGCCCAATCGGACATCTCGGCCGCCCTGCGCATCAGCTCCAATTCCTCCGGATGCTTAACAAGCCGAAGGTCCCGAAGCGCCGGGGCAATGGCCAGAAGCTCAAGCTCCGGAAACCCGAGCGGGACTTTCCCGACCGGGCCGCCAAGCGAATCGATTCCGATCCGCCCCTGCTCCAGCCCATGGGCCAGAAGCAATTCCCCTGCGATTCGCGGCCAATCGGGCAGCAGCCGGGGCGCGTTGGCGCCGCTGCGATGCTCGTCGTAGAAATGCACCTCTTCGACCCAAAGCTGGCTGCGCTCGCTTGCCATCCGGAAATGGTGCGTGGAGAGCTCGTTCAGCAGGCAGAAGGGATCGCCGGTGCGAGGGACAACACTCAAGACCGGCCGCTCCCAGGTCTGGACATCCAGATTGAAGTTGGTGGCGAACTGGACGAAGTCGGCCGTGGTGAAAGCAAGAGCGTCAAGCCCCTCGCGGTCCATAAGTGCATTCATGGCCGCCCGTCGCGCCGCGAAGACTTCCGCGCTTAAGAACCCCATCGTTCCACCCTCCGATGCCGAGATTCGCCTATCGTGCAAGCATCGCCCATGCGCATCCGACCGGCAAGGGGGCCGACCAAGAGGTGACGGGACGACGGGGAGGCGCTAGCCTCAAACCGCTATGCGCTCAAGCTCCATGGAACTCTCGCCGATCAAGACCGCCTTAGACCCGGAGGTCGTGGTCTGCCTGCCGGATAGGCTCCATCCCGTGAGCCGTATGTTCCTAGAACAATGGCTGGTTGGCGACCTGTCCACAGCCGAGTTTCTGAGGTGGTTTCACATGCCGAACTCCGCTTACCTGGAAGTCGCCCAATGCCTGCTGAAGGCGGTGTCAGCCGGGTAGACGGTGTGGGGCTCCCGAGAGCGCTTTACGACATCGGCGGGGGCCCGAGAAACGGCATTTGCAGGCACCGGAGCGCTTTGCTATAAGCCCGCGTTCGGTCACGGCGACGGATCCGGCGCCCAGACTGATCCGCGGTAGCTCAGTTGGTAGAGCAGGCGGCTGTTAACCGCCCGGTCGTAGGTTCGAGTCCTACCCGCGGAGCCAATTCCTCGACACCTCGGCTCGCACCCCGCGCCGAGGTGTCGTCTTTCCGGGAACTGTCTCCCGGGGGAGTCATTTCCGAGGGGCCAAGTGCCGGAAGGGCAATGACACGAAGCCTAATTTTCTGCCGGACCTGCCGATATTCGAGGGAGGAGAAGCTGGCGCCAGACGGCCGCAGCGGCGGGGAAATCCTAGCCGAGTATGCGAAAGACGTTCTCGCCGACCAGGGGCGCTCAGACATTGGCATCGGTTTTCAGACCTGTCTCTGGTCCTGCAAGCGCCATTGCAACGTCTTGTTGCGCGATGACGCCAAGTACAGCTACCTGACCGGCGACTTCGCCCCGGAGCGCCAAAGCGCCGAGGCCATCGTCGAGTGGTTTGATCTCCATGAGCAAAGCGAAACCGGCGAGGTGCCCTTTCGAAGCTGGCCCGACGGTATGCGCGGGCATTTCATTGCCCGCATTCCACCCGCCTGGCCGTCACGGGAAGAAAGTGAAGGCGGCCCCAAGTCCGACAAAAGCAAAGGCAATCCATAACGCTCGCTCGTAGAGCGCCAGCGCGGCCCGGATGTCACGGCGGGATAGCTCCAGACGCCCCTGCCCCATGGTCGGCAGATCGACGCGGCGCTCGCCATAGCTGCGTGGACCCCCCAACTGAATCTCCAAGGCCCCGGCCATTGACGCTTCCGGCCAACCAGCATTGGGAGAAACATGCTTCGGCGCGTCGCGTAGCATCGCCCGGAATGCGGCGCGGCCCGCTTTCGGGTCCGGCAGCATCGCCGCCAGCGCGAAGAGAGCGCCGGTCAAGCGGGCGCCTGGCAGGTTCACCAGGTCGTCCAAGCGCGCCGCCGCCCAGCCGAAATCTGCATACTTCTCCGAGCGGTGGCCGATCATGCTATCAGCGGTATTGATCGCCTTGTAAACCGCGATCGCAGGCAAGCCGCCAATCAGGAGCCAGAAAAGCGGGACGATGATTCCGTCCGCTGTGTTCTCCGCCAGGCTTTCGATTGCGCCCTTGGCGACCCCGCTCTCGTCCAGTTCGGCGGGGTTGCGCCCAACGATATGGCGCACCGCGTCACGGCCTTGGGCAAGGCTCTCGTCCAGCCCTCCGGCCACGGCCGCGACGGAGCGCCCCAGGTCCCGTTGGGCGAGCAGGCTAGAAGCCAGCACCGCCTCGACCATCCAGCCGCCCGGAATGGCCCGAAGGGCAAGCGTCGCGGCGAGCGTCAAGCCAGCTACCACAAGCACCATCAGAACCACGGCGCAGACACCGGCAGTGCGGCGCGCACCCGGTCCCCATTCGGCGCGGTTCCAAGTCCGGTCGAGCCAATCGATCAAAGCCCCCACCCAGACCACGGGATGGCTGATCGCGGCGAAAACCGGCGCGGGATATCCAAGCATGCGCTCAAGCCCAAGGGCCACCAGCGCGATCCACCAGTTCTCCGCCGCGAGAAGCGGGTTCATGGTCCCTCTTCGCCCCTTTACAGACTTTGGGATTGGGTCCGCGGTTCGGCCGTCGCGCCCTCCCCTTGAGCGATCCGCCAGAGCAGGTCGAGGTCCAGGTGCCGCTCGAGGTGCTCCGCCAAAGCATCTAGGGTGGCCTCGACCGTCGCCTCGTAGCTCGGCCCCGCCGCGATCTCTTCGCCAAGGCCTGTGAGATAGGCGCGGCGGAAATCATCCGCGGCGAAGATGCCATGCAGATAGCTTCCGGCAATCCGCCCATCTGGCGAGCAGGCCCCTTCCGGACGGCCTTCCACCTCGGCGAAAGGGCGTGCCAGATCCGGTCCGGCGGTCCGGCCCTTGTGCATCTCGTAGCCCGTGAAGAATTGACCGCTGGCGAGTTGGCGGCCGGTGACCGTCTCCAAGCGCTTCTCCGGGGTCAGGACAGTGTCCACATCCAATAGAGCGAGGCCGGCGTGGCTTCCCGCCGGCCCCTCCAGCCCCTCCGGATCGCTCAAACTGCGCCCCAGCATCTGGAAGCCGCCGCAGAGCCCTAGCACATGGCCGCCCCGCCGGGCATGCGCCAGGATATCGATGTCCCACCCTTCTTCACGAAGCTGGGAAAGATCGCCCGCAGTGGACTTCGAACCGGGAAGCAGGATCAACTGGCAATCGGCGGGGATCGGCTGGCCCGGTTGGACAAACAGAACCTCGACGTCCGGCTCCAGTTTCAAGGGATCTAGATCGTCGAAATTCGAAATCCGCGGCAAGCGGGGAACAGCCACTCGCAACCTTCCGCGCCTATCCGGCTTCATCTGTTCCAGGGCCAGGGAGTCCTCCGCCGGCAAGCGCCCGGCGGCCGCGAAGTGCGGCACGACGCCCGCGCAAGGCCGTCCGGTTGCCGCTTCCAAATAGCGAACGCCTTCGTCGAACAGGCTGATATCCCCGTGAAACTTGTTCACCATGATTGCCCGGATCTGGTCCGCGTCGGCCCCGTCGATCACCACGAAGCTGCCGACAAGGCTCGCGATCACCCCGCCGCGATGAATGTCTCCGACCAGGACCACCGGAACGCCGGCGGCCCGCGCGAAGCCCATGTTCGCGATATCTCCGTCGCGCAGATTGACCTCCGCCGGGGAGCCTGCCCCCTCGACCAACACCAAGTCAGCCTCCCCGGCGAGGCGCCCGTAGCTTTCTAGCACCGCCGGCAGGAATTCTTGGCGCCGTTTGAAATAGGCCCGCGCCTCCATGCTCGCGATCCGCTGGCCCTGGACCACGACCTGGGCGCCGCCTTGGCTCTCGGGCTTCAGCAGAATGGGGTTCATGTGGACCGTCAGCTCCGCGCCGCAGGCCCGCGCCTGCAGCGCCTGGGCGCGGCCGATCTCGCCCCCGTCCTGAGTGACGGCGGCGTTATTCGACATGTTCTGTGGCTTGAAGGGCCGGACCCTGAGGCCGCGCCGCGTGAATGCCCGCGCGAGGCCCGTCACCAGCAGGGACTTGCCAACGTCGGAGCCCGTCCCTTGCAGCATCAGCGCCGGCGTCGGCATCAAAGCGTTTCCCTAAGCCGCGCGGCTGCAGGCATCAATGACGTGGGCGTAGGAGCCCATAACCCGGCCAATCCGCTCGCCCATGGGGCCGATTTGCCGGCCGCCTGAGTCGGCCACCTGAAATAGAGAATCTCCCCCCCCTTGGCTAGAGAGAGTCGAAAAGTGGAACTCGTGCCCGGTCAAGCTCTTCGGCCAGGGTAAGACACCGTCGTGATTGAGGTAGCGGTAGCCGAGCTGCAAGCGCCGTTCGGCGAAACTGGTGCTGCTCGGAAGCAACCCTGCCATGGCGTGCGCCTGGCCCTCCCGATCGATCAGCACTTCGCCCATGACCATGTAGCCGCCGCATTCGCCGTAGATCAGAGTGCCCCGGTCACGCGCGGACCTCAGCCCTCCGAGAAAAGCCTCGTTCGCCGCGATCCGCCCGGCGTGAAGTTCCGGATAGCCGCCCGGCAGGAAGACCGCGTCGGCCGCTTCGCGGGGCGCCTCGTCGGCCAGAGGAGAAAAGGTCGATATCTCAGCCCCAAGCGCGCGCCAGCCCTCCAAGAGATGCGGATAGGCGAAGCCGAAGGCCGCATCGGCGGCAACGGCGATTCTTTGGCCGAGCGGCGCCAAGGGTTTGACGCCGGCGCCCAACCCCGCTTGCGGCGGGCGCGCCACGCCGCGCAAAAGCGCCATATCCAGGCCTTCCGTCACCAAGCCCGATGCGCGGTCGAGGAAATCCTCCAGGCCCTTGACCTCCTCGGCCTGCACCAAGCCCAGATGACGCGACGGCAGCTCCAATCCGGCGGTCTGGCGCACCGCGCCGATCACGGGGATCCCGAGCGGCGCGAGGGCGCTTCGCAGAACCGACTCGTGGCGCGCACTGGCGACCCGGTTGAAGATGACGCCGCCAACGCGGCAATCCTTTCGGAACTCCGCAAAACCCTTCACCAAGGCCGCCGCGGAATGCGCTTGGGCGCGGGCATCCACCACGAGCACCACCGGTAGGCCCAAGTGCGCCGCGATATCCGCCGTCGAGCCTTGCCCGCCTTCCGCCCCATCGAAGAGGCCCATCACCCCCTCGACGACAAAGAGCTCCGAGTCCTCCGCCACCTCCCCGCAAAGGCGGTCGACAAGCCCCGGCCGCATGGCCCAAACGTCGATGTTCGGGCAGGGCCGCTCCGTTGCAGCCGCGTGGAACCGTGGATCGATGTAGTCGGGACCGGCCTTGGCGGAGGCAACGGTGATCCCCGCCTTCGCCAAGGCGCGAAGCAGGCCGAGTGTCACCACCGTCTTGCCCGACCCCGAAGCAGGAGCAGCGACCACAATGCCGCGCGCCTCACCCAAGGCTATTCTCCCGCAGGCCGCCGACGTACCAATCGAGCGCGCCGCGCAAGTCCGCCACTCTGCCGATGACGATAATCGCTGGGGTGGGCAAGCCCTCTTCGCGCACGACGCGCGAAGCGTCCCCAAGGGTCGTTTCGCGCACCGTCTGGTCCGGCAAGGAGACGCGGGACACGATCGTTAGCGGGTCCTGCGGCGACCGCCCGAAGGCGAGGAATTTCTCGGCAATGCCAGGCAGGTTCTTCATAGCCATGTACATCACGATTACCGGTGAGGCCGTGGCGACCGCACGCCAATCCACGCCGGCGGGAATCTCTCCGGTGGCGTCATGGCCCGTCAGGAAGATCACGCTGTGGTTCGTATCTCGGTGCGTGGCCGGGATGCCGGCATAGGCCAGACCGCCCGCGCCCGAGGAGATGCCGGGCACGATCCGGAAGGGAACGCCCGCACGCGCCAGGGTCTGGCATTCCTCGGCACCCCGCCCGAAGATGAAGGGATCGCCGCCCTTGAGACGCAGCACCCGCTGTCCGCCCTTCGCCAGTTCCACGAGCCGCAGGGAAATATCACGCTGCTTCGCCGAGGGCTTGCCGCCCCGCTTGCCAGCGTACTCGACCTGACAGCCCGGCCGCACCCAGCGGAGCACATCGGGATTGACCAGCGCGTCGTAGATCACGATGTCCGCGGACTGCAATGCGTGATAGGCCAGTAGAGTCAGAAGCCCCGGCGCACCCGGCCCCGCACCCACCAGCCAAACCCACCCCGGCTCGAAGCTTGGAAAGGTAGCTGCATCCAACCTGGCGAAACCGCGCTCCTCCGGGCCGGGATCGAGCCAGGCCTGCCTGTCGCCGCCGGGCGAGGCCGTCATGAAACGCTCGCGGGTTTTGCCGAGGACATGGGTTCCCTATAGGCTGACATGATATCTCTATAAACAGGCATTATGACCGTCACAATGGCTGATCGCACCGGTAATCTAAGGCGGGGTTGGACCACCGGCGCTTGCGCCACAGCGGCAACGAGCGCCGCATATACGGCATTGCTGAGCGGACACTTTCCCGATCCCGTGGGCATCGTCCTGCCAAAGGGCGAAACGCCAAGCTTTCCGCTTGCGCTGGAGGGCCTGGGCGACGGCTGGGCGCGGGCCGGAATCGTGAAGGATGCGGGCGACGACCCGGACGTCACGCACGGCGCCTTGATCATTTCCACGGTGCGCTACGCGCAGCCGGGCAGCGGCGTATCCTTTCGGGCCGGAAAAGGTGTTGGGAAAGTAACCAAGGCGGGTCTGCCGATCCCCCCTGGAGAACCGGCGATCAATCCGGTCCCGCGCCGCATGATGAGCGAGGCCGTCGCGGAGATCGCCGCGCGCTTTGGCGCCGCCGGAGACGTTGAGATCGAAATCTCGATCCCCGAAGGCGAGGAGCTTGCCGGAAAGACCTGGAACCCGCGCCTTGGAATTCTAGGCGGCCTGTCCATCCTTGGCACAACAGGCGTGGTTCATCCCTTTTCCTGTTCGGCTTGGATCCACTCGATCCATCGTGGCATCGACGTGGCGCGCGCGGCGGGCCTGACCCATGTGGCCGGATGCACCGGCTCCACCTCGGAGGCCAGCGTCCAGCGGCTCTATTCCTTGCCCGACCACGCCATGCTGGACATGGGCGACTTCGCCGGCGGCTTGCTGAAGTATCTGCGGACCCACCCTCTGCCCCGGCTCACCATCGGCGGCGGCTTCGCCAAGATCACCAAGCTGGCGCAAGGCCGGCTCGATCTGCATTCAGGGCGCAGCCAGGTAGATTTCCAGTGGCTGGCCGCGCGCCTGGAGGAGCTTGGAGCGAACGCCGCCGTGACCGCACGGGTCGCCGAGGCGAACACCGCACTGGAGGTGCTTGAGATCGTGGGACCGCTCCACCTCCCGCTTGCCTCGGCGGTGGCGGAAAACGCCCGCCAGGTGGCAGCGGCGACTCTCGGCGACGCGCCGGTCGCGGTCAAGGTGGTGGTCGTGGACCGGAAAGGTGAGATCGTTGCCCGGGCCGGTTAAGCGCATTCTGATTCTTGGCGGGACAGGCGACGCCCGAGTGCTGGCGGGCTTGCTCGCGGGGCGCACCAGCTTCTCACCCGTGTCCTCGCTCGCTGGTGCCACCTCCTCCCCTAACCTGCCGGCCGGAGAAGTCCGCGTTGGCGGCTTTGGGGGCGTCGAGGGGCTCAAGAGTTTCTTGCGCGAAGACTCTATCGACTTGGTCGTCGATGCGGCCCACCCCTTCGCCGTCAGGATCTCCGAGAACGCCAAAACGGCCACGGAGGCACTCGGGATTCCCCTGCTGAGGCTCACCAGACCGCCCTGGACTCCCCAAGCCGGAGATCGCTGGCACGGCTTCGACAGCATCCAGGACGCCGCTAAGTCCTTACCGAGCGGCGCCCGCGTCTTGCTCACCCTGGGCAGCAGGGACTTAGCCCCCTTCTTCGCGCGCGAAGATATCTTCTGGGTGGCGCGCATGATTGAGCCGCCGTCGCTCCGGGTTCCCTCGAACGCAAGCATCTTGCTCGCCCCACCGGCCGAGAGCGCGGAGGAAGAAGCCGCTTTGTTGCGCGCGGAAGCCATCGATTGGCTGGTCAGCAAGAACGCCGGCGGCCGCGGGGCTGAAGCAAAACTCGCCGCCGCCCGCGCTCTCAGCCTACCCGTGGCGATGATCCCCCGGCCCGTCAAGCCGCCGGCAAGCAGCGTCCCCACGCCCGAGGAAATGGTCGGGGCGATCGAAAGCCTCTTTGGCGGCCAAGGCTAAGGCAAGTTCGCCTCACCCAGCCGTCTTCCGGTTACGGAGCACATGCTCGTAGTCCGCCGCATAGAGAGCTGAGTCCCTGAAGTCTTGCTTGCCGAGCACGGGGCCGACGAGCACCAGGGCCGTGCGCGTGATCTTGGCGGCCCGCACCTTCTGGCGGATGTCCGATAGGGTCCCGCGAATCACCAGTTCGTCCGGCCAGGTCGCGCGATAGACGACCACGACCGGGCAATCCGCCCCATAGAGCGGCGTCAAGGTTTCCTCGATATGCTTCAAGTTCCGGACGGACAGGTGGATCGCCAGCGTTGCCCCGCTTTTGCCGAGCGTGGCCAGATCCTCGCCCCCGGGCATGGCCGACGCCTTCATGCCGGTGCGCGTCACGATGACGGTCTGGGCGATTTCCGGCAAGGTCAGCTCGGTCTTGAGGAGAGCGGCCGCCGCCGCGAAGGCCGGAACGCCAGGCACGACTTCATAGACAATTCCCAAGGCATCCAGCCGGCGCATTTGCTCGGCTATGGCTCCGTAGATCGATGGATCGCCCGAATGCACCCGGGCCACGTCCTGCCCTGCGCGGGCTGCGGTTTCAATTTCCGCCAGGATCTGCTCCAGATTGAGCGGTGCCGTGTCCAAGACGCGTGCCGCTTCGGGCGCGGATGCCACGACCTCCGGCGGCACCAGCGATCCGGCGTAGAGACAAACGGGACAGCGCTCGATCAAGCGCTGGCCGCGCAGGGTGATCAAATCCGCCGCGCCAGGGCCGGCGCCGATGAAATAGACCGTCATGACTGCCCTTCCCGTTTGGCGGCATAGCCGCGCGGCGTGTAGACCCGATCCTTACCGTCGCCCAAGCGCAGGACCCGAGACTGGGAAGCCCCAACCATCACAACGGTCAGCATATCCACCTCTTCCGGATCGAAATTCGACAGCTCCGCCACATGAAGACGCTCGTCCGCGCGCCCCAAGTTCGTGGCGAGGATAACCGGCGTGCCGGGCGGGCGGTGGCCGGAGAGGATCTCCAGGGCGCGCGCCAGGTGATCAACTCGCTTGCGGGAGCGCGGGTTATAAAGTGCGACCACGAAATCGCCCTCCGCCGCGGCCCGCAGCCGCCTCTCGATAACCTCCCAAGGGGTCAGCAAATCAGAAAGTGAGATGGCGCAGAAATCATGCCCGATGGGCGCCCCGGCCCGCGCCGCTGCCGCCTGAAACGCCGAAATACCGGGCACAACGGTCACCGCCACCCGGCGCTCGGCCGCGCCCAAGTTGCCCTGATCCATAACTTCGTAGACCAGACTTGCCATTGCATAGATGCCCGCGTCGCCGGAGCAGACGAGCGCCACGCTCCGCCCCTCCGCCGCCAGCGCCAGGGCATGGCGGACCCGCGCTTCCTCCTCGCCCAGAGCAAAGGCATGCCGCGTCGCGCCGGATGACGCGCCCGCCGCTAGATCGAGATAAAGGCCATAGCCCACCCAATCGCTCGCCCGGCGCAAGGCCCCGCTGGCTTCCGGGGACCGCCAGTCCTCGGTGCCCGGGCCGATTCCAACCACGAAAAGCTGTCCGCGCGGCCGGCCCGCCCCAGTGGGATTTATCGGCTCGGGCGACAGGGCAATTGCGCAGGTGGCCCGACTGGACTTCGTCTTCTCCACGATCAAAGCGCCTTCAGATCCGGCGGCCGCGAGAGCGGCTCCCTCCGCCACGCCCGGGCAGCCGACCTCGGCGAGAACCAGATCCGAGGCATTGGCGAGCCGGCCGGCCTCGGCATTCAATTCCGCCACAGAAAAAAAGCGGGCCGGAACAGCCAGCCGCTCCGCCAAGGACTCCACCGCTGCCTCGTCTTCCTTCAGATCCAAGGATGCCACCAGCGCCACCGCCTGCCGTGCCAACCCATGGCGCTCCAAGGCCGAGTGCACGAGATCTTCGAGTTCTTCGGGCGAGCAACCGCGTTCGCAACCCACACCCACCGCCAGCCGGCGGGGGTGATAGACCAGACGCTCAGAAGAGCCTTGCTCGGCTTTCTCGGTCACGCGCAGCACCAGCCCACCAGAGGCCTCTAAGGGAAGCCCGGAGTCGCTAAGCCACTTGGCACATCCGTCCAGACGCACCGCTTGACCCGCGAGAAGAGACGCGGCGAAGGCTTTGGCGTCTTGCGGATTGGCAAGGCTCCATCCCTCAGGCGGTTCGTCCAGAGCCAGGCCAAACCGCAAGTCCCCGGCGGTGGTCACCGCGGCCCGCACGCCGAAAACCTCCGCGATCCGGCGGGCAAGGGCGTTCGCGCCCTTGTGCCCGCCGAGCAGCGGCACCACCGCCGAGCCATCCTCCGCCACGGCAATCACCGGCGGCTCGGCGCGCTTGTCGGCAAGCACCGGCGCCAAGGCGCGGATCAAGATCCCGGTGGCACAGACACCAATGATCGGCCGCCCTTCGAGAAAGAGCGCGCCGAGATGGCTTGGCGCCTGCTCGAAGGCAACGGCGGCGGAAGTCACGCGCGCCGCCTGTCCGTGAATCTCCGCGCCCGGCAGCGCCGCGGCAAGCCTTTCGGCGGTCGTCACGGCGGAGGGGCCTAGGATCACGATGGCAGGGTCTCTTACCATCCCTCGGCCCCGCGATAGACGAGAATCATGGAGAAATAGGGGCGCGCGCCTTCCGGCACCTGGGCGAGAGGACGAACCTGCTCATCCGGCCGGCTCGCCGCCTCGACCAAGGCGGCATGATCGAGTAAGCCGAGCCTGCCCAAAACGCCCCGGACCTTATCGAAGTGCCGGCCGACCTTCATGATGGCGGCCGACTCCACGGCTTTTAGTTCCCCCTCCAGCCGATCCGCATCGAGGGTCGCGGGCAGCACCTTCAGGACTTCCGAACGAGCCGCGAGCGGACGGCCAAGGGCGGCGGCGCAGGCAGTCAAGGAGGTAATTCCCGGCACGATCCGCGTGGGGTGCCGTTCCGCGATCCGCTGGAAGAGATACATGAAGCTGCCATAAAAGAAGGGGTCGCCTTCGCAGAGAAATCCCACGCCATGGCCCTCGGCAAGCTCCGCGCAAATCGCCTCGGCGGCGCGGTCGTAGGCCTCGCGTGCCGGCGCGCGGTCATTCGACATCGGCAGGGGCACCGGAATTTCCCGGCGGCCCTCGGGGAATGTCCGGGCGGCAATGGCATCGGCGGCGATGCTCCGGGCCAGGCTGTGCCCTTCGGCGTTACAGGGATAGCTGATCACCGGACAAGTCGCGATCAGGCGCTGTGCCTTTAGGGTCAAAAGCTCCGGATCGCCGGGGCCCACGCCGATGCCATAAAAAGTCCCGCTCACGCTCAAGACTCTTCGCCCTTGGTGACGCGCCACTGCAGCACGGACATACTTGGGCGAAGGCCCCGCAGGCGTCCAACTTCGGTCACTCGCGAAACGTCCATGCGCACGAGATCGCCACCCCAGCGTTTGTGACGCTCGATCACGGCGGCCTCCCCCTCCAGGGTGACGGAGTTCGCCACCAGGCGGCCACCCACCGGCAGCCCCCGCCAGCAGGCCGAGAATATCTCCGGGTCGGAAACCGCCCCGCCAAGGAACACCGCACCCGGCCCCCGCTGTCCGTCAAGCGAAGCCGGCGCCTCCCCCGCCACAACCTCGAGATCGGGGGTGCCGAGGGTGGCGGCGTTCTCCGCGATCATGGAAAGGCGCTGGGGGTCGCGCTCGAAGGCAATGGCCTGGGCACCCCGCGCGGCGCGCATCCACTCGATGGCAACCGATCCGCAGCCCGCCCCCACGTCCCAAAGCAGGGCGCCAGGGGTCGGGCCCAGCGCCGCAAGGGTCACCGCCCGCACCTCTCGCTTGGTCATCTGCCCATCGTGGCGAAAGGCCTCGTCCGGCAGACCGGGAACGCGCGGCAGCAGTGGCGCATCCAGGTCGGCGACGCAGTCCACCGCCATGGTGTGGAAAGCCGCGAAGTCCCGCTCTGCGCACTCGGAAGGACCTGCTTCCACGACGCGCTCATGCGCGCCTCCCATGTGCTCCAGGACCGTAAGGCGGCTGCGGCTATAGCCGCGTGCGATCAGTAGCGACGCGACATCCCGGACGTCCTGAGCCCCACCCGTCAGTGCAAGGATCCGCGCACCCGGCTGAATTAGGGGCGCGATCAAAGAAACCGGCCGGCCATGCAGCGAGACCCGCTCCACATCCTGCAAGGGCCAGCCCAGCCGCGCAGCCGCCAAGGAGAAAGCCGATGGCGAGGGAATGACCCGCATCTCGCCAACTCCAACGTGCTTGGTCAACGTAGCGCCGATCCCAAAATGCATGGGGTCGCCGGTTGCCAGAACAACGACGCGGCGCCCGCGCCAACCAAGAATGCGCTCGACCATGCCGCTCAAAGGTGAAGACCAGGCGTGAGTTTCGGCCGTGAGCCCTTGAATGCCCGCAAGAACCCGCTTCGGCGCCACGACGACCTCGGCAGCTTCCAGCACCGCGCGCGCGGATGCCGGCAAATCTTCGATACCATCCTCACCGATTCCAATAACATCGAGCCATGCAGTCATGTCTCGGGCCCCGCCGTGATGGCGTTCAACGCAGCACCCGCCATGGCGCTACCGCCCCGCCTGCCCAACAAGGTCGCGAAGGGAATGTCGAAGAGGTCTTCGGCGAGGAGAGCTTTCGATTCCGCCGCGCCAACGAAGCCGACTGGGAAGGCGAGGATGGCAGCCGGACGCGGCCCGGCCATCTCGAGTCTTTCGAGCAAGGCGAAGAGCGCGGTTGGCGCGTTGCCGATCAGCACGACCGCGCCGTCCAATACGGGTTCCCAGAGTTCGATCGCGGCGGCTGAGCGAGTGGTCTTCAAGCGAGCGGCAATCTCGGGGGTGCGCGGGTCATTGAGGGTGCAGAGGACCGGATTGCCGGCCGGCAGATGGCGGCGAATCACCGCCGCCCCCGCCATCTCGCAATCCGTCAACACGGGCTTGCCCGCCCCCAAGGCGCTCCGCACGGCGGAGACCACGTCCGGCCGCAGACGCAGATCGCCCGCGATATCCGTCATCCCGCAGGCATGGATCAGGCGCACCGCAAGTGGTTCAGCCTCGGGCGAGAGGGACGAAAGATCGGCCTCCGCCCGGATCGTCGCGAAGGAAGAGCGATAGATGGCGGCCGGATCCTTGAGATAATCCATGGCGATTGCGCCCGAAGGCCCTACCCCGGCACTCAACCTTTCCCAGGCCGCAAGGTGACCGGCCCCAAAGGATGATCCGCGTGGGGGTAAGAGTGATGATGATGGCCGTGCCCGTGCCCATGCCCATGCCCATGATCGTGGCCATGTGCATTTGAAGGCTCGCGGCACTTGCCGTTGCATACGCCATCGCAAAAGGCGCAGTCGGCGCTGGTCCCGATACCCTCCACATGATGGTGATGGCTTTCCTGAGGCAGGCCCACCTCCGCCTCGAAGCCCAAGACCTGGGCGCGGTACTTGCACATCCCGCAGTTCATATTGGTGTCTCCGGTCAGGATCTGCTCGACCCGCTCGCGGAAGGTCTCAATGACTTTGGGATGGTCGTTGAGATAAGGCGCCTTGACGAACTGGATCTCCGGGTGCCGGGCCGCGACTGCGTCCGTGGCGTCGTAGATCCGTTTAATCAGAATGCCGGTGAACAGAAAGTAGGGAAACACCACGATCCGCCGGAAGCCCAGCCGGGCGGCATGCTCCAGCGCGGGCTCCACCAAGGGGAAGGTGACGCCGGAATAGGCCGTCTCGCCCCATCCGAACCCGAAGCCTTCCCACAGCAAGCGCATGACCTTGGTGATGTTGGAGTTAGCATCCGGATCCGATGCGCCGCGCCCCACCACCACCAGAAGCGTCTCGTGGATCGGCACCTCGCCTTCGGCCTGTTCCAGGGCCGCGCGGACCCGCACGCCGGCCGCCGCCAGCATCTTGGGATCGATACCCAGTTCCTTGCCGTAGTCGATCCTGAAGCCCGGATGGCTGGCCGCATAGGTATTGAGGACCGAGGGGATGTCGTTCTTTGCGTGCCCCGCCGCGAAGAGCATTCCCGGCACCGCCAGGACCCGCGTCACCCCCTGGGCACGCAGCTTGTCCAAGCCGTCGCGAATAACCGGTTTGGCGAATTCAAGGTATCCGTATTCAACCGGATAAT
Source organism: Pelagibius litoralis (assembly GCA_029287455.1). GTDB lineage: Bacteria > Pseudomonadota > Alphaproteobacteria > Kiloniellales > DSM-21159 > JARFRB01. The sequence goes on along the minus strand of JARFRB010000099.1, from coordinate 48,740 downwards.
CCGGCAGAAGCGGCCGCAGACCTTCGGCGACCTGGGCGAACTCCGCCACGGCCTCGGCATCCCGGCTGCCGTGCCCGCACACCATGACTCCAAGCTTTTCCGACATTTCGTCCCTCTTCTCCAACGGCCCGCCCCGGCCTCACCGCTCGCTCGGCGCGGACGAAGGAGAAGGAGCGGCATCGACCGCCGCCCGCCGCAGCCCGCGGACTTGGCCCCCGGTTTGGGTCGACCGCACCGCGTTCGCTTTCAGTTCCTCGCCGGAACGCCGCTGGCATCCGAGCCCGCCATTGGGCCCGCTTCTGTCTTATTGAGCCGTCCAGGCGGCGTCAATGGCCACCGCGCGAGAAGCCGCGAGGGCCGCTTCATTATTGCGCGTCGAAGGTGTGGCTCAACTCCGTCCGTCATTGCGAGCGTGAGCGAAACAATCCAGGAGTTTCTGGTAAGCGGCCGGCCAAACCCAAACCAAACACCTCTGGATTGCCACGCCTTCGGCTCGCAATGACGATGACGAACGGCAGCCTTTACAAAAGGGGAATGACACTCTGCACCCCTTGACCTTCCATGCCACGCAAGCTGAATACTATGGGCAATGGAATGGAGGACGGCAGATTTGCGAAGCGTGCACGAGATCTCGGGGAGACGGACCCCTGCTAGGAGAAGGATCTGGACGGCGGGGCTGCTGGCGCTCGCGCTACCCCTTTGCCTGTCGGCGCTTACTGGCAGCGGCGCCGCCCACGGTCCCGGCGGGGAGCCCTCCCCCAGCTTCGAGGCCTACCAGGCCGGTGAAGTGCCCGCGCGCTTCCTAGGTCTCGCCAACCCGCTTACGCCTAGCGAGGCGCACGTGCGCGCCGGCCAGCGCCTCTACGCCGAGAACTGCGTCCTCTGCCATGGCCCCAAGGCCGAAGGCGGAGGCGAAATGGCCGCCGGCCTCGCGGTCCCGCCCCCCAACCTGCCAGAGATGCTGCGCCACTACCCGGACCTGGACGGCTATTACTTTTACATTATCAGCCAAGGCTCCGAACCCTTCAGCCGCCCCATGCCGGCCTATGCCGACCTCCTGACGGAAAAGGAAATTTGGCAACTGGTCATCTGGATGCAAGCCGGCTTCCCCGGCGCGGGAGCAACGGGCGGTCCCTTGAAGGAGTGAAGAGGTGCGGCACCTGTAATTGCTTCACTTTCGCTCGGGGGGCCGGGCAGCACCCTACCTTCGCCGCCGTTTCTCCCAGACCTTGTAGAAAGCTTCCGCCCGCTCGGCCAGAACGCCGCCGATGATCTCGCCGCTGTAAACGGGGGCGGCTGAGAAGAACTTCCGCGCGGCATCAGCGGTGGGGGCTCTTGCCGGGCCAGCGGGTTGCGCTACTGTTTTAGCGGCGCGGGCAGGCGATCCACGAGGCGACGTCCCTTGCGCCTTCAGTGCGCGGCTTAATCGCCGACGCGAACCTCGAACCGGACGCCAGGACATGACCTCGACCGCGCAATCCGAAACCGCCCAAGACCCACCCCGGCTTCAGAGCGCGCCAAACTGGCTCTACCTGGTTCGAGAATTCGACTACGCCTATCGCCGCGGCTCGGCTGGCGGCAGCCGGGCCGTGCGCTCCCACATGAAGCAAGTGCGCGACCGCATCGCCAAGGCGCTGACCGACAACCCCGTCATGCAGGCGCCCGAGCCCTCGGCAAAACCGGTGACTGCGCACCTGGAGCGCGCGCTCGATAACGGATTGGACGGCTCCATGGAATCGATGGTGAAGTCCATCGATAAGGTCAAAGGCGAGATCGCCTGGGAATATGGTTACGAGCGGATGCCCCGCTATCTTGCCGACAAGTATGCCTTCGCCGACGTGATGGGGCCGAAAGGACCGATCGTTTGCGCGAACCTGACACTTGGCCTGGTGCTCTTCGCGCCCCGCACCACCTACCCTGCGCATAGCCATCAAGGCATCACGGAGAGCTACCTGTCCCTGTCGGGCCATTGGAGCGAGAACGACGCCGGAGTCTATGCGCCGGGATCTATGGTCCTTAATCTTCCCAAGCACACCCACACCATCACCACGGCGGACCGCGAGCCCGTCCTGCTGGCATATGCCTGGTGCGGCGACTCCGATGTCCTGACCTCGCCGTCCATGAAATTCAGCCGCCGCGGCAACCGGGCGAAGTGACCGCCGGCCTGGTTAGCGCTCCTCGATCCCGGCCGATTGCAAGCCCGATAGGATCCGCTCAACGCCCGGGCCGAGCCAGGCCAAGCCAGGGCGCAGGGCCTCGAGGGTCGGCGGCTTGGCGCCGGTTTCCTCAAGGTATCGATCGAGGGCCTCTTTCGCCGCCGCCTCCTGACCATCCAGCGCCAGCGCCGACACAAGCGCCAGGTTCGCGAACCCGTCCTTGCGCGCCTTGGCAAGCGCACGGTTCAAGGCCGCGATGGCAAGCTCGTCCTGGCCGCTCTGAATGTAGGCGAGCCCGAGATACTTCTCCTTCGTGAAGGGCCGGAACCTAGGGTTCAGTTCGAGGGCGTACTTGAAATAGGGCACGGCCTTGCGCGGCTCCCCTCTAGCCATGTGCACAAGGCCCGCGCAGACATGGCCGCAATCCATGTTCGGATTCAGGTCCATCGCGGTGGCGCAGGCGGCCATGCCCAGCTCCGGCTGGCCGGTCCGCGCGTATCCAGCACCTACAAGCCAATAGGGCTCGGCGTTCATCGGATCGGCCTCGGTGGCCTTCAGCGCAGCTTCAAGAGAAAGCTCAGCCGAGTCCGGCCGCGTGACCCCCGGTATCGGTGCAAAACTGGCGGCAAAGTGAACAAAAGCCAGCCCACCCCAAGCCGAGGAAATACCCGGGTCGAGCGAGACGGCCTTACTGAGAAGAGTGTGGGCCTCCTGATAGTCCGTGACGCTCTGATGGTTGTAGAGCAGCACATTGCCCCGAAGCGCGTAATCCCAAGCATCCTTCGCGATCTGAGGATGCTGACGCTGCGTGTCGGCCTTGCGCAGCTCGGCGCGCAGCACGGAGGCAATTCGGCCAGTCACATTGCCTTGCACGCCGAAAACATCCGTGATGTCGGGTTCGTAGCGCGCCGACCAGAGGTGACTGCTGGTCGCGCCGTCCACAAGACGGGCGTTGATCCGCGCCTTCTCACCATTGATGCTGACGCTTCCTTCGAGCACATAGCGCACACCGAGTTCGGCGGCGACGGCGGCGGCATCGGCGTCCTTTCCCCGGAACGTAAAGGATGTGCTGCGCGATATGACGAAGGCCTCCCGGATGCGGGAAAGATCTGTAATCAGATCTTCCGTGAAGGCATCCACGATGTAGCCCTTGGACGCATCCCCCGAGAGGTTGTCGAACGGCATAACGACGATCGACAGGTCCCTGTCCTGGGCGCCGCCGCTCTCCGTATTCTCTCCAAAGCTCTTGAACCCAATTGCCGCCAGGCCCGCGAAAGCCAGCGCCAAGACGCACAAGGACGCGAAAAGGCGCCGGGAGGGCACCCACCATGTCGATCGCGGCTGCGGGATGCTGGACTTTATCTGGCCGGCGGCGTCTTGCGCCGGCGGCGTTTCACCCTGCGGCAGCACCGGATCCAAGCGATGGACCTCGGCGACGAAGCGGACCCCCCGCCGCGGGTGAGTCTTGATGTACTTTTGCTGAGCGCGATCGTCGCCAAGCGCTTTGCGCACCGCGCGCACCTGGGTGCTGATCGCCGCGTCCGAGACCACCTTGCCGTCCCAGATCTTGTCGCAAAGCTCGTCCCGTGAAACCAGCCGCCCGGGATTCTCAAGCAGATAAGCCAGCAGATCGGAGGCCCTTGGCTCCATATCCACCGGCTCCCCTTGCTTCGTCAGGCCATCGGCCGGATCAAAGAGAAAATCCCCGAAGCGATAGGACAAAGGCCGACTCCCGCATCGCATTTAGGAAAACTCAGACCATCCCTAGACTTCCTCAAAGCATCCTCAAGCTCAAGTGTGGCGCTATAGGCACAATGGCATGCGTCCCTGGCCACTCGGACATGGACTGGCGAAATGAATGTCGAATCAGGAGAACGAAATCATGAAACGCATGCTTCCTGCCCTTGTCGGCGCCGTGGCTTTCTTTTGTGTATCGAGCATGAGCGCCGAGGCAAGCCAGCTTGAAGACGCGCTCAACAATGGCGCTACCAAGCTTACGGCCGAGGAAATCAACGACCGGTTGGCCGACAAGACGGTCACCTTCGAGAACCTGAACACCGGGGCCACGGCGCTGGTCTACTACGACGGCCGGAACGGGACGATCCTGAAGATTTTCGGCTCGGACCAAATCCTCGAGGGATTCTACGCCACCGACCTTGCCGACCATGTCTGTGTCGGCGTCCACGGAGACAAGCCGATGCGCTTGCGCTGCGTTGATGTGCTGCTTATCGACGGCGTGATGCACAAATTCGAACTCGATGGCAGTCTGCGCGGCCGGATCATCGAAGAGGTTGCCGGCAACATCATCTGATGATTCCCGCCGGGTCGCCCTTGCACGGCCGCGTCTCGAAGGTAAAGCGGGGCGCGGCTGCTAGGCGCGCGGAAACTTCGGCCGGGTGTCGCTTAGCAACCTGCCCGCCGTCTAGAACTCGATCCCTGCTTGCGCCTTCACGCCGGAGCGGAAAGGGTGCTTGACCAGGGTCATTTCCGTTACCAGGTCGGCGATTTCAATCAGCTCGTCCTTGGCGTTACGGCCGGTGACGATAACGTGTGTGTCGGACGGTTTGTTGGAAAGCACCTCCACCACCTCCTCGACCGGCAGGTAGCCGTAGCGCAGCACGATATTGAGTTCATCCAGCAGCACCATGCGCAAGGACGGGTCGGCGATCATGCGCTTGGCCTCCTCCCAGGCCGCCCGCGCGCTGGCGACGTCGCGCTCCCGGTCCTGGGTCTCCCAGGTGAAGCCCTCGCCCATGGCCTTGATGGTCACCAGGTCGGGGAACTTCTCCAGGACGTCGCGCTCACCGGTCTCCCAGCCGCCCTTCACGAACTGCACTACACCGACGGGAAAACCATGGCCGAGTGCCCGGAAGACCATGCCGAAGGCCGCTGTGGACTTGCCCTTGCCTTTCCCAGTGTGGACGATCAAGAGGCCTTTCTCGATGGTCTTGGTGGCCAGGATCTTGTCCCGCGCCTCCTTCTTTCGCCGCATCTTCTCGGCGTGGCGGGCGTTGACGTCTTCCTCGGTCATTTCGGGTTTCGCGTCTGTCATGCCGTAGCCTCCCTTTCGGCGGCGGATGCGGCCACCGCCAACTCCGCCAGCTCATGATGGGTCGAATTGGAGCGCGGCGCCCATAGGCCTCTGTCGACGGCTTCGCGAAAGCGCTCCACGATTTCCTCTAGTGCGTTGGGGTTCGCATCCTCCAGGAAGTCCCGCACCGCCCGGTCGCCCAGGAAGGCATCGAAGGCCAGTTGGAAGTGGTGCGGCTTCACGGCGCCGGTGGTGGCGGAGAACGCGAACATATAGTCCACCGTGGCGGCGATCTCGAATGCGCCCTTGTAGCCGTGGCGCATCACGCCCGCGATCCATTTCGGATTGACTACCCGCGAGCGCACCACCCGGCCGATCTCCTCTTCCAAGGTTCGGACGACCGGGCGCTCGGGCCGCGAATGGTCGTTGTGGTAGACCTGGGGCCTCACACCGGAGTGCTGCTCGACCGCCGCCGTCATGCCGCCTTCGAACTGGTAGTAGTCGTCGGAGTCGAGTAGATCGTGCTCCCGGTTATCTTGATTGTGCACCACCGCCTCGATGCGCCCAAGGCGGCGGACGAAGAGCTCCTGCCGCTCCTCCCCTTCCGCCCCGGCGCCATAGGCGAAGCCGCCCCAGGCGACATAAGCCTCGGCGAGGTCGGCGCGCTCGGCCCAGATCCCCTCGTCGATGAGGGCCTGCAGCCCCGCGCCATAGGCCCCCGGCTTGGAGCCAAAAACCCGGAATCCAGACAAGCGTAAGGCTTGGTCTTGGGGAATGCCTCTTGCCTGAAGCTCTTCGGCTTCCTGGTGCATGCGCGCGGCGATGGGGTTGGCTGCCTCCGGTTCGTCAAGAGCGCCCACCGCTCGGACCGCCTGATCGAAAAGCTCGATCTGGCCCGGAAAGGCGTCCCGGAAGAAGCCCGATACGCGCAGGGTCACATCTACCCTCGGGCGTCCCAATTCGGCTTGTGGGATGACCTCGATGCCGGTGACGCGCCAACTCATCGGATCCCAGACTGGGCGCGCGCCGATGAGCGCGAGCGCTTGCGCGATATCGTCCCCGCCGGTGCGCATGTTGGCCGTCCCCCAAGCGGAAAGCCCGAAGGCGACGGGCCAATTCCCATTTTCCTGCACATGCCGTTCGATCAAGAGGCGCGCGGACCTCTCCCCCAGAGCCCAGGCGGCCGGTGTGGGCAGGGCGCGATTGTCCACCGAGTAAAAGTTCCGGCCCGTGGGCAGCACGTCCAGCCGGCCGCGGGTCGGCGCACCTGAGGGACCCGGCTCCACGAAACGGCCGTCGAGGGCGGTGAGCAGGCTGCCGATCTCGCTGGGCCCGCAGGCGCGAACGCTCGGTCTGATCGTTTCGAAGATCTCACGAAGTACCTGCCCGGTCTTCTGCCAATCGCCCGGGTCAACGTCTCCGGCGACGAGGGCCTGGGCAAGCAATTCCAGCCGCTCCACCGTATCTCCCTGGCTGCGCCATAGTGCCGCGTCGATGGAGGCTAGGGCGGCCGGCTGCGCGCCCTGCCAAGGTGCCCCCATTTCGCAGTCGAGGGGATCGAAGCCAGTTAGCCCGAGATCTTCGGCAAGCGCGCGGATCAATGAGGCATCAGGCCCCTCCCCACGGTTGCGCGGCGCGCGGGTCAGGGCCACCAGCAGGTCGGTCTCCAAGTCGCCGGCCGGCGCTTCGCCCAGCACATGAAGGCCGTTGCGGATCTGCGCCTCCTTCGTCTCGCAAACGTAGGTGTCGATCTTCGAGAGCGCGGATTCCTCAGCCTCGTCCGGTTCGATGCCGCAATCCACGTCGAGACCGGAGGATTGGGTCAATTCCAAAATGCGGCGCTTGAGCAGGTCCAACCGGCGCGGATCCACGCCGGAAGCCTGGAAATACTCGTCGATCAAGGCCTCCAGATCCTTTAGAGGGCCATAAGCGCCGGCGCGCGTCAGCGGCGGGGTCAAGTGGTCGACGATCACAGCGGCCGCGCGCCGCTTGGCCTGGGTACCCTCGCCGGGATCGTTGACGATGAAGGGATAGATGTGCGGCACGGCCCCTAGGGCCGCTTCCGGCCAACAAGTCTCCGACAGGGCAACTGCCTTGCCCGGCAACCATTCCAAGTTCCCGTGCTTTCCATTGTGTACGATCGCCTGCGCCCCGAAGACCTCGCGCATCCAAATGTAAAAGGCGAGATAACCATGGGGCGGAATGAGCGCGGGATCGTGATAGCTATCCTTCGGATCGATGTTGTAGCCGCGGGCCGGCTGGATACCGACAACCACGGAGCCGTAGCGCAGGATGGCAAGCTGGAAGGCACCGTCCCGGACGAAGGGGTCCTCCTCGGGCCTGCCCCAGCGCGCTTCCAGGCCGGCCCGCAACTCGCCGGGCAGATCATTGTAGTGCTTCCGGTAGTCCGCCAGGGAAAGCGTCACTTGCGACCTTCGGTGCGCCTTGAGCCGGTTCGTCGGCCCCTTCAAGAGGTCGCGGATGAGCGTATCCCCGTCGCCGGGAAAGCCCGCGCAGTCGTAACCGGCCTGCCCGAGCGCTTCGAGCAGCTTGACCGTGCTCGCCGGGGTGTCGAAGCCCACGCCGTTGCCGACCCTGCCGTCCCGGTTCGGATAATTCGCCAGAACCACCGCCACCCGGCGCTCGGCGGGCACCGTGCGCGCCAAACGAGTCCAGGCCCGCGCCAGACGGGCGGTGAAGGAAATCCGGCCCGGCTCCGGCTCGTAGTGAGGCACGCGGCACTGGGTGAGCGCATGCAGCGCCGTACCGGATTTGAATGAAAGCGCTCTGGTTAGGACGCGGCCGTCGAGTTCCGGCAAGACGACGTTCATGGCGAGGTCGCGCGCCGACAAGCCTTGCTGTGTGTCCTCCCAGCGTTTGCGCGAGGAGCCGGAGAACACAACCTGGAGCACGGGGCATTCGAACTCCGCGAAGGGGTTGGCGGGTTCCGAGGTGTCGCCTTCCCTGGGCCCGAACCCGGCCACCGCGAAGCCGGTCGCGTTGAGAACGATGTCCGGCCTTTCCTCCGCAAAGACCCGCTGCAGCGTCGCCGCCGAAACCGGGTCCTTCAAGCTCGATACGAAGACCGGCAGCGGGTTCAACCCCTCGGTCCGCAGAGCCGCGATCAGAGCATCCACAGGCGCCAGATTTCCGCCTTGGATGAGCGCGCGATAGAAGGTGATGGCCGCGACCGGCGCCCCCTCTCGCCACGCACACCGAAGATCCGGCAGCCCCGCCTCCTCGCGATCCGGCCAATAGAGCCCCGCCTTCAGAAGCGGTGTCGCGGCCGGCGGCGCCTCCCCCGCCCCCAGAAGATGGGCGGCGTAGTCCAAGAAGCGCGTGGCGTTGCCCGGACCGCCCTCGATCAAGTAGTTCCACAGGGCCAAGCAATGCCCTTCGCCGAGAGTGGAGCGCGCCAAAAGCTCGCTATCCGGCTGGCCGTCGCCCGGCAGAACTGCCAAGGGAATGCCGGTCCGTTCGGCCAACTCGACCAGGCAATCCAACCCGTAGGGCCAATAGCTCGCGCCGCCTAGCAGACGCAGCACGATGAGCTTCGCGTGGCGCGCGGTCTGCTCCAGATAGAGATCAACAGAGAGGCTGTGGGACAGATTGAGAAAGTTCGCCAGCCGCAGGCTGGGCGCGCCCGGCGCTTGTCCATCGCGCGCGTGCGCCAAAGCCGCGAGTTCCGAGTCTGCAGCGGAGAGCACCACGATGTCCGCAGGCTCCTGGGCGAGATCGACGGCTTTCGTGTCGTCGTCCAGGGTGCCGCTCGGTATGGCGAGAAGATGCATACGATCTAGCCCGCCGGTGCCGCGCCCAAGGCCCGTCGGACCGCCGCCTCGTCCAGGCCGGTCTGACCGATCACAACCAGGGCGCCGCCCGGCGCTTCCTCAAGCGCCCAAGGCCGGTCGAAATAGCTTTCGAGACGGGGCCCGGCGGCCTGCACCACCAACCGCATCGCCTTGCCCTCGACGGCCACGAAACCTTTCACCCGCAGAATATCGAATGCCAAAATCGCCTGGCGCACCCGGTCCAATAACGCCGAGTGATCCGTCACCGGCGCCAGGTCGACCACGAAGCTGGTGAAGTCATCGTGATCGTGGTCGGCCTCGCCTTGCAGTTCATGGTGGGACTTGCGGGAGTCGAGATCGGCCTCCGCCCCCGCGCCCAAGCCCAGCAGCACACCCAGATCGACCGAGCCTTCCCGCGAGCGCACGAAGCGCACGCCCTGCCGCACCTCAGCCGCCAAGTCCCGCTGGATCCGCTCGAGTCCCTCCTCGGCTACAAGATCCGCCTTGTTCAACAGAATCATGTCCGCGCAGGCCAACTGGTCCTCGAAGAGTTCCTCCAGCGGGCTCTCGTGATCGAGTTCCGGATCCGCTTCGCGCTGTGCCTGCACGGCGACTTCATCATCGGCAAAGCGGCCGTCCGCCACCGCGGCGCTGTCCACGACGGTCACGACGCCGTCGACGGTCACCTGCGCACGGATCTCCGGCCAGGTAAAGGCCCGCACGAGCGGTTGAGGCAATGCCAAGCCCGAAGTCTCGATGACGATATGATCGGGCGGATCCTCGCGCTCGAGAAGCTTGGTCATGGTGGGGATGAACTCATCAGCCACGGTGCAGCAGATGCAGCCGTTGGCGAGCTCCACGATATCGTCCTCGGCGCAAGTTACATCCCCGCAGCCTTGCAGGACCTCCCGATCGATCCCGACATCGCCGAACTCGTTGATGATCAGCGCGATCCGTCTGCCTTCAGCGTTGCTCAGCAGGTTGCGAATAACCGTCGTCTTGCCGGCGCCCAGAAAGCCGGTTACCACCGTGGCGGGGATCTTAGAGGTCACGTCGTCGTCCTTTCACCTTGCGCGCGGGAACATAGCCATTGTGGAGCGGGGCGATAGCGGAGCGGGCCGTTCCCGGCGTGCGGCAAGGGCTAACGTGGTCAAGGCCAAGGCCGACGGTCCTGAGCATGACACCCTCCGTGTTCGCTAGATCAAAACAGCCCGGCCGTTTCGCGGCCGGTGGCGGCAGGTCTCCTGGCTCGCGGCTCGTCGGGCTCGTGTCCGCCTTCCCGGTTGCCCAGTGGCATGGATCGACGCGGCCCTAACCGCTCACAGTTGCGGGGGCAGCCACGGATTCGGTCCCTGTTGGGTCGGCCTCACCGTGTTCCCTCTTGATCCCGCTGTCCGTCCGGCTTCGCGGGAACCGCCAGCTCCCTCGTCCCACAGCCAAGGGCGGCCGTCAACGGCTTTCGTCGCCCACTACCCCTTTCCGCCTACTACCAATTCCACCGGGCGTTTTAAGTTTTCGATAATCCTTCGAAGGCAAAGCTGTCCGCGCGTTACCGATCATTGGAGAAAAACGACATGAAGGCTGACATTTCCGCCATCATTACCCTTACCGAGGACAACCGCGCGGAAGTGGACCGCATCGTTGCGGCCCTTCTGAAAAACGGAATCGCCAAGGGGGTGCTCAAGCGGCGCGACCCCGATGGCGAAAAGATCTTCATTCTTTCGGAGGTCGAACCAGAGTTGGCGGCCGCCGGGCGCCAAATCCCCCGCGCCAACGCCGCGTAGGCCCTACCACGATCTAACGAACAATTATAAATAGAAAGATTGAATTAGTTTTCGGCGCAAGAGTTCTCCCAATACGCCGCACGGCCCTGGGCGGCGTGACGGAATTTCGCCTAGTCTTCAGATAGAAGGCGGAGAACCTTTGGGAGCGACTTGAAATGCGCCGAAACCAAAAATCCCGGCTCGCAACGCGAGCTGCCCTTGCCATTGCTACAGCCGCGATCATTTCCCTGGCGGTGCCGGCGCAAGCGGAGGAGGAGAAGACGGCGGGCGGAAAGCTGGTGACCATCGGCAACGCGGGCACCGGCGGCGTTAAGATTTTGCGTGGACCCGGCAGTAAGAAGGCCACCAAGACCGTCAAGGAAAGCACGGGCAGCGATCTACAGACAGCGAACTTCAGCAAGATCACCTCTGCTGGACGGACACTCTGGTTTATCGATCAGCGCAACCGCCGCCTGATGGCGTGCCAGATCATCTACACCTCCTATGTGAACGGAAGCCGGATCGGCTGTACCAGCCGCGCCATCGATTAAGGCGAGCGCGAGCCTTCCAATCCAAGGGAATGGGCCTTCAGGGCGGCTTGGGTGCGGTTGCCGACCCCAAGCTTGTGGATCACTCCGTGGACGTGAGTCTTGACCGTAGCGAGTTCGAGGCCAAGCTCGCGGGCGATGAGCTTATTGGACATACCCTTCACAAGACAGCGCAGCACCTGGCGCTGTCGAGGGGTCATGTCGACCCGCGGATCGCTGACCAAGCGCGGCTCGGTTTTATCTGACGCAGCCGGCTGCCCATGTTCGGGCTCGACGACAAGGGCCTTGAGACTACGCGAGGGCACATAGATCCCACCCGCCTTCACAAGGTAGAGGGCCAATTGAAGAATGCGCCGTTCCGTTGTGCGGGAAACCACTCCGCTGGCCCCAACGCGTAAAACATCGAGGGGATCAAGGCTCTCGCAATCATTCATGACACCAATAACTCGCAGGTCCGCGTCCTTGGTCAGGTAACTCTTCAGCCCGCCCTGGGATTCCGGGCCAGGCAGGACCAATGAACAAACCATCATTTCGGGACGATCCCGCGACGCTAAAAGCCCGGCTGCCTCATCCTGATCGCCAGCCTCAAGGACTTCCGCGCCCGGGTCGATACGGGACAACAGGTTCCGCAATCCTTCACGGAACAGAGGCTCGTTATCCGCCACGAGGACCCAAGTCAAATCCCCCCTCCTCGCGCCTTGTCATGGTTGTTCTTTTTAGTAGGAAATTCGCGTTCGGCGCTTGTGTCTAAACCACTTGGACAGGCGCTTAAGCCGCCCAAGAATTCAAACATTCTCGTGTGTATTTAACACAGATTATCTTGGATATCCAAAGCGAAATCTAGGCGCACACCCGCCCGCGCCTGCCCACTCGCGGCCAGACGCACCGAGTTTCGATCGCGTCTGCGGCAGGCTAATGCTTGGACGTCAGATGAGAGGCATGGGCAAGAGCCGCGCTGAATGCCCCAAACGCGACCAAAACAAGACAAAGGTAAAGAATATTACCGGAAGTCATCGAACTCATCCCTTGCACCATTTCCAATAACCATGCTGGTTGAAGGCGCAAGGAGCGAAACTGATTTGGATTAAGTCCGCAGCGCGAAAAATTTTTTAACGATCGTTAACAAGTTTGTTCCCTGTATGCCACAACACGGGATCTTTATTTCAGGTTACTTAATGTCTCGCATGAGAGAGACGGTACGCCGTGGGGAGGTAAGGAATGTCGTTTCAGGGCAAGGTCGGAAGCGCTGTTAGAATCATCCGTCAAAACAGTCACCAGGACGAACAGGTCCTATCCTTGCGCGACTGCTCTCTCATGATTTCGACTGCGACACTTGGCTTTTTGGGGATCGCTGCGTGGATCGCAATGGTGTTCGGGGGCCCATTTTAAGCAATCAAGACGGCACGGCCCCCGCCAAGGTGGGGGCCGAAGCCGCCCAATAGCGCCTTTTCAAAAGAAAAGGGGCCCCGGGAAAATCCGGGGCCCAAGTTCAAGGCTCAGGGAAAACAAGGAAGGCTGCTTTTTGAGCAGCAAGCTGCGTGCCAGTCCGTCCCATGGTCCGCAAAATTCTCTCAACTATCTGAAACAAAAGGAAATAGGTAATTTCCACCACACATCGCGCCCGAGTCGGGAAAGGACGTTTCCCGCGGACTGCGTCTCATTCCGCGAATCCGAGACCCCGCTCGGCGCCGAAGTTGCATTTCGGAACGACCCGGCACGGCCCCGCACCTGGGTGTCTTGATGAGCTCGCAGGTCAGGCCGATAGCCAGCCCATTGGGCCTGCTTCATCGCGGAAGGAGGCATACAAGCCATGACGTGTTTGAAGCATCACACGAGTGGAACCAGGAGCAGCACGCACGTTTGCAAAGGGTGCCGGCGCAGCGCCCGCGCGTTTCTCGGGCTCACGAACCCAGGCTGCCACGCTTGCCCCGTGCGGAGTTTCGGCTTCGCTTTTGAACCGCTAGGCGCGGCCGAGCCGCCCTGCCCCGGCCGTTCCAACCCAGTCGCCTCGGTCTATGCGAATCCGCGCCTCATCAATATCGTGGAAGCTGATCGTGACCGCTTTGCGCGGAAGCCCGGCTGTCCGACGGGCGGTGCCCAACGAGCTCTACAGGCCGAAGAGCTCTAGCGAGAGGGGATCAGCCTCGTTCGGCCGCTTTTTTTCTGGAAGGCGATTTGCCTGTAGGCCATAACACAAGGATTCTTACGGTCGCATTTTTGGCCGTTGAACGCTGGTTCAGCACCTGCGAAGCTACCGGTTGCCGGTGCCGGAACATGATGACATGAACCACGGGATCCTGATTGTCGAGGACGACAAGCTTTTGGCGGAAAGCCTGAGGCTTAACCTTGAGGATCACGGCTATGACGTGGTTGGCGTCACCACGGAAGCCACCGAGGCGCTGGAACTGGCCGAAGCGTCGAATCCCCTTGTAGCTATCGTGGACATTGCCCTGGAGGGAGCGCTCGACGGAATAACCGTCGGTGCTTATCTCGCCGAGCAAAGGATCGCGGTCATCTACATGAGCGGATACTTCGAGAAAGCCTTAAAGCAGGGGCGCGATCATGCCTTCGACATTCTCTCGAAGACCTGCAGGTTCGAGGACCTAATCGCCACGATCGAACGGGCTGCTCAAGAGCGCGTGCGCCATAGCTCCTGAACCAGGGCCCGCGCCGATCCCCGTCCCGTTCGGCACAAGAAAGATAAAATCGCGCTATCCGCTTGGACTACCGCATTGCCACCCTTCCGTCCATACGGATTGCATAAGTCAGAATAGTACTTTCGGACAGTTTGGATTTGGTCAAAGCTGACAATTAATTGCCGGCTGAAACTTGACGCTGGCGTGAAGTATCGGCCATAAGCCCAATGTCTTTAAAGGACGGCACGGAAAGATGCCGAATACAAGAGATAGATCTCTTCTCACCAACCGCGAAAATGACGTTGTCGAACTTCTTGTCACCGGGGATTCGAACAAAGAGATCGCGCGCAAGCTGGGAGTGAGCGAAACCACGATCAAGGTCCACGTGACCATGATCTTGCGCAAGCTCCATCTGAAAAACCGGGTGCAGCTCGCCGTTTGGGGCGTCAAGCGGGGGTATGAAAGCGGCTAGCGCCCACGGGCAGCCGCGGCGCGAAACTTAGGCAGAGTACCTCACTCCACCGTGGCCTGCGCCGAGTTCGGCGTAGTCCCTCGCCTGATCTGCCAATTCGATCAACGTTTCGGCCATGCAGGGGCCAAAGCCAAGTTGGCAGCGCTGGCAGGACTCCCTCATCAAGCCCCAAAAATCCATCGACAATTCATCCAGGGCATCGCAAGCCGGAGCGCTCACGACGCCACAGGGCCGGTCCATCCACATTTCGCCGAAACTCCCTATCCCTTGGCCGCCTTGGATTGCGTGACGGCTCATTCTTCTTCATGGAAATAGTGAACCGTGCCCCCAAACAGGCACAAGCCGGGATATGTGGTAGTCGAAATGCTATTCGGCTGACCCCCGTGACCAGAGAGAAGTAGCCGCGCGGCATCGTCGGTCTTACTCAGCAATTTTAGTCACCCGCCCGCGCACTTGGGCGCTGGGTGACGGCCCGTCGTACAGCCCCAGACTCTGGCCGCTAAACCAGAACGGTGACCGCCGCGAGCAACAGAGAGGCAACGAGGAAAGACGTTCCAACAAGAACCTGCGCGGACATGGCACTCACTCCCGATCAAACGATGTCTCTGCGCTACTTATGCCTGAACCCACGCAATGACCAATGCCGTTCGCGCAAATCTGCCAAGCGCGCACCGCAGGGGAGTTCGCGGGGGGTTACACGGCAGCCCTATCCGCCTCCATGCGGCACGGTTCCCCGACGCCTACTCGGCAGCCGGCTTGCTGTTCTTTTCCACCTGAACGATCACCGGCTCGACCGCTTGAAGTTCGCTCAAGGGGATGTGGCAGGCGATCTTGTGACCCCGCTCGGCTTCGATCACCGGCGGCGCCTCGGTCTCGCAAATCGTGCCGAGTTTGCGCGGGCAGCGCGTGTTGAAGGGACATCCCTTCGGCGGATCAATGACCGAGGGAAGCGGGCCTTCCAGGATGATCCGCTTCTTCTCGATCGAGGTGTCGGCGATAGGTACCGCCGAAAGCAGTGCTTCGGTGTAAGGGTGATAGGGTGGCGCAAAAACCTCGTCCGTGGTCCCCTGCTCCACGATGTGCCCTAGGTACATCACCACCACCCGGTCCGCCAGGTAGCGCACCAAGCTCAAGTCATGGCTGATGAACAGCAAGGTCGTGCGGTAGCTACGCTGGATGTCCATCAAGAGCCCTGTCACGGCCGCTGCGACGGAGACGTCCAAGGCCGACACGGGCTCGTCGGCCACCACCATGGAGGGGTTCCCCGCGAAGGCGCGCGCGATCCCAATCCGCTGCTTCTGCCCTCCGGAGAGCTGCCGTGGGCGCCGCTGGGCGAAATCTCGCGGAAGCTTCACCAGATCAAGCAGCTCCATGACCCGGTTGCGCACCTTCTCCGGATCGGTTTCGACGCCGAACTTGCGGATGACCCGGGCAAGCTGCGAGCCAACCGTATGACTTGGGTTGAGTGTGTCGAAGGGATTCTGGAAGACCATCTGCATGGCCCCGATCTCTTTTGCGGAGCGCCTCTGGACAGACTTTTTGGCGACGTCCGTGCCCTGAAAGACGACAGCCCCTTCGGTGGCCGTCTCCAGGCCCATCATCACCTTCGCGAAGGTGGACTTGCCACAGCCCGACTCCCCTACGATTGCGACGATCTCCGACTCCCGCGCGCTGAAGGAAATTTGCTCGTTGGCCTTCACATAGCGCACACGCTTTCCCTGGATCATCGCCAAGATCGAGTTGTCGGTAATCTCGTAGTACTTCCGCATGTTGCTGACGTTGAGAACCTCTTCGCCGGGTGCCAATGGCTCCGCCGACACGCCCTTAGGCTTGTGCGCTTCCCAGTCGATCTCGCTCCAGCGCAGGCAGCGCACCCGATGGTCCGGATCGTCGTCCAAGGGCGTCATGTGGACCGGCCGCCCATCGCAGCGGCCGCCCTGGAAGAAGTCACAGCGCGGGCCGAAGAGGCAGCCCGGCGGACGTTCGTGCGGCAGGGGCAATTGACCACGGATGGGCACCAGCGGGTGCGCTGTCTTGTCGGCGCCTGGAAGCGGAATGCATCCAAAGAGGCCTTGGGTGTAGGGGTGGCGCATCCGGTCGAAGACCTCGCCCACCCTGCCCTCCTCGACCACCTGGCCGGAATACATCACGTTGATCCGGTCGCAGGTCTCCAGGATCAGGCCCAAGTTATGGGAGATATAGATCATGGAGGTATTGAAGCAGCCAGCGATCTCGCCGATCAACTCCACGATCCCAGCCTCCACCGTCACGTCGAGGGCGGTGGTCGGTTCGTCCAACAGCAACAAGGAGGGCTTGGATAGCAAGGCCATGGCAATGACCACGCGCTGCTGCTGCCCGCCGGAGATTTGATGCGGAAACGACTGCATCACACGCTCCGGGTCCGGCAGCTTAACGTCGGTAAGCATTTGCACGGCCCGCCGATAGGCCTCTTTCTCGTCGACGCCCTGCTCGTGATGGAGCGGCACTTCGATCAGTTGCCTGCCGACCGGAATGGAGGGGTTCAGGGAGGCCATGGGCTCTTGATAAACCATGGCGATCTCGTTGCCGCGCAGCCGGCGCAACTCCTCCGGGCCGAGCTTGGAGAGGTCCTGCCCCTTGTAACGGATTGTGCCGCCGACGATTCCGCCGTTGGAGCCCAAGTACTGCATGATCGCCATGGCGACCGTGGACTTGCCGCAGCCGGATTCGCCAACCAGCCCAACGCTTTCCCCCTGGGGCAGAGTCAGGTTGAAATCGATAACCGCCGGTATCTCCCCGGCGCGCGTGAAGTAGGAGATGCAAAGCCCCTCGCATTCCAGGATTGGGCCATCATAAGCCTCCGTGGGCTTGGCCATGCCGCTCCTCCTCCTAATCCTTCAGCGACACTTCGCGCAGACCGTCCGCCAGCAGGTTGAATCCCAGGACAAGCGAGGAAATCGCGATGCAGGGGAAAACCGCCATGTGCGGGAAGGTCATCATCAATTGCCGGGTCTCGTTGATCATGCCGCCCCAATCGGGATCTGGCGGTGGCAGCCCCAGCCCCAGGAAGCCCAGCACACCGATGGTGATGATCACGTAGCCAAGGCGGAGCATGGAGTCGACGATCAAGGGCCCTCGCGCGTTCGGCAGGATCTCGACGAAGAGCACGCGCAAGGTCGGCTCGCCCCGTGTCTCGGCGGCGAAAACGTACTCGCGATTGCGCAGGTCCAGGGTGAGGCCGCGCACGATACGCATGATCCCCGGTGAGGAGGCGAAGACAATCGCAATCAGGATATTGATCTCCGAGGATCCGACCAGGGAGATGATCAGGATGTAGAGCACCAGGACAGGAAACGAGAGGATAACGTTCGCCCAGAACGACAGGACGTCGTCCACCCAGCCTCGCTTGTAGCCGGCGGCCAGCCCCATGGGAATGCCAACCGCGTAGGCGCAGAGCGTCGCCAGGGGCGCGTAGGTCAAAACCGTCTGCGATCCGAAGATAATCCGGCTCAAGATGTCCCGGCCGATGTGGTCGGTGCCCAGCCAGAAGGTCCCGCAATCGAAGTTGCCGGCATCGGTGCCCGAGGTGATCGGGCTGCAAACCTGCTCCACGGGCATGTTCATCACGTTCCGGCCAGCGCTGACGATGTATTCGGAGCCCGGCCCCATCAAGGGCGCCAAGGTCGCGTTGGGGGGAAAGATCAGCCCGAGCTGCAGCAGGAAACTGGCGGAGAGCGCCACCAGAACCCAAAACACCACGATGGCGGCCCCGACCATGCCAACCGGGCTTTCTCGCAATGCCGAGATGCCGCGAAAGATGCGCCCGATGGCGGACCGACGGGGCTGAACGCTGCCTGCGGCTTGCTCGCTCATGCTTCCCGCCCCCTCAACTAAACCGGATGCGCGGGTTGAGGTAGGTGTAGCCGATATCCGCCAGGGTCTGCGTCGCCACGGCAACGAAGACGGCAACCATGGCACAGGCTTCGATCATGTAGATGTCGTTATTCAGCGAGGCTTCCAGCAGCAGTGCCCCGAAACCTTTGTATGCGAAGAAATACTCCACCACGATGACACCGGAGAGCAGCCAGTTGACCTGCAGCATGATCACGGTGAAAGGCGCGATCAGGGCGTTGCGCAAGGCGTGGCGGGTGATCACCGTACGGTAAGGCAAGCCTTTGAGGATCGCCGTGCGGATATAGTCAGTGGTCATGACGTCAGCCATGGAGGCGCGGGTCATGCGCGCCACATAGCCGAAATCGTAAAGCACCAGCACCATGACCGGTAGAATGAGCTGGACGACGCTAAACCCGTCCGACATGCCGCTCGTCCCCGGCAGCCAGCCGAGATAGAAGACGAAGATCGCGGCCAAGAGCGGCGCGCTCGCAAACTCCGGTATCGAGGTCGTGACGATCGAGGCCACCGAGATGCTTCGGTCCAGCCGCGAGCCCTCCCGCATTCCCGCCAGAACCCCTAGCAAGAGCGAGAGCGGTATCACCACGGCGAAGGTCGCGGCCGCTAAAATCCCGGTGTTGGCCAAGCGCGGCCACAGAATCTCGCTGACCTCGGTCTTGAACCGCGTGGACTCTCCGAAGTCGCCGACGACGAAATTCCCGAGCCAGCGCCCATAGCGTACCGGCAAGGGGTCGTTGTAGCCGTTGTTCTCAAGCCAAATTGCGCGCTGCTCGTCGGTCGAATAGGGGCCGAGGACCTTGATCGCAACAGCATCCTTGTTGATCTCCAGGGCCAAGAACAGCAACAAGGAGACAACGATCATGGTGAGCACCATGGTCGCGGCCCGACGCATAATGAAAATCAGCATGTCCGGCTCGTCCCCCGATTATCCGGCGATTGCCCTGGGCACCCCTGCCCGGGCGGCGGGGAGCCCCTGAAACGACAGCGGCTTCCCGGTCCCGACACTTAGCTGTCGAGCCAAACCGTTTGGAACTGGTGATAATTGGTCGGGTGAATCGCGTAGCCCTTCACCTTGTCCGTGGTCGCCGAGAAAACCGCCCTCCACAAAGGCTGAGCGATCACCGCATCCTCTTGAAGGATGGCTTGCACTTTCTCCATCTTCGCCCGTCGCTCGGTCACATCCAGGGTTCCGCTGGCATCAGCCAAGGCCGCATCGAAATCGGGGTTGGCGTAGGAGCTTTCGTTCCACGGGACCCCCGTCTTGTAGGCAAGGTTCAGGACCATCACCCCTAGCGGACGATGAGTCCACGAGGTGAAGCCAAAAGGCGTCTTGTCCCATACTTCCCAATAGGTGGCGCCCGGCATTAAGTTGAGATCGAGAGTGATGCCGGCCGGCGCGAGCTGCTCCTTGAAGCCCTGCATCACTGCAAGATGCCAAGAATCCGCCGCTCCAAGGTCAATCTTCACCCTCAGCCCATCCTTGTATCCCGCCTCCGCCAAGAGAGACCTCGCTCTCTCAATGTCCGGCTTGACCGCCGGAAGCCTGAAGTACTCCGGGTGGATTGGTGAGACATGGTGGTTCTCGCCAACCGAACCGCGCCCGCGGTAAGCAATATCGAGAAGCTGCGCGTGATCCATGCAAGCGACGATCGCCTGTCGAACTCGAAGATCGTCGAAAGGCTTTTCGGTCACCCGCATGCGCGCTACGCCGGTTTGTGCGGTCACGGCCTCGTGCAGCATGGCATTGGGAATGTTCTCGACCAGATCAATCGACTGGATATCGACTTCGTGGACGTGATCGACCTGACCCGACGCCAAGGCCGAAATGCTCGCGATTGGATCGTCGCCGTGGTCGATATAGAGAATTTCATCAAGGTAGGGCGCATCGCCCCAATAGCCGTCGCGGCGCACGAGCTTGCAGCGCTCACCGACCTGGAATTCCGCAAGAGAATAAGGCCCTGTGCCAACTGGGTTCTTCGACAGGTCTCCGCCTTCCTCATCGAAACGCCGGTGAACGATTGCCGTCGGGTAATTGTAGAGGTTCTCAGGAATCGCCAATTCCGGCGAACTGAGATTAAGAATCACCGTATGCTCGTCGACCTTCTCCACGGCACCTTCGCGCAGCGATTTCCCGTCGCCCACTGTTTCGGCCAGGCCGCCAAACAGCCCAACATTGGATGAGCCGGTCTGCGGATCGATCCAGCGCTCGAAGTTCGCCACTACGTCGTCGGCACCTAAATCGTCGCCGTTCGACCACTTGATCCCTTCGCGCGTCTTCAAGGTCCAGGTCGTCAGATCGTCGGAGGCTTCCCAGCTCTCCAGAAGGTAGGGGCGTGTGACGTTGTCCGAGCCCGTGCGCGTCAGATACTCGAGAATGTGCCTTGTCTGATTGGACATTTCCTCCCAGTCGTAGGTCGCCGGATCGTCCATGCGCTGCACCCGCATCGACGAGCGCAGGGTTCCGCCCGGCTTCGGCGTTTCCGCCTTGGCCCGAGGCACCGCTTGCGAGTCCTCGCCCAGGATATTGCCGGCCATTGCATAGGCCACAGGCGCCGTGACACCCAGTAGGGTCGCCGTGCGCAGGAACTCGCGCCGGCCGCAATCGCCCTTGCGCAACTGCTCGCACAGCTCGGGGACATAGGGGTGGATCCGTTTACCCGTCTCGTCCCGCAGTACTTTCCTAGCCATTCTTCTCTCCCATTGATGGCTCCTCGCCGCGATTCCAATCCTGGAACGCCGCTTTAGACCCGGCACGTGATCCCGTGAAACCCCTCGAACGGGCTTGCGCCTCGCCCGGAAACGCCCGGAAGCCTCGGCGGCGGGCAGCTGTGCATTGCAGCCACCCCGATCGCCTCGCCGGCTCCACGCGTTACTCTCACCCCAAGCCTTCCCAGTTACGGCGACATCTTAAAGGTGTATAGCGCGCCAAAATCGTTCACTGATTCAAGCTGGTTGCGAAAATCTTAGCAAACTCCATCGGCCGCCGTAAGCGGCAAGATTCATGCTTCCCGCCTTCAGTCGACCTCCATCAACAACCGCAGGGCGACGGCCGCCAGCGCCGTTTCAGACCGTGTCATCCGATTCCGTTTCAATGATCACCTCGCTGTGCAAGGTTCGGTGAACCGGGCATTTATCAGCGATTTCAAGCAATCTGCTCCGCTGCTCATCATCCAGATCTCCGTCCAGGGCGATCTTGCGGGTGATCCGGTCAAGCTTTCCATCCTTGGTTTCGCAGTGCGCGCAATCCTCGGCGTGAATTTTTTCGTGCCGCAGTGCAACGGATGCACGAGCGAGCGGCCACTTCTTCCGGTCGGCGTACATCCGTAGCGTCATGGTTGTGCAAGCGCCCAGACTGGCCAAGAGAAGATCATAGGGGGTGGGCCCTTTCCCGCCGCCACCGAGGGCCGCGGGCTCATCGGCGGTCAAGGCATGGCGCCCGGCGGAAATCGATTGTGTGAACTTGCTCACCCCGCTTTCTCGCACCACCACGAGGCCCTCCTCGGCTTCCGAGGCAGACGTCGCATCGTCCTTTCCGGGGGCCGCGAGGCCGATAAAGCGGCCAGCCCAGGCGGTCAGGACCTCGGCCGCGTAGGCCGCGTCCTCCCGGCGGGTCAGCAGGTGGTCCGCGCCGTCCAGGGACACGAACGACTTCGGGTGCTTCGCCGCGACGAAGATAGCGGTTGCGTTGTCGATCCCGACGGTTTGATCGAGCGGGGCATGCATGACCAGCAGGGCTCGCTTGAGTTCGCCGATCCGCTCCACCAAGCGGAACCCTTCGATGTCGTCGAGAAATTGTTTCTTGATGCGGAAGGGCCGCCCGGCAAGGAGAACCTCTGCTTCCCCGCGCGCCTCGATCTCCGTGCTGTAATTCGTGAAGTGCGCACGCACATGTTCGGGTTCGGCCGGTGCGCCGATGGTCACCACCGCCTTGACTTCGGGAATGCGCCCGGCCGCCGCGAGCACCGCCGCCCCACCCAGGCTATGGCCGATCAACAAGGCCGGCGCCTCGCGCGTTTGCCTCAGGAAATCGGCGGCGCGAACCAGATCCTCGACATTGGACGAGAAGTTCGTGTTGGCGAATTCGCCTTGACTATGGCCAAGCCCGGTGAAGTCGAAGCGGAGGACGGCGATCCCGCGCTCGGCCAAGCCTTCCGCGATCCGCGCCGCCGCGAAGATATCCTTCGTGCAGGTAAAACAATGGGCGAAGAGCGCGTAGGCGGCCGGTGGGCCCTCGGGCAGGTCCAGCCGGGCGGCTAAGTCGGCCCCGTCGCTTCCAGGGAACGTTAGTTTCTCGCTTTTAGGCCTCATTGTGTCTCCTCCCCGCTTCAATGATTGCCGCTTTCCCGAGGGGCCGGGTTTCGCTAGCGTGCCGCCATGCAAGGTAAACCCAGCGCTGACGACAGCGTCGATATTCTGGACAAGCAGGTTCTCTATCAAGGGTATTTCCGGATGGAGGGCTATCGCCTGCGCCACCGCCTCTACGGGGGCGGCTGGTCGGAGGAGATGCACCGCGAAATCTTCGAGCGCGGGCACGCGGTTGGCGTCCTACCCTACGACCCGGGCCTGGATAGCGTCGTTCTGATCGAGCAGTTCCGTCTGGGCGCGCTCTTGAGCGGCATGACGCCCTGGCAGATCGAGATTGTGGCCGGAATGATCGACGAGGGGGAAAGCGCCGAGGCCGTGGCCCTTCGCGAAGCCGAGGAGGAGGCTGGTTGCGGCGTCCGCGATCTCGTCCCGATCCAGCGGTATCTGGCGACCTCGGGGGCGAGCACGGAGACGGTCTGGCTATTCTGCGGACGGGCGGACGCGCGAGGCCTCGGCGGCGTACACGGCCTGGATCACGAGCACGAGGACATCCTGGCCAAGGTGGTGCCGGTGGAAGAGGCCTTTGCCCTGCTCGACGCCGGCAAGATCGAGAACGCGGCGATCATCATCGCCTTGCACTGGCTGCGCCACCACCGGCCCCAATTGCGGGACGCCTGGCTAACGAACGGCCAAAACACCTAGGCTCAAGCGCTAAAATCCTTGAAGGCGGCGATGGCCTCGGGATCGTAGCCTAGGCTCGCCGTCATCAGTTGGCGCGTATAGGCTTCGGCTGGTTCGTGGGCGCGCAGTTGCGCCACGCCGAGCTCCTCAACCACCCGCCCCTGGTTCATCACCGCCAGGCGGTCGCAGAGCTGAGCGATCACCGCCAGATCGTGACTCACCAGCACATATGTAAGCCCCCGCTCCCGGCGCAGACGGGCCAGGAGGTTGAGCACCTCCGCCTGGACGGAGACGTCGAGAGCGGAGGTTGGCTCGTCAAGGAGCAGGAGGCTCGGCTCCAACACCAGGGCCCGCGCGATCGCCACCCGCTGACGCTGCCCGCCGGAGAGTTGATGGGGAAAGCGAAAGCGGAAGGCGGAGCCCAGACCCACATCGGCCAAGACGCGCTCGATCCGCTCCTCAACGCCGGAAACGCCGTGGATGGTCAAGGGCTCGCTGAGCACGCGGTCAACGGTATGGCGTGGATGCAGCGAGGCATAAGGATCCTGAAACACCATCTGGACGCGCCGCGCGAGCGCGCGGTCTAGGCGGCGGGGTCTTGGCTTGCCGGCGATCGATATCTCGCCGCCCCAATCGGGGATCAAGCCGGCAACCGCGCGCAGCACCGTGGATTTGCCGCTCCCCGACTCACCGACGATGCCAAAGGAAGCCCCCTCCTCCACCATGAAGGACACCCGGTCCACGGCGGTTAGTGCGTCATGGCCCTGCCCAAAGACCACGCTGAGTTCGTTCACCCGCAGCATGGGTTCAGACCTTCCCGGCGAGCCAAGCTGGATCGCGTTTGAGGGTCGGCAAGGGATCGCGGGGCTCGTCGAGCCGGGGCAGGCACTCCAAGAGACCGCGCGTATAGGGATGGCGCGCAGAAGCAAGCTCGCCCGCGGCACAGCTTTCCACGATACGGCCGCCGTACATGATCAGGATCCGGTCGCAGAAGGAAGCCACCAGGTTGAGATCGTGGCTGATGAAGATAAGCCCCATGCCCCGCCGGCCTACCAAATCGTCCAGAATGGCTAGCACCTGAAGCTGCACCGTGACGTCGAGCGCGGAGGTCGGCTCGTCGGCTATCAGCAGATCCGGGTCGGGGATCAGCATCATCGCGATCATGATCCGCTGCCCCATGCCGCCCGACACTTCGTGCGGGTAAAGATCGTAGACCCGTTCGGGATCCCGGATGCGCACTGCCGCCAGCATGTCCAAGGCGCGTCGCCGCGCCTCCCCGGCCGCCACGCGCGCGTGGACGGAGTAGGCTTCGGAGATCTGCCGCCCCACGGTCATTACGGGATTTAGGGAGAACTTGGGGTCTTGCATGACCATGGAGACGCGCTTGCCCCGGATTTCGCGCAGCCGCGACTCCCGGGCTGCGATCAGGTCCTCGCCTTCGAAGGCCAGCCGCCGCGCGCGCACCCGCCCCGGCGGCGCGACCAGCCTGAGGATGGCCCGGCCCGTCATGGACTTACCGGACCCGGACTCCCCGACGATGCCCAGTTTCTCGCGACCCATGGCGAAGCTCACGCCCCGCACCGCGTGGACGATGCCGGCGCGGGTATGGAAATCCACGTGCAGGTCATCGACTTCAAGTAAATCGCTTGCAGTCACCCCCCGCCCCCGTTCTTTGGGTCCAGCGTGTCCCGAAGGCCGTCGCCAAGCAGGTTGAAGCCAAGGCTGACGATGAAGATCGCCAGGCCCGGGATCGTCGCGATCCACCACTGATCAAGCAGGAATTTCCGCCCGGCCGAGACGTCGGCGCCCCACTCGGGAAGGGGCGGCTGCGCGCCGAGCCCAAGAAAGCCGAGCCCCGCCGCGACCAGGATGATCCCCGCCATGTCCAGGGTCACGCGCACAATCACGGAAGACAGGCACAGCGGCATGATGTGGGCGCGGATGATCCGGCTGGGCGAGGCGCCTTGCAAGCGGATGGCGGCGATGAAGTCGCTGCCGCGCAACGTCAAGGTTTCCGCCCGCGCGATCCGAGCGTAGGGCGGCCAGGCGGTTAGCGCGATCGCCAGCACGGCGTTCTCGATCCCCGGACCCAAGGCCGCAACGAAGGCCAGGGCCAGAATGAGGCGCGGGAAGGCAAGGAAGATATCGGTGATTCGCATAAGTACCGCGTCCACCCATCCGCCCAGGTAGCCCGCCACGGTCCCGACCAAGAGTCCCAAGGGTGCCGCGGTCACGGCCACCAGCACGACGATCATCAGCGTGATCCGCGCGCCGTAAACCACACGGGCGAAGATGTCGCGCCCAAAGGCGTCGGTGCCGAACCAGTGCTCGGCGCTGGGCGGCTGGAGCCGCGCGGCCAGGTCCTGGGCAATCGGGCTTTGCCCGGCGATCCAGGGAGCCAGCAGCGCGATCACCAAGAGTGCCAGGATAATCAGCAAGCCCAGCATGGCGAGCCAGTTGCCCGAGAAGGTCAGCCAACCCCGGTACCATTGCCCCAGCCGCGCCTGCCCGCGCGAGGCTGGCGCATCGCTCAATAGGCGCGCCCGCCATCCTTGGTTCGCGGCGGTCATCGGGCGCGCGGGTCCAGGACCCGGTAGAGCAAATCCGACAAGAGATTGAGCCCAATGAAGACGGCCCCCACCACCAAGGTCCCGCCTAACACCGCGTTCATGTCCGCGCTCAGAAGCGAGGAGGTGATATAGCGCCCCAAGCCCGGCCAGGCGAAGACCGTCTCGGTGAGCACGGAGCCTTCGAGAAGCTGCGCGTAGCTCAAGGCGATCACGGTGATCAAGGGAACCATGATATTGCCGAGCGCGTGCCGCCAAACGACCCGCCACTCGGAAAGGCCTTTGACCCGGGCCGTGGTTACATACTCCTGGCCGAGCTGCTCCAGCATGAAAGAGCGGGTCATCCGGCTTATGTAGGCCAAGGAGAAGTAGCCCAGCGTCCCCGCCGGCAGAATGATGTGGGAGAAGGCGCTGCGCCACACCGCCCAGTCTCCGGCCAGCGCGCTGTCGATCAACAGCATGCCGGTAATGCTTGGCACCATGCCCTCGTAGAAGATGTCCACGCGCCCCGGCCCCGCGACCCAGCCCAAGGTGCCGTAGAACAGCAAGAGGCCCATCAACCCGAGCCAAAAGATCGGCATGGAATACCCGACCAAGCCGACGACCCGGATCACCTGATCGGGCCAGCGCCCCCGGTTGACCGCCGCCACCACGCCAGCCGGAACGCCCAGCAGCACGCCGATGATCGTGGCAAGGGTTGCAAGCTCCAGTGTGGCTGGGAAGAACCGGCCGATATCCTCGGCCACCGGCCGCGCGGTCAGTACGGACTTGCCAAGGTCTCCGCGCAGCACGTCCCAAACATACACGGCGAATTGTTCATAGAGCGGCCGGTCGAGCCCAAGCTCGCGCTTGGCTTGCTCGTAGACCTCCGCCGAGGCCCTATCCCCGACCGCCGCCAGAACCGGATCGACCGGCACCACCCGGCCGATCAGAAAGGTGACTAGCAGCAAACCAAGAAAGGTCAGCAGCAAGGTGCCCAGAAGTTTCGCAACGCCGCAAAGGCGGCGCCGAAACAATTCAACCCGCCTGCCGCCAAGCCCCACCGGACCGAGTATCGACATCCCCCGTGATCGCTTACATCGTGATCGCCTACTTGGTCACCGTCCAGTAATACGCCGCGGTGATCGGCCCACCCGTGTTCAAGCCGGTCACGTTCTCGCGCAGGGCGTTCTGCAGGATTTGCTGAAACATCAGTACGAAAGGCCCACGTTCCAGAACTTGCGCCTGAAGCTCGTGGTACATCTCGACACGCTTGCCCGCGTCGTTCTCCAGCACCGCGGCTTCCGTTAGCTTCGTCAAATCGGGAATGTCCCAGGAATTGCGCCAGGCCAGTTTGCCGGTCAGCTTGGCCTCGTCCCGATTGTCCGCGTTGCTGGTGAAGGTGTCCGCGTTGGTGTGAGGGTCCGGATAGTCAGGGCCCCAAGCGCCGATATAGATGTCGTGCTGGCGGGCCCGGTATTTGGTCAGGGTTTGCTTGCCGTCGCCCGGCAGGATCTCGATCTCGATCCCCGCTTGGGCCATGGTGGCCTGAATGGATTGAGCCATTTCGATGACCGGAGAGACGGTGCGGGTATCCATCGTGACCTTGAAGCCGTCAGGAACACCGGCTTCCGCCAGCAGTTCCTTCGCCCGGGCCACGTCAAGCGTGTAGGGGTTCTTGTCGAGGGCCCCCAGGAAGGTCAGTGGCAGAAAGGTCTGATGCTGGACATACTGCCCTTTCAGAAGAGTGGCTTCCATCCCCTTGTAATCGACCAAATATTTCATGGCCTCCAAAACTTTTGGCTTGGAGAGGAATTCATTCTTCTGGTTGAGGCCCAGATAGTAAATGCGCCCCTTGAGGTCCGTCTCCACCCTAACTTCCGAGTTGCCCGCGATCGCCGCGATGTCGTCGGGCTGTAGCTTGCGGGCGATGTCAGCGTCACCATTGAGCAACAACAAGCGCTGGCTCGCCGGCTCGGGCACATTACGCACCACCACGCGCTGCATGGCGACTTTGCCACGCCAATAGCCGTCTTCATCCCCCGGCCGCTCCAAGATATAGGCTTCCGAGGGCTTCCAAGCCGCCAGCTTGAAGGCGCCGGATCCGGCCGAATTGGTCTTCAGCCATTCATAGCCGAAGTCGCCGTCCTGCTCGTGCTCGAGCGCCAGCTTTTTGTCGACGATCGAAGCGACGGACGCGGTCAGGCAGTTCAGGAAGAAGCTGGGAGCATAGGCCTGGTCAAGCTCCATGGTGACTTCATTCGCGCCGGCGACCTTGATCTTGTCCTCGACGTTCTCGGCGGTGAATCCGAATTGGGTCAGGATGAAGGACGGGGTCTTTTTCAGCTTGACGGCACGCACGAAGGAGAAGACCACATCCTCGGCCGTCACCGGGTTGCCGCTATGAAAAGTGACGCCTTCACGAATCTTGAAGGCGTAGGTCTTCCCATCCTCGGCCAAGCTGTAGCTTTCGGCCAGGCCCGGCTGGAAGCCAGCGTCCAGATCGTTCGGATCGAAAACAAAGAGGGTGTCGTAGACGTTGTTCACGTAGTCCGAGCCCGAGAACTCGAAAACCTCCGCCGGGTCCAGTGTCACGATATCGTCGATCGCGTCGGCCACCACCAGAATGTTGGGCGGTGTCTCGGCGCGCAAAGCGCCGCTTTGAGTCAGGGTAAAGGCGGCGATGGCCGCCGCGGCGATAATGCGTCTCATGAAATCCGGCCTCCCTGTTCCCGGGCGCCACGCCCACTGAAGCGAAAATCTCGAATCGATCTGGCCAAGGCTCGATCGTCAGGGCAGGACGGAAGGCTGTCAAGCGAAGCGCCAGCTGAGAAACCGGCGGCGAAACCATCCACCGGATTTCGCGAGACGCGCCCTGACAGGCAAAGGGCGCTTCGGGTATACTTTTCCGCGACTCCAGGGGCCAGTCGATGCTTTCTTCACCCTCGTTCACCGGTGCGCCACCGTCTTGCCGATCACGCCAGATCACCGCATGAGCCTCTTCAACTTCGAGGCGGAGGCGGGGGCGGCCGAGTCGCTAGCAGCGCCCCAAAATGCGGATCCCCAGGACGTGCTCCACCGCGTCTTCGGTTTCCCCTCGTTTCGCGGCCATCAGCAAGCGGTGATCGAGCATGTCATTTCCGGCGGCGACGGCTTGGTGCTGATGCCGACCGGCGGCGGCAAGTCGCTCTGCTATCAGGTCCCAGCCCTTTGCCGCCCAGGGCTCGCGGTGGTGATCTCGCCCCTGATCGCACTGATGCAGGACCAGGTGGCAGCCTTGCGCCAGCTTGGGGTGAAGGCGGCGGCCCTCAACTCCACCATCGGCTTCGAGGAAAGCCGCGGCCTGCGGCATGACGTGCTGCGCGGGGAGTTGGACCTTCTCTATATCGCGCCTGAACGGCTGCTCTTGGAGTCCACGCTGGACCTGCTGCGCCAGGCGAAACTTTCGCTTTTCGCCATCGACGAAGCGCATTGCGTATCACAGTGGGGCCACGATTTCCGGCCGGAGTACCGTCGCCTCACGGTGCTTCGCGAGCGGTTTCCCGGGGTGCCAAGGTTGGCGCTCACCGCCACCGCCGACGGGCCGACCCGCCGGGACATTCTGGAGCAGTTGGAACTGCAGGACGGGCGGCTCTTCGTTTCCGGCTTCGACCGCCCGAACATCCGCTACCGGGTGACACCGAAGAGCGAGCCACGCAAGCAGCTTTGGGACTTTCTCGAGCGCGAGCACAAGGGCGAGTCCGGGATCGTCTATTGCCTGTCCCGCCGTAAGGTGGAGGAAGTGGCGGAGTGGCTCTCCGGAAAGGGCCGCCCGGCCCTGCCCTATCACGCCGGGCTGGATGCCTCGGTCCGGGCTGCGAACCAGGCGCGCTTCATCGCCGAAGAGGGCTTGGTGATGGTCGCCACCATCGCCTTCGGCATGGGGATCGACAAGCCAGACGTGCGCTTCGTCGCTCACCTCGACCTGCCGAAGTCCCTGGAAGCCTACTACCAGGAGACCGGGCGCGCGGGGCGGGACGGCCTGCCCTCCAACGCCTTCATGCTCTACGGCATGGCGGACGTGGCGAAGATGACGCGCATGCTGGACGAATCCCAAGCCCCCGACGCGGTAAAGCGATTGGAGCGGCGGAAGCTCGAAAGCTTGCTGGGGTATTGCGAGACCACGCGGTGCCGCCGTCAGGTCCTGCTGGACTATTTCGGTGATGACTGCGGATCCTGCGGCAACTGCGACACCTGCCTGGAGCCGGTGGAAAGCTATGACGGCAGCGAGCATGCCCGCATGCTGCTTTCGGCGATCTACCGAACCGGTCAGCGATTCGGCGCGGCTTATCTTGTCGATGTCTTGCTTGGCAAGACGAATGAACGGATCGAACGCCTTGGGCACGATCATCTTGCCGTCTATGGGGTCGGGCGTGAGGTGGGCGGCGCCCACTGGCGCTCCATCGTTCGCCAGCTGGCCGCCTTGGGGCTGATCCGAGTCGACGTTGAAGGGCACGGCGGGCTCTTTCTGGGGCCGGACGTGCGGCCGGTCTTGCGGGGGGAGCGTCCGATCCTTCTGCGCCGCGACCCCGAACGCCGACGGGCGGCCACGCGCGCGCCGGCGAACCTGACCGAGACGGTCTTGGCGAGCGATGCCGACCGGGCGCTTTTCGAGTCCCTGCGCACTCTGCGTCGGGAGCTTGCCAGCACCCAAGGTGTGCCGCCCTACATCGTCTTCAACGACCGTACGCTAATCGAAATGGCCAAGCGCAAACCCGCGAGCCGCACAGACATGGCCGAGATTCCGGGCGTTGGGCAAAGCAAGCTAGAACGCTATGGCGAGGCTTTCCTCAAGGCTATCGCCCAGGCAGCCGAAAGCCCCTGAGGCACAAGGAAAAAACCCCGCCGCTCCTTGGAACGACGGGGCAAAGGCAACTCTGGCGTTGCGGGAAGAGCGGCGGCCGATCCGATCCGGCAGCCTCGCCCACCGAAGTAGACGGGCCCGATCCGACGATACCGCGGACCACACCACTGACATTCGTTTGCCGAATGCCGCGGCAGGCCACGCCTCCCGTAAAGCCTAAGTGTCAGGCCTGGCGGCGGGTCGAGTCAAGCAACTGGTCCGTGGAAAAGACCAATCCGCTGGGGACAAAGGTGGGACTTAAGAGACGCGTCTTAGGGGGCTAATCCATCGCCGACGGCCGTGCGGCCTGGCCCGCCTGCAACTGAAGGCGGATTTGCAGCAGGCGCATGACATCCTTCATGGAGAGAATCCCGCTGAGCGAATCGCCGTCGGCCACCAAAAGACGGCTGGCGCCGGTACGATTCATCAGGTTGAGCGCCTCAATGGCGGAAGACTCCGGAGCAACGGCGTTCTCCTCCGACAGCGGGCGCATCACCCGGCTCACGGCGAAGAAGTCGGCTTTCTGACGCACCTCCTCCGTGAGGTCGCGCAAGGTTACGATGCCCAGCAGCCGCCCTTCACGCACCACCGGATAGCCTTGAAAGTAATACCGATAGAAATAGCGGTCGATGAGTTCGGTAACCGTAATATCGGGATCAACCGTGATGGGTTCGCGGGTCATCAAACGCGCGACGGGTACATCCGACAGGAACTCCCGCGTGATCACTTGCTGATAGGATCCCTGAGCGGCCATGCGAACAAAGAAACCGATTAGCACCCACCAAACGCCGCCGACCACGTAGCCCTGCACGAAGTTCACCACGCCGAGAATGATCAGGGCGAGGCCCAGCAAGCTGCCGGAGTTCGTCGCGACCCGCGTGGCCCAGGTCAAATCGCCTTTCCAAGCCCAAAGCGCCGCCCGTAGCACCCGCCCCCCGTCCAGGGGAAAGGCCGGCAGCAGGTTGAAAACCGCCACTACCATGTTGATGAAGGCAAGGTACTCCACCAGGACGTGGAGCGGTGTCGCGGACTCGCCTGCCTCCAAGCCTCGTGAGAGCACGAAGAAGATCGCCGCCAGCGCGAAACTGGTGAGCGGCCCAACGATCGCCGTCAGAAACTCCGCCTTGGCGCTGCGCGGCTCTTCTTGCATCTCGGCGATCCCGCCGAAAAGGAACAGGGTGATGCCCTTGATCGGCAGGTCATAGCGCCGCGCCACCAGGGAGTGAGACAGCTCGTGCACCACGATCGAAAAGAACAGGCCGAGCGCCCCAGCCACGCCCATCCACCAATAAGTCGATTTGGCAAGACCCGGCTCCACTTGAGGGAAGTAGCCCGAAGCCAGGCTCCATGTCACCAGGGCCGCCAGCACGATCCAGGTCGGATCGATGGAGATCTGGAAGCCGAAAACGCTGAAAAGCGGGATTCTCGATTTGAACATGGATCGCTTTGTCCCCAGGCACCTGCCGAATGAACGGCGCGAGCTTGCTTGCGGTTCCGAATTCAGTCTTCCCGCCAGCCGTCGGCGACCGCCGCCAGCCCGATGAACGCGGGGTCAGGGTGAAGCACGAGGCGCAGCGGGATTTCGGCCAGATAGGCTTCAAAACGGCCCTTCGCCAGAAAACTTCGGTGAAAGCGCGACGCCAGAAGCCGATCCTTGACCCTGGGAAGGATACCGCCGGCGAAATAGACCCCACCGCGCGCGCCAAAGGTCAGGGCGGCGTTCCCCGCGACATTTCCGAGGAACCCGAAGAAGCTATCCAAAGCCAACTCGGCCAAAGCGTCTCCCCGCTCCGCCTCCATGACGACCTCCTCGGCCGTCTTCGCCGGATGGCCCCGCCCATCTTCCAACGTGGAGATAGCGCCCAGCAGATTCACGAGACCGTCACCAGACAGAACACGTTCGGCCGAGACATGCCCGAAACGCTCCCGTAACGCCTCGACAACCGCGGTATCCCGGTCGTCGGCAGCCGCCAGGGTCACATGCCCGCCCTCCCCAACCAGCGCTCGGCGCCCATCGATCAGCCCGGCCATGCCAAGGCCCGTCCCTGGCCCCATGACCAGGATAGCGGACCCGGGGTCGCCCTGCCCTCCTCCGAGGTCCATGAGGTCGTCCAGCTCAAGCCAGGGGACGGCCAGCGCGATAACCTCGAAATCGTTGGCCAAGCGAACGGCACGCAAGCGGAAGCGGGCGGCGAGCTCGCCCTCGTCGAAACGCCAGCCTGCGTTCGTCAGGGCCGCTTGCCCATTCAAGACCGGTCCGGCGACCGCCAGGACCGCGACGTCCATCTCGCAACCGAGTTGCTCGGCGGCAGCGGCGATGGCGGCCTCGGCGGTGGCGTAGTCGGCGGTGGCAAGACGAACCGCCTCGCCGATCCGCCCCTCCGCGTAGGCCGCGAAGCGCGCGTTCGTGCCGCCGATGTCCGCCAAGAGCGCTTTCATGATCTTCGAGGCGCTATTCCGTCTCTGCCAAGGCCGTCAGATAGTCGCGCCGCCATCGGGTGATATCGTGGGTTTTCAGATGCTCAAACATGCGCGACCAGCGGTCCTTCCGTTCGTCGAGCGGCATGGCCAAGGCTTCCTGCAGGGCCTCCGCAACGCCCTCGACGTCGTAAGGATTCACAATAACGGCGCCATCCATCTCCAAGGCGGCACCGGCAAACCGGGAGAGCACCAGAACACCCGGGTTCTCGGGCTCCTGCGAGGCGACGTACTCCTTTGCCACCAAGTTCATTCCATCTCGCAGCGGCGTCACTAAACCAATTGATGCTGCTCGGAAAAACCCCGTCAGCATGCGGCGGCTGAAGCCCTTGTTGAGATAGCGGATCGGCGTCCAATCGAACTCCGCGTAGGTCGAGTTCACACGTCCATAGATGGATTCCAGCTCCCGCCGGATTTGCATGTATTCGGGTACGTCCGAGCGCGAAGGCGGGGCGATCTGCAAGAAGACGACTCGCCCCCGGTTTGAAGGATAGGCCTTCAATAAATGCTCGAAGGTTTCGACCCGGGCGACCAAGCCCTTCGAATAGTCCAGGCGGTCCACTCCGATGATCAGATCGCGGTCGCGCACCGATTCGCGCAAGCGCTGGCTCTGGCGTGAGGTAGCCGCCTCCTCCGCCATGCGCGCCAAGCCTTCGGCGTCGATGGAGATGGGATAGGCGCCAGTCTTGACCGTCTTTCCGAAGATCTCGATCCGCCCGCCGCCCAGGTCGGTGCCGCCCAGTTCCTTAACCACGTACTCAGCGAAGTTCTCCCGGTCGGACTCCGTCTGGAAGCCGACCAAATCGTAGGCGCAGATGGCCCGCACCAAGGTGCGGTGGCTGGGCAAGGCCAAGAGCACTTCGGTGGCCGGCCAAGGAATATGCAGAAAGAAGCCGATCTTCTGGTGGCAACCATGTTGACGCAGCTGCTCGGCCATTGGGATCAGATGATAGTCATGCACCCAAACCCGGTCGTCGTCGCGCAGCAAGGGCATGAGCTTGTTGGCGAATAGCGCGTTGACCCGCTGGTAGCCCGCCAGATAGCGGCGATTGAACTCCGCGAGATCAAGGCGGTAGTGGAAGAGCGGCCAGATCGAGCGGTTGGCGAAGCCATTGTAGTATTCTTCATGATCCCGCTCGGAAAGGTCCAAGGTCGCATAGGTCAAACGCCCAACATCGAAGATATCCGGCGCGCTCGGCTCGTGCTCTGTGACCTTGCCGCTCCACCCGAACCAGATCCCGCCCTCTTGCCGCAAAGCGTCCAGCACGGCCGAGGCCAGGCCTCCTTCCCCGCCCGACCGTCCTTGCCGCGGCGCGGAAACCCGATTTGAGACGACTATGAGACGGCTCAAAAGGCCTCCTCCCAGGGTTTGCTCAGACGCATCGCGGAATTGATGATCCCGACCATGGAGTAAGTCTGCGGGAAATTTCCCCAAAGCTCTCCACTGTCTGGGTCGATATCCTCCGACAGGAGGCCCAAGGGGTTGCGGCGCCGGAGCATTTCCTCGAAAAGCTCGCGCGCCTCTTCCTGGCGGCCAACGGCTACCAGCGCGTCGATGTACCAGAAGGTGCAAACGTTGAAAGCCGTATCCGGCACGCCAAAATCGTCGCGGTTTGCATAACGGAACATGTAGTTGCCCCGCCTGAGCTCGCGCTCCACATGGGCCAAGGTGCCAGCGAAACGCGGGTCGCCGGCGTCAAGAAAGCCGAGATATGGCATGAGCAATAAGGAGGCGTCGGCCTCGCTGCCGCCAAAGGATTGGACGAAGCTTTCCACTTTCGGATTCCAGGCGCGCTCCAGCACCTCCGCCCTGATCATGTCCGCCCGCTCTCGCCAATGGCTTTGCCGCTCTGGGATGCCGAGGTGGCCCGCGATTCTGGAAAGGCGATCGCAGCCCGCCCAGCACAGCATGCTCGAATAAGTATGAACGCTCTTGCGCGTCCTCAGTTCCCAAAGGCCGGCGTCGGGCTGATCCCAAAGCGCGTCGGCCCGGGCGCCGAGCCGCTCGAGGCGATGAAACAAACTGGCATCGCCCAAGCGCGACAACCGCCGGTCGAAGAAGGTTTGCGCGGAAGAAAGAATGACGCTGCCATAGCCGTCGTTCTGGATCTGGGTAAAAGCGTCGTTTCCAACCCGCACAGGCCCCATTCCCCGGTACCCGGATAGGGAATCGACCTTGCGCTCGTGTAACTGGGTTTCTTGCACCACGCCGAAAACGGGTTGCAAGTTGCCGCCGTCCCAGCCCGCGACCAAGTCGTTGATGTAGGCGAGAAAGCCTTCCATGGTGCGGGTGGCGCCCAGACGGTTGAGCGCGTGGACGACATAGAAGGAATCGCGCAGCCAGCACAGCCGATAGTCCCAGTTCCGCTCGGTGCCCGGGGCTTCGGGAATCGATGTGGTCATGGCGGCGATGATGGCGCCGGTTTCCTCGAAGCTGCAGAGCTTCAAAGTGACAGCGGCCCGGATGACCGCGTCCTGCCATTCGAAGGGGATGGAGAGAAATCGGCTCCAGTCCTTCCAATAAGCGTCCGTTTTCTCGTAGAACGCCCGCGTCATGGCCGGAAGCGAATCGGTCAGGCTCTCGTCCGGACCCAGGACCAGGTTGATCGGCGTCTCCAGGATGAAGGGCTTTTCCTCCAACACGTAGGACACAGGCGCATCCGTGGTCAGCCGCAAGGTCAGGTCCGGCAGAAGATAGCGGATGTGATTGCTGCCGCGCGTGGTCGGCGGCGTGCCCGCGCCGAAATCCTGCGCGGGGCGCAGCCGGATGCAGATCCTCGGGGTGCCCGCGATTGGACGCACGTGCCGGATCAACATCATCGGGCGGAAAGTGCGGTCGTATTGCTTGAACCGCGGCGCGTAATCGGTGATCTCGATCCCGTTGCCCGCGCTGTCGGTCAGCACGGTTTGCAAGACGGCGGAGTTCCTGCGGTAACTTTGACGGGCCTCCACCCGATCGAAGAGATCGATGTCCCAGAATCCGCGATTGGCATCGCCATGATCATCGAGCAAGGCGCAAAACACCGGATCGCCATCGAATCTCGGCAAGCAAGACCAAACCACGCGGCCGCGCTGATCGATCAGCGCACCGAAGCTGCAGTTGCCGACCACTGCCAGGTCGAGAGAGCTCATATTTTAGGTTCGTTCCCCTGAGAAGCGGAGTTGTCGTCGCGCGGTAAGCCTACACACTGGCCCCGCACTTGTAACCTGCGGCGACCCCGCGCTTAGGCCGCAATTGCGCCGGCAAACCCCCAGCAGCCTTAACAGGGCCCCCGCCAAGCGGCAAACATGCATGAAATAGCATGCTGAAATCTGCATTTGTATGGCGAAATTCCCCGTGAAACCCTATATTTCAAGAGCAAACTTCAACCGCATTAAGAAATTCGCGGGGCTGGCGCATAAAGTTTGCCGGCCGAGAGAACCGAATTACGCCCTCGGCACGTATCATTCTTCAGGGACTTCACCGGTCAGAGTGCGTCATGCGCGTTTCCTTTGTTATCTCCGCCGCCTTGGCAATCGCCGCCATTGCCTGGATTGCATTCGGTCAGCTAGGCGATTGGGCGTCCGAGCCCGAGCGCAAGAAAGCCCCCGCTAAGATCAGCGGCGAGAAGCAATTGACGCTGGTGCGCGCGCTCACCCAATCCGCACAGGAGCGGCGGACGGCGCTTCTGATAAATGGCCAAACCGAAGCGATTCGGACCGTGGACCTGAAAGCCGAGCTCGACGGCGCGATCGACCTTCTGCCCGTCGAAAAAGGGGCCCATGTCGCCAACGGGGATGTGATCGCGCACATTGCGGCGCGCGAGCGTCTCGCCGGGCTGGCGGAAGCGCAGGCCATCATGCAGCAGCGGCGGATCGAGTACGAGGCGGCAGTCAAATTGGCCGATCGCGGCTACCGGGCCGAGACCTCCCTTGCCGAAGCCCGGGCGGCTTTCGAAGCGGCGAAGGCGGGCGTGGAGCTTGCCCAGGTCAAGGTGGACAATCTAACGATCGAGGCCCCCTTCGCCGGCGTGCTCGAGGAGCGGATGGTCGAGCGTGGCGCCTATTTGAAAGCCGGCGACGAGGTTGCCCGGATCATCGAGCTCGATCCCATCCTTTTCATCGCCCAAGTCGGCGAGCAGAACGTCGGCAAGCTTTCAGTGGGCGACCCCGGCACGGCTCGCTTGATCGGGCATCCCCGCGTCGAGGGGAAGATCCGCTTTATTGCGGCGACGGCGGACGCCCAGACGCGGACGTTCCGTGTCGAGCTGGAGGTGCCAAACCCCGAATTTAGCATTCCCGCTGGGGCCACGGCGGAGATCGCACTGCCCCTCGGCGCGGTCGCGGCCCACAAGATATCGCCAGCTATTCTCACGCTTGACGACGCCGGCCGTGTGGGCGTGAACACGCTCGATGCTGAAAGGCGGGTGAGATTTCGCCCCGTCACGATCATTGAGGACGAAGCCGATGGTGTATGGGTGGCCGGCCTTCCCGAAACCGTCACTTTGGTCACGGTGGGACAGGAGTTTGTAATCGAAGGCGAAGAAGTTCGCATCCAGCCTGAGGAAGCGGCGACGGCCCAAGCCGCAAGCGAGGCACGCAACGCGGAGACTTCGCAGTGAGATCGCTGATCGAAGCCGCACTGACGCGCAAGCGCACCGTCTTGTCGATCCTGGTGTTGCTGCTGATCGCGGGAACCTATGCCTACACCGCGATTCCCAAGGAGGCGGAGCCGGACATCAACATCCCGATCATCTACGTCTCCTTGCATCAAAACGGCATTGCCCCCGAAGACGCGGAGCGGCTCCTCCTCAAACCAGTCGAAAAGGAGGCGAGCGGGATAGCGGGCGTAAAGGAGATGCGCTCCACCGCCTTCCTTGGCGGCGGCACCGTCTTGCTGGAGTTCGATGCCGGCTTTGATGTGGATACAGCGCTCGCCGAAGTACGCGAAAAGGTCGACATCGCGAAGGCTGATTTGCCGGACGACGCCGACGAGCCAACCGTGCACGAGGTAAATCTCAGCCTTTTCCCGGTCCTCGTCGTCACACTGTCCGGCGATGTGCCCGAGCGCACGCTGCTCGCCATAGCGCGCTCCTTGCAAACGAAAATCGAGGGCCTGCCGCCGGTGCTGGAGGCGGAGATCGGCGGCGACCGGGACGAACTGATCGAATTGGTGATCGATCCCTTGGCGCTGGAAAGTTACGGGCTCGATGCCCGCCAGATCATCGACGCGGTGAGCCGGTCCAACATCGTGGTGGCCGCCGGCGAGATGGACACCGGGGCCGGACGCTTCGCCGTCACCGTCCCGGGGCTATTCGAAGGGGCGGACGACATCCTGGAAATGCCGCTGAAGAGCAATGGCGACGCTGTGGTGCGGGTCAAGGAC
Organism: Pelagibius litoralis; assembly: GCA_029287455.1. Taxonomy (GTDB): domain Bacteria; phylum Pseudomonadota; class Alphaproteobacteria; order Kiloniellales; family DSM-21159; genus JARFRB01. Next base: position 10,195 of record JARFRB010000099.1, on the reverse strand, counting down.
GTGACCAACCTGAGGGCGACGTTCGTGGACCCGACAGGCTATGTGCGGGTCAACGGCGAACCTGGCCTCGCTCTGGAAGTTTCCAAGCGCACCGGCGAAAACATTGTCGAGACGATCGAACAGGTCAAACGCCGCGTGGAAGCTGAGCGGGAATACTGGCCCGAAGCGGTGCAAGTGTCGTTCAATCAAGACAAATCCACCCAAATCAGCACCATGCTGGACGATCTCGAGAACAACGTCCTGAGTGCCATCCTGCTTGTCATGATCGTTGTCGTCGCGGCGCTTGGGGTGCGCTCGGCGGGCTTGGTCGGCATCGCCATCCCCGGGTCCTTCTTGACCGGAATTCTGGTCATCTACGCGGCCGGTCTGACCGTGAACATCGTCGTGCTGTTCAGCCTGATCCTGGCGGTGGGCTTGCTGGTCGACGGCGCCATCGTCGTGACGGAGTACGCCGACCGCAAGATGATCGAAGGCCTGCCCCGGCATAGCGCCTACGCTCTGGCCGCCCGCCACATGTCCTGGCCGATCTTCGCTTCCACCTTCACCACGCTCGCCGCAGTCCTGCCGCTTGCGTTCTGGCCGGGCACCGTGGGCGAGTTCATGAAATACCTGCCGATCACTCTGCTCGCGGTGCTAAGCGCCTCGCTGTTCATGGCTCTCATCTTCGTGCCCACCCTGGGCGCCTTGGCGGGCAAGCCCGGCCAAGCCGCCAGGACGCCGGAGACAGACGCGCCCGCGGCCGAACAGGAGCCTTACGAGCTTTCGCAGCTTGGCCGCTTGAGCGGCGCCTACGTGCGTTTCCTGCGTGGGGCCTTGCGCCACCCGGGCAAGGTGGTGCTAGCGGCCGTGCTGCTGCTCGTGGCCGTGCAAGTGGGCTACGCGCAGTTCGGCAGGGGCGTTGAGTTCTTCCCGGATGTGGAGCCGGACAATGCATCTCTTTGGGTGCATGGGCGTGGCAACCTATCGATCGACGAGCGCGATGCTCTGACGCGGGAAGTTGAGAACAAGATCCTGGAACTTCAGGAAGAAACCGGCGAGCTGCATTCGATCTACGCCCGCAGCCTGGCCAATTCCGGACGCCAGGATGACGACGAACCGGAAGATCTCATCGGCGTGATTCAGCTTGAGTTCGTCGATTGGTTCGCGCGGCGGCCAGCCGACGAAATCCTGGCCGATATCCGCGAACGGGCGTCGTCGATCGGTGGCATCTACGTGGAGCCCCGCACAGAGGAGGCCGGACCGCCGGTGGGCAAGCCGGTGCAAATTCAACTGGCGGCCAGCGATCCCTCCCTGCTCGCCCCCGCGGCGGATCGGATCGTTTCGGCGATTCGCGAGGTGGGAGGCTTTGTGGACCTTGAGGATGGAAAGCCAATCCCCGGCATCGAGTGGGAAGTGGCCGTGGATCGCGCGCAAGCGTCCAAGTTCGGCGCCGACGTGTCCTTGATCGGGGCTTACGTCCAGATGCTCACGAAGGGGATGGAGATCGGCAACTACCGGCCCGACGAGACCGATGAGGAGGTGGATATCGTGGTCCGGCTTCCCGAAACCTATCGGACCTTGCAGCAACTCGGGCGCATTCGCGTTCAGACCGATTTCGGAATGATCCCCATCGATAACTTCGTCACCATCACACCGAAGCCAAAAACGACCTTGCTGCGCCGTGTCGAAGGCCAAAGGACGATGACCGTCAAGGCGGACGTGGCCCCAGGGCTGCTGGTGGACGATCAAGTCGGCCTGGTGCGCGAGCGCCTCGCCGGCGAAACCTTCGACCCCAGGATCAGTGTCAGCTTCAAGGGCGAGGACGAGGAGCAAAGCGCGGCCCAGAGCTTTCTCGTGAAGGCGTTCATTGTCGCCCTGTTCCTCATGGCGATTATCTTGGTCACTCAGTTCAACTCTTTCTACAGCGCCTTCCTGATCCTTTCCGCGGTGATCATGTCCACCATCGGCGTGATGATCGGGCTGTTGGTGACCGACCAGCCCTTTGGCATTGTCATGGGCGGAATTGGGGTCATTGCCCTGGCCGGCATCGTGGTCAACAACAACATCGTGCTGATCGACACTTTCGACCGCTTAAAACAAAGCAGCGCCAACCCCTTGGAGGCTATTCTCCGTACGGGCGCGCAGCGCTTGCGCCCTGTCCTGCTGACCACCGTCACGACGGTCTTGGGATTGATGCCGATGGTTCTGGGCGCGAACGTGGACTTCTTCAACAGGCAAGTTCAGGTTGGCGCTCCGGCGACCCAGTGGTGGAGCCAAATCTCCACCTCCATCGTCTTCGGCCTGACCTTCGCCACCCTCTTAACCCTTGTCGTCACGCCCTGCGCCCTGATGCTGCGGGCGAACCTCAGGGCTTGGCTCGACAAGCGCAATGGCAAGGAAGGCAAGCCCCGGCCGGTTCCCTATGTGCTGCCAAAGGCCGCCGAATAGGAAGATCAGCCGCCGGGGGGCACCACGAAAATCTGTCCGGGGTAGATGAGGTCGGGGTCGCTGATCTGATCTTGGTTGGCCGAAAAGATCACCGTGTAGTTCGATCCGGAGCCGAGTGTGCGGCGGGCGATCCGCCACAGGCTGTTGCCCGGCTGAACAACAATGAAACGGTCCGATCGCGGAAGGTCCGCCAGAAGGTTCGAGCGCGCGAAGGGCGTTTCCACCCGCGCAAGTTCCTTGCCCGCGTCGTCGAGCTGCAAGATTGCCAAGCGATGCAAACCGGTTGGCACGGGGTTTTCGGGCTTCAGTACCCAGCGTCCGCCCTCGCTGCCCCGCGTCCTGCCGATGCCGCTTCCATCCAGGCGCGCTTCGACGATCCCGCCCGGCGCCACCCGCCCGATCACGGTCAGATATCCTTCGGCGTCATAATTCAAGGATTCCAGAACCAAGTCGCCGGATGCGATGCCCACTTCCTCGGGCGCCTGAAGAATGCGTGTATCGCCAGTCCCACTGCGCGGAACGACGACCGCCAGGGGCGCCCCATAGTCCTCCGCGCCGTTCTTGTCGGATTCAGCCGTCCGTTGCGCGTCCGGTTTCTTTTTTGGCACCGAGACCACAACGACCTCTTTCGACTCCCGCTCCTCGCCGTCAGCCGCGCGCTGCTGCACGCTCAATTCCTGGTCGCCCGCGGAAAGGGGTTTGTCGGGCAGGATGACCCATTCGCCGCGCTGGTCGGCGGTTGCCTTGCCGATAACCTCACCGTTCCCGGTCACCGTGACTTCGGAGCCGGGCTCCGCACGGCCGGCCATGACCGCTTCCCCACTGCGCTCGACCCGAACGACGTCGAAGCTCGGCGCCCGCCCCTCGGTGGCGGCGGCTTCCTCGTCCTTGGGCGTATCTGTCTCGGCAGAGGCGGTATTGGCCTCCCCCTCCGGCCGAGGCTCGCCGTCGCTCGCTGCCGCCTGGGCATCGGAGTCCTGGTCGCTAGCGCCCTGGGTGGCCGCGGTTTCCGGCTCGGCGGGCTGTGTCTCTCCGGCGGCTTCGCCCGACGATGAATCGCTCTCCGACACTAGGGTTTCCCGGGACGCCGGGTTTTCCTCGGACGCCGGGGCTTCGGTCGTTGCGTCGCCTGCCTCCTCGGGGCTTCCGACAAGCATGTAGATCAGAACCGCCGCCCCGACGACGACAATCGCGGCAATCACCGCGAATCGTAAGGATTTCACCGCCAACGCACTCCCAGAAAGCCCGCGCGGGCAGGCTTCGTTAAGGCTTGCAAGTTAATACGCCTTGTCTTGAGGCGCAATGTCGGCGCTCGGTTCACGGAATCCGTGCGGTTTCGGGCGGTTTAGAGCAAGGGGGGGCTTTTGGACTCAGACAATCGGAAATATATGGATTTGCGAAACACCCTGCTGATTAACCATATGCTCAGCACCCTGTGCGTATAGTCAGGCCGGGCTTTCTGGCGTACTACGTAAGTCCGCACTACTTTGTTCGATACTTGGGTGTGTAACCTGCGCTCAAGGCCGACGTTATGGAGCAAACGAAGATTATGGCCAAACTCGCGTCCCTTTGCGTCTATTGCGGTTCCTCGACCTCCGTGCGCCCGGTTTATCTGGAAGCAGCGGCGGAGCTTGGCCAGCGCGCGGCCAGGCGCGGCATCCGCATCGTCTTCGGCGGCGGCCGGGTCGGCCTGATGGGTGCGGTTGCGGACGCCGCTCTTGAGGCCGGGGGCAAGGTCCACGGCATCATTCCCCGGCATCTGGACGACTACGAAATCGGTCACCGAGGGACAACGGAACTGGAAATCGTAGAGTCCATGCATGTCCGCAAGATGCGGATGTTCGAGGAGTCGGACGCCTTTTGTATTCTGCCCGGCGGGTTCGGCACCTTGGACGAAACCTTCGAGATGGTGACCTGGGTCCAACTCGGCCTGCACGAAAAGCCAATTGTGCTCGTGAACGTCGAGGGTTTCTGGGACCCTCTGCTCGAGTTGGTGCACCACCAGATCGCAGAGAACTTCGTCCGGCCGGAACACTCCGGCATCATCCGCGTCGTCGATCGGGTCGAGCAGGTTTTCGACGCGGTTGCCGAAGTGCCGGACAGCCGCATCTCCCCCTCGGCGAAGTGGGCCTGAAGCCCCTTTCCGATCCTGTCTCCAGGGCTTGCCCGCGCCGCTCCAAGTGATAGAGTGCCGCCGCATTCCAGGCTGCGCGGCTAACGGTGCGCGGCGACTAATCCCGCAACGGAAGGTGACATGTCGAAGATCAAGGTGAACACACCGGTCGTCGAACTCGACGGCGACGAAATGACCCGCATCATTTGGGCTTTCATCAAGGAAAAGCTCATCCTTCCTTACCTGGATATCGATCTGAAATACTTCGACCTTGGCGTTGAAGAGCGCGACCGCACCGACGATCAAATCACGGTGGATGCCGCCAACGCGATCAAGGAGTACGGCGTGGGCGTGAAATGCGCCACGATCACGCCGGACGAAGCCCGGGTCGAAGAGTTCGGCCTCAAGAAAATGTGGCGCTCTCCCAACGGCACGATCCGCAACATCCTGGGCGGCACGGTGTTCCGCGAGCCGATCGTCTGCAGCAACGTGCCGCGCCTGGTGCCCGGCTGGACACAGCCCATCGTGATCGGGCGCCATGCCTACGGCGACCAGTACAGGGCCACCGACTTCCTGGTTCCCGGTCCCGGCAAGCTGACGATCACCTTCTCGCCAGCCGATGGCGGCGAGCCGGTCACCCGCGAAGTGCACGACTTCCCCGCTTCTGGCATCGCCATGGGCATGTTCAACGAGGACGAGTCGATCCGGGGCTTCGCCCGGGCCTGCATGAACTACGGCTTGAACAGGGGCTGGCCGGTTTACCTGTCAACGAAGAACACCATTCTCAAAGCCTACGACGGGCGCTTCAAGGACCTCTTCCAAGAGGTCTTCGATGCCGAGTTCGCCGATCGTTTCGCCGAGAAGAACATCACCTACGAGCACCGCCTTATCGACGACATGGTGGCCGCGGCCCTGAAGTGGTCCGGGGGCTTCGTTTGGGCTTGCAAGAACTACGACGGCGACGTTCAGTCCGACACCGTGGCGCAAGGCTTCGGCTCGCTTGGCCTCATGACCTCCGTGCTGATGACGCCGGACGGCAAGACCATCGAGGCCGAGGCAGCGCACGGCACGGTCACCCGCCACTATCGCCTTCACCAGCAAGGCAAGGAAACCTCGACCAATCCCATCGCCTCCATCTTCGCGTGGAGCCGCGGCTTGAAGTATCGGGGCACCTTCGACGAGACGCCGGACGTGGTGCGCTTCGCCGAAACCCTGGAGAAGGTCTGCATCGAAGCGGTCGAGGACGGCAAGATGACGAAAGACTTGGCGCTCCTTATCGGACCGGAACAGACCTGGATGACCACCAACGGATTCCTTGACGAAATCGACCGGCGGCTGAAGGCCGCCATGGAGGCAGCATGATTTACAAGACGTTCGGCCGACGCGTTTTCTTCTCTTTCTTCGCGATGGCCCTCCTCTTTGCGGGCGGTCAAGCGGCGCAAGCGGCGTCGGACCCGGAGAACACGCTGGTGCTGGAGCTCAAGGACGGCCCGGTCGTCATCGAGCTTTTGCCGGACGTGGCGCCCAAGCATGTGGAGCGGCTGAAGACCCTTGCGCGGGACGGCTTTTACGATGGCATCGTCTTCCACCGCGTCATCGACGGCTTCATGGCCCAGACCGGCGACCCGACCGGGACCGGTGCCGGCGGATCGGACCTGCCGGACTTGCCGGCGGAGTTCTCCTCCATTCCCTTCGAACGTGGGGTCGTTGGCATGGCGCGCTCCAGCCAGCCGGACAGCGCCAACAGCCAGTTCTTCATCATGTTCGCGCGGACTAGCGGCCTGGACGGCAAGTACACGGTCCTAGGCAAGGTCGTGGAGGGCATGGAGCGCGTGGATCGAATCAAGAAAGGCGATCAATCCGCCAACGGCGCAGTGTCGGACCCAGACAAGATCGTTTCGATGCGGGTGCTGGCGGACGTCCAGTAGGCGTTTGCGCGCTCCTTCCCTCCCAGATATTCGAAAGGCAAGCAAATGGCCACCGATCCGGAAAATACCCTGATCCTGGAAACTGAGAACGGCAAGGTGACCATCGCCCTTCGCCCGGATCTGGCACCGAACCACGTGGAGCGGGTCAAGGAACTGGTGCGCGAGGGATTCTACGACGGTCTGAAATTCCACCGGGTGATGGATGGCTTCATGGCCCAAACCGGCTGCCCCCACGGGACCGGCACCGGCGGTTCCGGCAAGAAGCTGAAGGCGGAGTTCACGGCTGAACCTTTCGTGCGCGGAACCGTGGGCGCTGCCCGGGCGCAGAACCCGGATAGCGCCGACAGCCAGTGGTTCATCTGCTTCTACGATGCCCAGTTCCTGAACGGCCAGTATACCGTCTGGGGCCAGGTGACCGATGGAATGGACGTCGTGGACCAGATCAAGAAGGCACCGGCTCACGACCGCAGCGGAACCGTGCCGGATCCCGACCACATCGTCTCGCTGCGGGTCTTGGCTGATAGCGAGTAGAAACCCTGGACGATTGCGCGCTAACCAATCGTCAACACCGGTCGGTTAGCGGCTCTTCAGGACAAGATCCGCTAGCGCCCGTCCGCTCTCGACAGCATCTTCGCCAGCCGGGCCAGAGGTCCAGTCCCCGCAAATTCCCAGCAGCGCCTCCGGATCGAACGCCGGACCGCTAAAGGGCGGCAGGGTGCGGGCGTAGCGCCAGCGGTGCGCTGCCCGGTAGTGCGGCAGCCGGGGGCCAGTGCCCGCCGCGCGGGTCAGAGACTCCAAGAGGGCCTCCGCGACGGCTTCCTTATCGTCTTCCAGGTGATCGCGGCTCCAGTCGTCATCGCCATAGACCACCCAGCAATCCATCTCTGAGGGCCGGTCCGGTTTGGCGGAGTTGCGGACGGCGCGCTCCGCAATGCCATCGCCGGGCCGGATCACGTCAATGTCCACAGCAAGGGGTTCCTTGAAGGCGAACATACCAGTCCAGCAAGGCGCCATGGCCGCGGACTGGGCCGTTTCCCGCAAGCGCGGCGCGGCCGTGAGCAGTGGCGCGGCTTGGGGAGCCGGGACCGCGACGGCAACCGCCTGAAATATGCCCAAGCCGCGACCCGCGTCGTCCACCAAGCTCCAAGCACCGGGCTCGCCCTCCAAGCCTTCGACCCGCACACCGCTTCGCACGTCCAAATCCACCGCCAGCGTCGAGGGCAAAGCACTCATCCCCGGCACCCCTACCCACACGGGCTCCGTCACTTCACGCCCGCGCGGCCGCCACTCGGCCAAGGACAGCGCCGCCGGCTCCCCGATCCGCCGCGCTTCGCGCAGATAAGCGGCACCGTGATCGAAACGCAGATCGTCCACTCGCCGCGTGGAAAAGCGGCCGCCGGGGCGGCGCCCCTTGTCGAAGAGAGCCACCTCCAGATTTGCCGCCGCCAAGCGGGCCCCGCAGGCGATCCCCGCCAAGCCGGCGCCGATGATGGCGACGTTCCTTATGGAGCTTGGCAGCATCAAGAAGAAAGAGCGGATTGAATGGCGGCAATCGCGGCACCAGCGGCCGAGCCATCCGGCCCACCGGCCTGGGCCATGTCCGGGCGCCCGCCGCCGCCCTTGCCGCCGAGGGCTTGCGACCCTTGGCGCACCAAGTCCACCGCCGAGATCCGGTCCGTCAGGTCGTCCGTCACCCCGACCACGAGCGAGGCCTTGCCATCGCTCACCGCCACCACCGCGACCACCCCGGATCCAATGCGCTGTTTCAACGTGTCCGCAAGCGGCTTCAGGTCCTTTGCCGGTACATCCTCGAGGACCCGCGAGGTGAACTTGAAGCCGTTCACCTCCTCGATCTCCGGTTCCGCGCCATTCATGCCGCCGCTGGCGACACGGCGGCGCAGTTCGCCAAGCTTCCGCTCGAGCTGCCGCCGCTCCTCAAGCAAGCCCGCGACCCGGCCCGGCAGTTCGGCAGGCGCGACTTTGAGCGCCGCCGAAGCCTCATTGACCAATTCCTCTTGCCGCTCGGCCCAATCCAACGCCGCCTGGCCCGCCACCGCCTCGATCCGGCGCACGCCCGACGCCAAGGCGGCTTCGCCAACGATCTTGAAAAACCCGATGTCCCCGGTGCGCCCAACGTGGGTGCCACCGCAGAGTTCAGTCGAAAAGGTGCGCCCGGGTCCCTTGTGGGGCTCATCGAGCCCACCCATGGAAACCACCCTAACTTCGTCGCCGTACTTTTCCCCGAAGAGGGCTAAGGCCCCCGCCTCGATCGCCTCGTCCGGCGTCATCAGCTTGGTCGCCACAGCGTCGTTATGGCGAATTCGCTCGTTGACCAAGGCTTCGACGGCGTGCACGTCCTCCGGGGCCAGCGCCTTGGGATGGCTGATATCGAAGCGCAAGCGGTCGGGGGCCACGAGGGAGCCCTTCTGGGTAACATGATCGCCGAGCCGTTGGCGCAAGGCTTCATGAAGCAAGTGCGTCGCGGAATGATGGGCGCGCAAGGCATCTCGCCGGGCCGCATCAACCCGCAGGTTGACCGCGTCTCCCAAGCTCAACTTGCCTTGAGTGACGCGCCCGACGTGCACGAACAGATCGCCAAGCTTGCGCTGGGTGTCAGTGATCTCCACCACCGCGCCCTCTGCGGTAAAGGCGCTGCCGGTGTCGCCCATTTGGCCGCCGGCCTCTCCATAGAACGGGGTCTGGTTGGTGACGAGCGCGATCTCCTGACCAGCTTCGGCGGACTCACTCTCGGCACCATCCTGCAGGATGGCGCTCACCAGTCCCTCCGCCGCTTCGGCCTCGTAGCCCAGGAACTCAGTAGCACCGAGGCGCTCGCGGAGGCCGAACCAGACCTGGTCCGTGGCGGCTTCTCCCGAGCCTGCCCAGGCCTTGCGGGCGGCGGCGCGCTGTCGCTCCATGGCCGCGTCATAGCCCGCTTGATCGACCTGGCGGTTCTGGCCGCGCAAGATGTCTTGTGTGAGGTCCAAGGGGAAGCCGTAGGTGTCGTAGAGCTTGAAGGCCACCTCGCCAGACAGGGCTTCGCCGGAGCCGAGTCTCCCGGTCTCTTCCTCCAGTAAGCGCAATCCCCGGCCTAGGGTTTCCTTGAAGCGGGTTTCCTCCAGCTTCAAGGTCTCGGTGATGAGCGCCTGTGCCCGAACCAACTCGCCGAAGGCCTTGCCCATCTCATGCACCAAGGCCGGCACAAGACGCCACAGCAGCGGCTCGCGGCAGCCGAGCAAATGGGCGTGGCGCATGGCCCGGCGCATGATCCGGCGCAGGACATAGCCGCGCCCCTCGTTCGACGGCAACACACCGTCGGCAATCAGGAAAGAGCTGGCGCGCAGATGATCGGCAATCACGCGATGCGACACCGCCTGTGGCCCATCCGGATCGACGCCCGCGGCCTCGGCCGAGGCCTCAATCAACCCGCGCATCAGGTCGATGTCGTAGTTATCGTGCTTTCCTTGAAGCACCGCCGCGATGCGCTCAAGGCCCATGCCGGTATCGATCGAGGGGCGCGGCAGACCGACACGCACATCCTTGGTCACCTGCTCGTACTGCATGAAGACCAGGTTCCAGATTTCGATGAAGCGATCGCCGTCCTCGTCGGGGCTGCCAGGCGGGCCGCCGGCGACGCTCGGACCATGATCGTAGAAAATCTCCGAACAGGGACCACAAGGGCCCGTATCTGTCTCTTATACACATCTCCGAGCCCACGAGACGAACA
>JARFRB010000011.1 GCA_029287455.1 Pelagibius litoralis | reverse complement strand
GATGTTGCCGACGAGATCGGATTCAGTCCGCGGGAATGCGCCGGTCGCGTCGGTATAGCCATTGAACTCGTAAACCACAGCGTAGTCGGCAAGAGATTTCTTGAGGACGAAGGGCGGAGGGTTCTTCTTCAAGCCCTCGGTCCGATCCGCTGCTTCCAGAAGCAATGCAACGACTTTCTCCGGCGGGTCCTCGTAGCCGATACCTACGCTCGTGTGCAACAGCAGCCCGGCGGTTTCGCCCCGCCGCGTATAGTTCGTGAGTTCGGAACTCAGCAATTGGGAGTTTGGGATGCTGATCAGCTCGTTCTTTGGCGACCTCAGGCTGGTCTCCAGCAGGGTGACGGACTCGACCTCCCCCAACTCCCCCTTAACATCGATCCAATCGCCGACGTTCACGCTGCGCCGGTAGATGACGAACAAGCCGGAAAGCAGGTTGGAGATCACCGAACTGGAGCCTAGAGACAGAATGACGCCAAGAAAGATCGTGATGCCTTTGAAGGCGGCCGTGTCCGAACCGGGAATGTAAGGGTAGGCGACGATGACGGCGAAGACGATGAGCACCGCGGTCGCGAGTCTGTAGGTCGGCCAGGTCCAACTGCGCTCGAAGCCGCCGATATGAATGAAGCCCAGTTCGATGTTCTGGAACAGGAGCTTCACGAGCCGCATCAGGTAGCGGGTGATGAAATAGATCACGACCAGCATGATAATTGCGGGGATCTGATTCAGAATGAGCGACAGGATGTTCAGAACCGGGCCCGTGAAATACTGCAGTAAGATGATCGCGATGTCGCGGGTCCCCGGAAAGGCGAAGAGAACTTGCGAGAGGTAGTAGTAGAGGCCGAGCACCAAAATCAGAAACGCGGTCATCCAGATCGTCGCGCGGGTGGTCGAGACGATAGTGTCGGTTTCGACGATCTTGCCGGTCGATTTCTCGACTTTCTTTACCCATTCGACGGTCCGGTTGTCCGCCCGCTTTCTCAAAAACCGCGCGCAGAAATAGAGGCAGACCGCGAAAACGATGAAGGCGGCCGTCCAGACGAGCGCGGAAACCAGGGACGCCGTGACACCCTCCTTCGAGCGTCTTTCCCGATAGGCTTCCACGGCTTGCGCCACACGTTCGCCGATCCGCTTGCCCAAGGTGGGGGCGTCCAGGCCTTCGTATTCGACGTCCACCGAAGTCACGGTGGTGATGTAGACGCCGTCGAGATAGACGGCCGTGCCGAACTCGGTGCGCTGGAGGGTGGGTGTAGGTGTGCTGATCCCGCGTTGCGCGACCTCCTCGATCCGCTTCGCGATGTCCTTGGCGCGCTCCGCCGCCGGACGCGCTGACACACCGACGACCGCGAACAAATCTTCGCCGTCCACGGTCACGGTGGCGACATCGACGGCGGGTTTTTTCTCCTGGGCAGGTTCTGCCTCTTGGGCTTCTTGGGCATTGAGTCCGGTGGCTGGAAGACTAAGAGCGAGCGCGAAGCCGAGCAGCGCGGCGCAAAGGGCGCGCCGAGCAAAGGCCGCGAATTGCGCTGCAGAGCGGGCGCGGCGATCTAGCGCCGAGGAGCTAGTCATGGCTCGCCGCATCACTCGGGAAACGCAGTCGTCTCTCTCCAAGGATAGGATTGAACACTGAACTCATCGCACCGACCGCCTGCGGAAGACGAAGCGTAATCATTGAACGGATGACGAAATCAGCGCATCAACATGAATTAAGCGCGGATTAGGGTGATGGGGTGAACCTGAGTGACCGTCCGCGGCGTCGGGCAGCTTGGTGCTAGTCGGCTTCGGCGGGAAGGCTTTGCGCGCTTGGGAAGCGTCGGGGCAAGGTGGCGACCGCGAGGAAAATCACCAAGGCGGCGCCCGCGAGAATGTGGAACAGCGTGTCGAATCCCCAGTTCGCGTAGACGAAGGCGACCAAGGGCAGCGTGACAGCGAGAACGGAGAATGCCACCACGTAGCGGACGCCATAAACCCTCGCCCTGTAGGCCCCGCTCGCCATCTTGCCGATCATGTAGTCGTTGATCGGGATCTGGCCAAAAGCGCCCAGCATGAAGCCAAGAGCCACGGCGAAGGCCCAGCCGCCGGTTAGCCCTGGCATCACCGAGAAGAAAGCGATCTGGATGGCGGCCACTGTCATGAAGACGGGGCGCGGCCCATAGCGGTCCAGCATCTTACCGACAACGATCTGGGCGATGGAGGCCACCGCGAAGACCAGAAAGGCCAGCGAGCCGACGGTGGTCGCCGCGTCCCCTGTACCGGCCTCGGCCACGTCGCGGGTCCAGGCTGAAACCTCACCCGCCAGGCCCGCCAAGCGCTCCTCGAAGATCTTCGGCAAGGCAAAGGTGGTGGACTGAAAAATCACCGAGGAGACGGCGGTGGTCAGGAAAACGATGGCCGAAATGCGCAGCAAGAGAGATTTGTACTCCGGTGCCACGCCCTCGCTCGCGCTCTTACTCGGTGACTTTGAGGCCGTGCGCTCCGCCCGCATACTGTCCCAGCGCAAGGCGGTGTAGGCCACGCCCATGGCGATCGAGAAGATGCCCGGTAAGATGAAGGCCATGCGCCAGCCGCCGTCGTCGATAAGAAAGCCGGTGATCAAGGCCGCGCAGGCCACACCCAGATTTCCCCAGACTCCGTTGGCGGCAATCCGCATGCCGGTGTTGCGCCAGGTCATGGTTACAATGGCCAGGCCCACCGGGTGATAAATAGCCGCGAACATGCCGATGACGAAGAGCCCGATTCCGATCTCAAGCGGATTGGATGCAAAGCCCGTGACGATGGAGGCCAGCCCGATCCCAATGAAGAATACGCTCATCATCCCGTCCCGGCTCCAGCGGTCCGCAAGCCACCCCGCTGGCAAGGAAAACAAGCCGAAAGCGAAGAAGCCCGGCGTCGCGTAAGCTAGCAACTGGGCGTACCCCACTCCCCACTCCCGATACAACGCCAGGGCCGCCACGGTCGCGAAGATCAGCGTGAACAAGTGATCGAGAAAGTGCCCGATGTTGAGGAGGAAGAAGTAAAGACGGTCCCGGTTCATGCTGCGGGCCTCGGGTGCTGCAGGGATGATGCTAGCCTACGCTTTTTGTCGGCGCGATGTCACGCTCATGGCCCCGCTCGTTGCCGTGCACTCTCAACGCTACAGTTTTGTTACACTGTGCCTTTCCCCACTGGATCCCCGCCGATTTCCCGCTAGCTTTCACACAATAGCGTGTAAAGCTTCTCTCCCTATGCCACCGGGGATTTATAGGATATGGGTGCCGCGGAGGTAATTGGGTACGTCGCGTCCGTCCTAGGCTTCGCGACGTTTTATATGAAGACCATGGTTGCGTTGCGCTGCTTCGGATTGGCGGCCAACGTGGCCTTCATTTGTTATGGCTATCTCGAAAGCCTGTTTCCGATCCTGATTTTGCATTCTCTTCAGTTGCCGGTGAACTTGATCCGGCTTCGCCAGATCCTTGGGTTGGTTAATAAAGCCACCAAGTATCGCGGCGGCGGCGTTCCGCTGGAGCCGCTGATCCCCTTCATGCGCGAGCGCTCGATCCACGACGGCGAGGTCTTGTTCAGGAAAGGGGACCGGTCCACGGGCATGTTCTACCTTGCCGAGGGACAAGTCCGGATTCCCGAGATCGACGCCTTAATACAGCCAGGGGAGTTCTTCGGGGAGGTCAGCCTATTCGCGCCGGACAATCGCCGGACCGGCTCTGCGGTGGTGGAGACGCCGGGGACGGTGTTCTGGCTGTCCGAGCGCTCCGTGGCGCTGCTGTTCTTTCAAAGCCCGCAGGTCGGCTACGCGTTGATTCGCCTGATCACCGGGCGCCTGCTCGACAACTTCCGCCATGCCGGTGCGAGCGTTTCCACTAAGCAGGACACGGTGCGGCCGGTGGCCGACGAACCAAAGACGCCACGGGCGGTGATGCCGGACCCGGAGAAAGTCGACGAAGCACAAGATGTTCTCAGGCGCGCGCGCTGGGGCCGGCGCTTCGCCGCGGCCGCGCTGGTTGCGATTCCGCTGCTCTTGTTGATCGGCACCATTTACTCACAGCATAGCTATGTTGCCTCGGTGATCTTCCGCGACGCCGTGGTGACGAACTGGGTCTACACTGCTACCGCGCCTATCTCCGGCCAGGTGGGCGAGGATGCCCCCGAGCCCGGCAAGGTCTTCATGGACGATGGCCGTGTGATGTTCATTCGAAACCTGCAGGCCAACGATACCGACGTGAAACGCATCGCCGCGGAGATTGAGCGCACCGAGGCGCGGATCGAAGAGCTGACGCGCGAAGTCGAGCAGCTTCGCTTCACGCAAGCGCGCTGGGAAGAACGAACCCAAGTCTACGCGGACGTCTTCCGCGACGCTTTGTCCCTGGAGCTGGAAGGCTTGAAAGACGAATTGGCCTTCGTCGAAAAGCAGCTCGGCCTCTCCGCCCGGGTGGCGGCGCGCCTCGGGCGTTTGGCGCAGCAAGGCAACGCGTCGCTGTCCCAAGCCGACGAGAGCACGGCCCAGATCATGGCGCTGAGGAGCGAAAAGTCCGAACTAGACAAGAAGATCGCTCACACGCAAAGGCGCTTTAACGCCGCCCGGGCAGGCATCTTCATTACCGCTGATGGCAACAATCCGGACTGGGTTTTCGACAGCAATGATGTGCTTGAGCTTCGCCTCATCGAAGCTGCCGACGAGCTTGCCACCGCGCGTGGTTCACTCGCCAAGCTCCAGGACGAAGCGCGCGCCGCGGAAGATCTCCTTTGGCGGACCAGCGAGGCAGAGGTGAGAATTCGGCCCCAAAGCATCGTCTGGAGTGTTGCGACAGGCCCCGGATCCACGGTAGGCAGGGGGGCACCCCTGTTCCGCTGGATCCAATGCAGTGAGCTCCTGATTGACGTGCCGGTCTCTGACGTTGGCCTGTCGCTGCTGCGCGAAGGCATGCAGGCGACCGTTAAGATCGAGGGGATCGCGGACGAGCTTTCGGGCGAGCTTGTGTATACGCGCGGCGCGGCGGGGCGCCTGAACCAAGTCGACCTCGCGGCCACGGCGGACTCAGGGGATAGCCAACTCGCGCAAGCTCTCGTCAGATTGACGGGGACGGAGTTTCCGGTGGAAAGTTGCCCAGTTGGGCGGGCGGCTTTCGTCGACTTCCCCGATATCGGCCCGCTCGACAGGCTCTTGGCTTATCTTCGGTTGTAGCCGCCTAGCAAGCGCGCCCTAGGCGTCAAAGTTCCAGATATCCCGGTGCAGCTTCCAGCCCGCGTTTGTCTGGCTCCAGAGAACGATATACTTGCCGGTAAGCTCAGTGGCGCCAAGCGAGCCGGTCAAGATGCCGACTTCCGTCGCGGAACCGCCGAATTCCTCTACCTCAAGCGTGGTGAGAACCACGTTGGAAAGACCAGCGTCGATGGCCGCTTGCCAATAGGCCTGGACGCCCGAGTGGCCATCGACGCGCGCGGCACCTGGCGCCATCACCGAGCCGTCCTCGGTGTAGAACCCGGCGGCGGTGGCCGCGTCGCCCGCATTGATCGCCCTCGCGAGTTGCGCTCCAATTCCCATGATTTCCTCTCGCACGGACATGCCGGACCTCCCCTTGGTTGGTTTCTAACCCCGCAACATACCATGATAAGCAATATGACGGCATTCCTTTGGCCCGGGCTCTCCGCCTTTTTCACCGGCTCGGGCAAACGCGGGCTACCCTTGAGCGAAAAGCCGGTCTAGGCTCGAAAAGTCTCGGTGGGAGATAAAGCTCATGCTTCGTGGATTGGTGCTGGTCTTCGCCCTGATGTTTTCCCTGACCCCGCGTGCCGGGGCCCAGCAGAGCGTCGACCTGGAACTTGTGCTGCTGGCCGATGCCTCGCGCTCTATCGACGACACGGAGATCCGTTTTCAGCGGCAAGGCTATGCCTCGGCCATCACTCATCCCGATGTGCTATCGGCGATTGGCTTCGGCTTCCTGAGGAAGATCGCGGTCACTTACGTTGAGTGGGGCGATGAAACCTCTCAGGACGTGGTGGTGCCCTGGACGATCATCGATGGGCCGGAAAGCGCGGCGCGGTTTGCCGAGGATCTGATGGCGGCACCCCGCCGTGCCTATGGGCCCAATTCCATCGGCAGCGCCATAGCCATCGCCCATGCTCTGATCGACGGGAACGGTATCGCGGGCACCCGCCGCGTGATCGATTTTTCGGGGGATAGCGCTTACACCCAAGGCGGCGTGTCGGTGATCGAGGCGCGCGCCCGGGCACTTGGCGCCGGCATCATCATCAACGGCCTGGCGATCCTCTGCCGGACCTGCGAAACCGGGCGGCCCGGCGGCTACGACCTAGAGTCGGCTTTCCGGACCATGATCACCGGTGGGCCAGGAAGCTTCGTGGTCACCGCCGACAACCGGCAGAGCTTCGCCACGGCCGTTCGCCGCAAGATGATCCTCGAAATCGCCGGTGACGTCCCAATCGCGCCGAGACTATCCGCTTGGGGCGGGCGCTGGCGGGAGCTCTCGGCGAACCAGAGGCTCAAGCCTCGCCCTTGGCATTAGCGCCTGAACTTAAGACCTTGTCTTTACGGGCATGACGAAGGGCTGGCGTAGGCTCCCCTTAAGGGGCCAGAACTTCGATCGGGTGGGGGAGGCCGGAGACCGTCTGGGCCCCGAGGGAGCGCGGCGGGGTATTGAGATGCTGCGCAACAGCGGAAGTCAGGAGGATCGGCTCGGCGAGAGCCTTGCGCAAGCCTTCCACGCGGCTGGTGAGGTTGACGGCGTCGCCGATAACCGTGAAATCCAGCCGGTCGGGGCTGCCCACATTGCCATAGGTGACGGAGCCGAGGTGCAAGGCGGCCCCGAAGTCGATGGCTTCCTTGCCGGCCTCGGCGCGGGCCCGGTTGAGGGTGCCGAGCGCCTCCCGGGCGTCGATAACGGCTCACAGTGCCTCCTGGCAGCGTCTGGCGGTGTCATTGTCCTCATCGATTGGAAAGACCGCGAGAATGCCGTCGCCGAGAAACTTCAGAACATCCCCCCCTTTGTTTGGTGACACTGTTCACGAAGAGCTCGAAGTAATCTCCCAGGGCTTCGAGCAAAGCCTCCTCGGTCCAGCGATTGGATTTGTCGGTGAAGCCGCGCAGGTCGGACATCACCAGCACCGCGTCGAGCCGCGAAATGTCGCCCCGCCGGATGGCGCCGGCGGTGACCGCCCGCGACGGTCCTTGACCCAGATAGGTGCGCAGCAGGCTCGCGGTCGTGCGGCGCATGGCGGCGGACTCCATCGCCGCCCCCAGCGGATCGCGCAAGGCATCAAGCAGTGCCACCT
>JARFRB010000137.1 GCA_029287455.1 Pelagibius litoralis | reverse complement strand
GGCCTTGGCCGCCAGCTTGGCGCTAGTTGCGGCTCCGGCCCAGGCGCACCATCCGCTGGCCGGGATGCCCATGGAAACCTTTGCCCATGGGGTTCTTTCTGGAATCGGCCACCCGATCTTGGGCTTTGATCATCTCTTCTTCATCCTCGCGGTAGGCATCGCCGCGCTGTTCACGGGGCGCGCGCTCATGGCCACGGGCAGCTATATCGCCGCGATGCTGCTCGGCTGCCTGTTGATGAGCCTCGGGGTCGGCCTGCCCGCGAAGGAGATCGTCATCGGCCTTTCTCTGCTTGTGGTCGGCTCGGTGATCCTCTCCGGCCGGGCGCTGGGCCTGGGCTGGGCGGTGGCGCTCTTCGCTGGTTTCGGCCTGTTTCACGGCTCCGCGTTCGGCGACTCGATCGCCGCGCAGGAAAGCGCCATGCGGCTCCCGGTCCTGCTGGGCTATCTCCTTGGTCTGGGACTCACCCAGTTCGCCATTGCTTCGTCGGCCGGTTGGGTCGCAAGGCGCCTATGGAACGCGACGGAAGCCGCTGCCACGCAGGTCCGCCTGGCGGGCGCCGTGGTTGCGGGTATCGGCCTCTTCCTGACCCTTGAGAACGCCGAGGGAATGGTCTTCGACATGCTGGCCTGGACGGCCTAGAGGGACTTTCATCTCGGAAGCTGGAGGCCCGGGCCGGAATCGAACCGACGTACAAGGATTTGCAGTCCTCTGCATAGCCACTCTGCCACCGGGCCGGCGGCGCGCACCCGATGCAATGCACCGAGCGGGCCCTGGTGATAGCCGATCCGGCGGGGCGGGCGCAACCGGGTTGGCGGGGTGGAGGGCGTTGCGAGTCCGTTTCTCGGCTTTTATAAGAATGGTTGAGGCGTACGTGCGCTCTGCCCGGTGCGGGACGGGGTTGTTGCAGGAAGGATAGGGATTGAGTGGATTACGCGGCGGCACGGTCGAACATGGTCGACAGTCAGTTGCGCACGAACAAGGTCACGGAAGCGCGCCTGCTCGACGCTTTCGAGACGGTGCCGCGAGAGCGCTTTGTGCCCGAGGACCTTCGGGGCATCGCGTATGTTGATGAGGACCTGCGCATCACCGAGGGCCGCCACTTGATGGAGCCAATGGTGCTAGCGCGCTTGCTGCAGGCGGCCGAGGTACAACCCTCTGACGTGGTCCTGGATATCGGTTGCGGCAGTGGGTATTCCACGGCGGTGCTGGCAAACTTGGCGGCCACCGTGGTCGCCGTCGAAAACGACCCGCGGCTTTATGCCCAGGCCAGCCAACTCTTGACCGATCTGGATACGGCGAACGCTGTCGTCGTGGAGGCGCCTTTGCGGGACGGCTACCCGAAGCAAGCGCCCTACGACGTGGTCCTGATGGGCGGGGCCGTGGCGGGCGTGCCCGATAGCATCTTGGATCAAGTGGCCGAAGGTGGCCGGGTGGTCGCCGTTGTCTTGGATGAGGATGGCTTGGGCCGCGCCACGCTTTTCCAGCGTGTCGGCGGCCGTGTATCGGGCCGCGCCTTGTTCGATGCGGCGACGCCGGGGCTGCCAGGCTTCGAGCGTAAGGCGACGTTTAGATTTTAGGGGTTAAATGGGCCAAGCTTTCCAAGCGGCGCAATGAAACATGCGGCTGCGGCAATCAAGAGGTTCCAGAACCCCGCTTTTCGTGGTGTTATAAAGGGTAAGCTGGAAAGCGGCATCCTGGGGGATGAGGAAGTGCGGAGCGGAGCATGCTAAGAGCACGTGGATCGGGACCTGGAATCACGAGCTTTTTCGCGGCAACTGGGTTTTGCGCTGCCCTGGTCGCCACCCAGGTCTTTCCCCAAGCCGCGCAGGCCCAGACCTTGCTGGAAGCCTTGGCTGACGCCTACTCAAACAACCCGACCCTCAGGGCGTCGCGCGCCGAACTTCGATCCGTGAACGAAGGGGTTCCGCAAGCGTTGTCCAATTGGCGCCCCACGGTCACGGTCACCGCCGACGCCGGGCTGCAAAGCTCAGAGATCGACAACGACGACGGAAGGGGCAGCAATACCGATAGCTCAGTGCCCCGGTCCGTCGATCTGTCGGTGAGCCAGCCCATCTACCGGGGCGGCAGCAGCCAGGCTGAACTGGAAGCGGCAGAGAATCTCATTCAGGCGCAGCGCGCCCGTTTGCTGTCGACGGAGCAAAGTGTCCTCCTGGCGGCAGTAACGGCCTTCATGGATACCTGGCGCGATGAGGCCGTTCTGCGGCTCAACATCAACAACGAGCAGGTGCTGGCCCGCCAGCTCGAAGCCAGCCGGGACCGTTTTCAAGTCGGCGAGATCACCCGCACCGACGTGGCCCAGGCGGAGTCGCGGCTCTCTGGCGCCACAGCGGACCGGATCGCCTCCGAAGGGGACTTGTCCGAGAGCCGGGCCATCTACGAGGAAGTGATCGGCAGCCCGCCGGTCGATCTGAAGTCGCCGGAGCCCTTGTCGGGGCTTCCAGTGTCCTTGCAGTTCGCCGTCGATCAGGCGGCAAGCGAGAATCCGGATGTGCTGTCCTCGCTCTTCGTCGAGCGGGCGGCCAGCCGTCAGGTCCGGCAAGTGGAAGGCGAACTGCTGCCGCAGGTGGATCTTGTGGGCCGGCTGCGGCGGGAAGACGACCAAACGCGCAAGGATACCTCCCGGGAGCAGGCGGAGGTCACCGCGCAGTTGACTGTGCCGCTCTACCAGGCCGGCTTTGTCTCCAGCCGGGTGCGCGAGGCCAAGCAGGTCAATAGCCAGCGGAAGCTAGAGAAGGAGCAGGAGCGGCGCACGGCGATTCAGAACGCTGTGAGCGGATGGGAGGAGCTGCAGACCGCCCGGGCGCAGATCCGGTCCTTCGAGGCGCAGGTAAAGGCCGCGGAGATCGCGCTTGAGGGCGTGCGCCAGGAAAACCTGGTGGGCGCGCGGACGGTCCTGGACGTTTTGGACGCGGAGCAGGAATTGCTGGATGCGCAAGTCAGTCTCGTGAGTGCCCAGCGCGACGAAATCGTCGCGGGCTTCCGGGTGCTATCAACGGTCGGGCGCCTGACCGCCATCGAACTTGATCTGCCGGTCGAGATTTATGATCCCAACGCGGACTACGATGCGATTCGGGAGACTTGGTTCGATCTGGAAGCGCCCGGGGTCGTCGATTAAGGAATTCCCCCAGGCGAAAGCACCTGGGGTGTAAGTTCTTGGGCCGACAGTAGGGGTCGTGAAGGTAAAGGAATGAGTAAGGAAGAGCAGAGCGAACCGTCCATGGAGGAGATCTTGGCGTCGATCCGCCGGATCATTTCCGAGGAAGCAGTTGAAGAGCAACAGGCCGCGACCGACGCAGGTGCCGCCCAATTGGAAGGGCAGGGCGCAGCGGACGCGCCCGAAGCGCCTCCGTTGCGGGAGGTGGAGGCGGCCACGCCGGTCGAACCAGCCCCAGAGCCGGCACCGACCCCAGCGCCTGCCCCTGAAACCACGACGGAGAGCGCGGCGGACGACGCTGTCTCGAAAACCGACGCCGATTATACTGAGGAAGACATCCTCGAGCTAACCGAGATGCTTGACGAGGACGGTAATGTCGTCCCCTTGATCACGGCTACGGCCACGCCAACAGCGGTGGAGGCGCCGGAGGCTTCCGCTCCGGAGCAGGCGCCCAGAACTGATCCGGGCCTGAAGGCGGCTCCCCCTGTCGCGCCGCCTGCGGCCCAGGATCCGCATCCGCGCGGTGAAGCGCCCACGGCCACGGCGTCAAGCGAACAGGCTCCGCCCGTTCTGAAGGCTGTGCCGCAAGCCGGGGACAAACCGGCACCCGAGCCAGAAGCAAAGCCGGAGCCGGAGCCCGAGCCGGAGGCAAAACCGGAACCGGTGAAGACAAGCGCACCGGCAGCGGAAACGAAGTCACCCCCCGCGGAGAAACCGGAGCCGACACCGGCGGCCAAAACAGCGGCCAAACCGGAAGCACCGCCCCCAAGCCAACCGAAGCCCGAGCCCGTGTCCGCGCAGCCAGAAGCGCCGGCGCAAGTGGCGCAAGCCGGCACTGAAGAGGCAGCTACGCAAAGGAAGGAAGAGGTCATGGCCGAAGACACAAGCGCGAAGGCTCAAGAGAACGGCCAAGAAAAAGACTTGGCAACCGCGGTTATGGGCGCGGCGACCGCTGTCGCGGCAAGCGCTGTCGAGACCTCGGGGGCTATGGATTCCCGTGGCGCGGCGACCCAGATCGGTGCCGGACGGACCTTGGAAACCCTCGTGTGCGAAGCCATGGAGCCGCATATGCGCGCCTGGCTGGACGAGAACCTCGCGGGCTTGGTGGAGCGCGTGGTGCGCGAGGAAGTAAGCCGCTTGGCGCGGCGACTGGAAGACGACTAGACAAACTTTTCGGCTAGAAGGACGCCCGCTTCCGGGCCAAGCGCCTTGCTTGGCCGGCGGGCGGGCTTTTCTGCGGCGATCCCCGAATTGAAAAGGAACGGCCAGCGATGACGGAGCTGGACAAGAACTATTCCCCCGAGCGGGCCGAGACCACGCACTACGAGCGCTGGGAAGCCAGCGGCGCCTTCTCCGCCGATCCGGGCTCGGAACAAGAGCCTTACACCATCATGATGCCCCCACCCAACGTCACGGGCAGCCTGCATATGGGCCACGCCCTGACCTTCACCATCCAAGATGTCTTGATCCGATATCACCGCATGCTCGGCCGTGACACGCTTTGGCAGCCCGGCACCGATCACGCCGGCATCGCAACGCAGATGGTGGTCGAGCGCCAACTTGCCGAGCAGGAAATCAAACGCGTCGATCTGGGGCGCGAGGCTTTCGTTGAGAAGGTCTGGGAATGGAAGGAACGCTCGGGCGGCACGATCACGCGCCAGTTGCGCCGGCTTGGGGCCTCGCCTGATTGGCCGCGCGAACGCTTCACTATGGACGAGGGCTTATCGAACGCAGTGCGCAAGGTCTTTATTGAGTTGCATCGACAGGGGCTGATCTACCGCGACAAGCGCCTTGTTAACTGGGACCCGAAGCTCCACACCGCGATTTCCGATCTTGAGGTCCAGCAGGTCGAGGTGAAAGGCCGGCTCTGGCATTTCCGCTACCCGCTGGAGGGTAGGGAGGGGGAGTACATCGTGGTCGCGACCACCCGCCCCGAAACCATGCTGGGCGATAGCGGCGTGGCGGTGCACCCGGAGGACGCGCGCTACACGGAGGTGGTCGGCGCCTGCTGCGTCTTGCCGCTGGTCGGGCGGCGCCTGCCGATCGTGGCCGACGAGTACCCCGATCTGGAGGCTGGTTCGGGTGCGGTGAAGATGACGCCGGCTCACGACTTCAACGACTACGAGGTCGGGCGGCGCCATGATCTCGAGCTCATCAATATTTTTGACCGCGACGCCTGCTTGAACGACAACGTGCCCGAGAAGTATAGGGGCATGGACCGCTACACCGCCCGCCAAGCCGTGGTCGAGGACATGGAAGCCCTTGGCCTTGTCGAAAAGGTGGAGGATCACGTCCACAGCGTGCCCCACGGCGACCGCTCGGGCGTTGCCATCGAGCCCTGGCTAACCGACCAGTGGTACGTGGATGCCAAAACCCTTGCCAAACCCTGTATCGAGGCGGTGGAGCAAGGACGCACGGCCTTCGTCCCCAAGCAGTGGGAGAACACCTTCTTCGCCTGGATGCGCGACATTCAGCCTTGGTGCATTTCCCGGCAGCTCTGGTGGGGACACCGGATCCCAGCTTGGTACGCGCCGGACGGGACGATCTTCGTCGCGGAGGACGAAGCGGCGGCACTTCAAGCGGCGGAGCGCCATTTCGGCGAGGCCGTGGTGCTTGAGCAAGATCCGGATGTGCTCGACACCTGGTTTTCCTCCGCGCTCTGGCCCTTCTCCACTCTGGGCTGGCCCTCGGAGGCGGCGGAGGAGCAGCGTTTCTTGCAGCGCTACTACCCCGGCGACGTTCTGGTGACCGGGTTCGACATTATCTTCTTCTGGGTCGCGCGGATGATGATGATGGGCTTGCATTTCATGGGCGAGGTGCCCTTCCGCCACGTCTACATCCATGCCTTGGTGCGCGATCAGCATGGGCAGAAGATGTCCAAATCCAAAGGGAACATCATCGACCCACTGGACATCATCGACGAATACGGCTGTGACGCGCTGCGCTTCACGCTTGCGGCACTGGCCGTGCCGGGCCGTGACGTCAAGCTAGATCCAGCCCGGATTGCCGGATATCGGAACTTCGCGACGAAGCTCTGGAACGCGGCCCGCTTCTGTCTGATGAACGGTGCGGCGGTCGCCCCCGACTACGACCCGGGGGCGAACCGTCAGGTTTTGAACCGCTGGATCGTCGGCAAGGTCTTGGAGACGCGTAGGGAGCTAGACTCGGCGCTGGGCGCTTATCGACTGAACGACGCGGCCGCGCTGCTCTATCACTTCGTCTGGAACCAGTTTTGCGACTGGTACATCGAGTTCGCGAAGCCCTTGCTGGACTCCGACGATCCAGGGGCCCAGGCGGAAACCCGGGCGACCATGGGCTGGGCCATGAACAATCTGCTCCGCCTTTTGCACCCATTCATGCCCTATATCACCGAAGAACTCTGGGCACGCTTCAAGCAGGACAGCGACGGCTTGCTGATCTCCGCTTTATTGCCGGATTTCGACGCCGGTCTCGTGGATGCCGACGCGGCGGCGGAGATGGACTGGGTGATCCGATTGATTGGTGAAGTGCGCGCGGTCCGGTCCGAAGCCAACGTTCCACCGGCCGCCAAGATCGACCTGCTGGTGAAGGACGCCGGGCCAGTCACTGGGGGCCGCCTGACGGCCCACGCCTCCCTGATCCAGCGCTTAGCCCGGACCTCCGGCGTGGAGTTGGCGCCGGGCGATCTTCCGCCTGGCACGGTGCAGATCGTCATTGACGAGGCGACGGTCGCCTTGCCCCTGGCGGACGTCATTGACATCTCGGCGGAACGCGCGCGCTTGGAAAAGGAAATCGATAAGCTGGCGGGCGAGGTGGCGAAGCTGGAGAAAAAGCTCTCCAACCCGCAGTTCCTCGCCAAAGCCCCGCCGGAGGTGGTCAACGAGCAGAAGACGCGCCGCGACGACGCGACGGCCACGATTGACCGGCTGGAGGCGGCACTGGGACGGCTGCGCGCGGCGTAGCGCGCCGGCGCCTCAACCCAGCTTCCCGGAAATTGCAGTAGAGCCAGCGGGGTTGCTTGGCTAGTCTGCGAGACTTGGTTGCTTCGAGGGAGGGTTGCGGTATGCCGCTGGACGAAAACAAACCGAAATACGACAAGGCGAAACTGCCGAGCCGTCACGTGAGCATCGGCCCGGATCGCGCGCCACACCGCTCCTACTACTACGCCATGGGCATGACCGAGGAGGAGATCAATCAACCCTTCGTCGGTGTGGCGACCTGCTGGAACGAGGCAGCACCCTGCAACATTTCACTTTCGCGCCAGGCCCAGGCCGTGAAACTGGGCGTCAAGGCGGGCTACGGCACGCCGCGCGAGTTCACCACCATCACTGTCACCGACGGCATCGCCATGGGCCACCAAGGCATGAAATCCTCGCTGGTCAGCCGGGACGTGATCGCCGATACGGTGGAACTCACCATGCGCGGGCATTGCTACGACGCGCTGGTGGGCCTGGCGGGATGCGACAAATCCTTGCCAGGCATGATGATGGCCATGGTCCGCCTGAACGTGCCCAGCGTCTTCATGTACGGCGGCTCGATCCTGCCCGGTCGCTACAAGAAGAAGGACGTCACGGTCCAGGACGTTTTCGAGGCCGTGGGCATGCATCAGTCCGGCCGCATGAACGACGAGGAACTCCACGAACTGGAGTGCGTGGCTTGCCCCTCGGCCGGGTCCTGCGGCGGCCAATTCACGGCGAACACCATGGCTTGCGTGTCTGAGGCGATGGGGCTTGCCCTGCCGGATTCCGCCGGTGCGCCGGCCCCCTACGATAGCCGCGATGCCTATGCGGAAGCTTCGGGCAGGGCGGTGATGCACCTCTTGGAGCAGAACATCAGGCCACGGGACATCGTAACCCTGAAGGCGCTTGAGAACGCGGCAACCGTGGTCGCCGCCTCCGGCGGCTCCACGAACGCGGGGCTGCATCTGCCGGCCATCGCCAACGAGATCGGCATCGACTTCGACCTGCACGACGTGGCGGCGATCTTCAAGCGCACGCCCTATATCGCCGACCTGAAGCCGGGCGGGCGCTACGTGGCGAAGGACATGTACGAGGTTGGCGGCGTGCCGGTCCTCTTGAAGGCCCTGCTCGACGGCGGCTATCTGCACGGGGATTGCATCACCGTGACTGGCGAGACACTGGCCGAGAACCTGGCCCATGTCGAATTCCCGATGGACCAAGACGTTATCCGCCCCACCTCGGATCCCCTCAGCCCCACCGGTGGAGTTGTTGGCTTACGAGGCTCGCTTGCGACGGAAGGGGCCATCGTTAAGGTCGCGGGCATGTCGAACCTGAAGTTCTCCGGACCAGCCCGCTGTTTCGATAGCGAGGAGGAGGCCTTCGCGGCGGTACAGAACCGCGGCTACAAGGAAGGCGAGGTCTTGGTCATTCGCTACGAGGGCCCGAAGGGCGGCCCCGGCATGCGCGAAATGCTCGCCACCACGGCTGCCATTTATGGTCAGGGCATGGGCGATAAGGTCGCGCTAATTACCGATG
>JARFRB010000124.1 GCA_029287455.1 Pelagibius litoralis | reverse complement strand
GCCTGGATAGGCGCCGGGCGTATCGACCAGGGTCACCAGCGGAAGCTTGAATTGATCGGCCAGTCGCATCAGGCGCTGGGCCTTGCGATAGCCCTCAGGCCGCGCCATGCCGAAGTTATGGGCGACGCGGCTTGAGGTGTCCGACCCTTTTTCCTGCCCTAGAAACACGCAGGAAAAACCGTTCAATCGCCCAAGGCCGCCGATGATCGCCGCGTCCTCGCCATAAAGGCGGTCGCCCGCCAAGGGCGTGAAGTCCTCCACCAGCCCGGCCACGTAATCCTTCACATGCGGCCGCTCCGGATGGCGCGCCACCTGGCACTTCTGCCAAGGGGAGAGTTTTCCATAGGTCGTCTTGAGAAGCCGATCGGCCTTGGTCTGCAGCTTTCCCACTTCTTCGGCGATGTTGATCCCGCCGTCGGTCAGGTGCCGCAGATCCTCGATCTTGCTTTCAAGCTCTGCGATGGGTTTCTCGAAATCCAGATAGTGCTTCATGATCCGAGGTGCATAGCACAAGCGGACCCGCCGTGGCACGAGAGATTCGCATCTTTCGCCCCAGGGAAATTTTGCGCTCAAGCCTTGACCGGGGCGGCCTTGGGCAGCAGACTCTCACCGTTCCTAGGGGAGCCCCGCAAGGGTGCTGAGAGATCGCGGCGGACGCGACGACCCTTCGAACCTGATCCGGATAATGCCGGCGCAGGGAAGGACGAGAGGCGCGAAAGGCCAGACTGGCTTTTCCCTTGAGCGGTATAACCGCGAAAGCTCCCATTCCTTTTCGGCCGGCGTGAGACATGGGAGCCTTGCAACGTGACCCTTTTTCGTCGAAGCCTTCTGACCCTCGCGATTGCCGGTCTGGCGGTTTGTTTGTCTTCGCTACCCGCCCGGCCCGCCATGGCCGCGGAGAAGCTCACACTGCTCTTGGATTGGTTCCTGAATCCGGACCACGGCCCCCTGGTGATCGCCGAGGCGCGCGGATACTTCGCCGACGCCGGGCTTGAAGTCGAGATGATCGAACCCGCCGACCCCAACGATCCACCGAAGCTCGTGGCGGCCGGCCAAGCCGATCTCGCCGTCTCCTATCAGCCCCAGTTGCACATTCAGGCGGCGGCTGGCCTGCCCCTGACGCGCATCGGCACGCTGGTGGCCACCCCTCTCAACAGCTTGGTTGTCCTGGCGGACGGTCCCGTCACCTCGCTCCAGGACTTGCGGGGCCGCAAGGTGGGGTTCTCCGTCGGCGGCTTCGAGGATGCCCTGCTCGGCGCCATGCTGGACGGGGCCGGGCTAGGGTTGGAGGATGTCGAGCTCGTCAACGTCAATTTCAGCTTGAGCCCAGCGCTGCTGTCCGGCCAGGTGGACGCGGTGATCGGTGCATACCGGAACTTCGAGCTCAATCAACTTGAGCTCGAGGGCCGCGAAGGCATCGCCTATTTTCCGGAAGAGCACGGGGTGCCGGCCTACGACGAATTGATCCTGATCGCCAATCGGGCGGACCTTGCCGACCCGCGCCTGCCACGCTTTCTTCTGGCCGTGGAGCGCGGCGTCCAGTACCTGATCAATCATCCGGAAGAGAGCTGGAGGATCTTCGCGTCCTACAAGGAAGGCCTGGACGACGAGCTCAACCGCCGGGCCTGGAACGACACTCTGCCGCGCTTCGCGCTGCGCCCCGCCGCGCTGGACGCTGGACGCTATCGCCGTTTTGCCGATTTCCTGCGGGCGGCCGGTGTCGTGGACAGCGTCCCACCGCTCGAGAGCTACGCCATATCGCTCGACTGATTGACTATCAGTCCTGAAGCCGGACGGTCGATCCCGCCGCCGCCGCTTTGGCGATTGCCAGAAGCACTTTCAGGGAGGCCAAGCCTTCGCGCCCTGAAACCAGCGGTTCGGCTTCGCCGCGCAGAACTTGCGCGAAATGGCGAATCTGGATCGCCAAGGGGTCCTCTGGCACGACCTCCAAAACATCGTGCGAGATCGGCTCGGACCAGGCTTTCCTGTCCGCATAGCGCCATACGGTCAGGTCCGGCAGGGAAAGAGAGGCCCCGGTGCCGCCCAAGGTGTAGCAGCTCGCGCCCGTGAAGGGGTAGAGCGGGTTCTCGCCCGCCGTGAGCTCCCAGCTCCACGGTGCCACCGCCGCATCCGAAACGGACACGGTTCCCAGGGCGCGGTTCTCGAACTTCAGCGTAGCGACCGCTGTGTCCTCGACCGCATGACCGCGCCCCTTGACCTCCGCCTGGGCTTGCACTTCCACAACTTCGCCACAGAGATAGCGCAGCAAGTCGATGTCGTGAATCAGGTTGATTAAGATCGGCCCCGCCCCAGGCTGCGTTCGCCAGGCGACCTGAAAGTACTCGTCGGGCTTGTAGAGCCAGCACATTGCGTTGACCGTCACCAGCTTGCCCAAGGCACCGGATTCGATGAAGGCCCGTGCCCGCTGAATGATCGGATTGTGCCGGCGATGGTGACCCACCAGGATCGGCACCTTGGCTGCCTCGGCATGGTCCACGAGGGCCTGCGCGTCCGCCACCGAATCGGAAATCGGCTTTTCAATCAAGACGCCGATGCCCTCGTCGATACAGGCCCTGGCATTCTCGGCATGCAATCTGTTGGGGGTGGCGATGATCACGCCATCGGGCCGGTCGGCGGAAAATAGATCTTCCAGTGAGGCGTAAAGGGGCACGGCGTGGGTTTCCGCCAAAGCCACCGCTTCCGGCGCGGGATCGACGAGCGCCACCAGCTCCGCCTCCCGAGCCACATGCTTGGCGTGAACGCGGCCGATCAGCCCGGCGCCCATGATTGCGATTCGCGTCTTGCCTGGCATCGGATTTCCTCCTCGCTTCAGGACTTCTCGGGCAGACGCCGCAGCAGCGGGTCCGTCAGGCCAGGCGAAAGGCTCCCCAGCAGCCAGGCCGCCAGGTAGGTCGGGAAGGGAAAGGCAATCCGCGCGCGGTTCCGGGAAAGGCCCCGGCGGATAATCCGGGCGGCTTTCTCCGCGCTCATGAGGAAAGGCATCGGGAAGGTGTTGACCGCTGTCATCGGGCTTTCGACGTAGCCAGGGCAGATCACGCTCACGCCCACCCCGGACGGGGCAAGATGGCCGCGCAGGCTTTCCCCCCAAACCCTCACCATGGCTTTCGACGCGCAATAGGCGGGCGCACCCGGAAAGCCGCGAAAGCTGGCCAAGGAGGACATCAAGGCGATCTGTCCCGCGCCCCTGGCCCGCAGCAGCTCGATCGCGGGAAATACAGTGTTCATCACGCCTTCCACATTGACCGCTTGGATGCGCCGCGCTTGATCGGGCCCTTCCTCGCCACTGCCGCCCGTGCCGGCCGAGATCCCGGCGTTCGCGATCACCAGGTCGAGGGGATGAGCGCTGTCCCGCGCTCTAGTCCAGTCCGCCATGGCCGCTTCGTCCAAGACGTCCAGGCTCGCGGTATCCACTTGGGCGCCCTTCGAAAGGCAGTCCCGTGCCACGTCCGCCAACCTTTCTCGGTCGCGCCCGGCGAGGGACAGCCGCACGCCCGGCGCGGCGTATTCGCGTGCGAGCGCGGCACCGATCCCGCTTGAAGCGCCGGTAATCGAAAGATGCGCCGGTCCCGAGACACGCTTGGCCATGGATCGTTTTCCTCTTGAGTGGATCGATGGTCTATCAGTTCGCGACCGCCGCGGCCATCCAAGTTCGCTCGTGCCCCGCTTGTTGCGCCGCCGCGGCGTCGATATAGTGCCCTCCCCGCCAGAGCCAACATCGTGTGACTCTTCATGCCGAAAACCCGCGCCAGTAAGACCAGCGGATCCGTCTCCTCGATGACGGGCTTTTCGCGTGTGGCGGGCGGCGATGGCACCGACACTTGGGTCTGGGAACTGAAAAGCGTCAATGGGCGTGGCCTGGACCTGCGTTTACGCTTGCCGCCCGGCTGGGACGGCTTGGAAATCAGCGTCCGGCAAAAGGCGAACGAGATATTCAAGCGCGGCAGTCTGCAGATCGCCTTGACCCTGAAGGCAGGACCGGCGCGCACGCGGCTGCAAGTTAACCCGGAAGTGCTGACTCAGGTCGCTTCGCTCGCCGCGGAGGCGCAAGCGGAGCTCACCGGCAAGGGGCTCGCGGTGGAGCCCGCGCGCCTGGACGGCTTGCTCGCCTTGCGCGGGGTGATGGAGGTGGTTGACGAGGAGGGCGACGAGGCCGAACACGCGGCCCGCGAGGCCGCCGTGCTCGAAGACCTTCAGGCGGCCTTCGCGGCGTTGAGCGTGAATCGTACGGAAGAGGGGCGGCGGTTGGCTGACCTCAGCCGAGAGCTCTTGGATCAGATCCAGCGCCTTGCCGCCGCGGCGCGCGAGACTGCCGCCGCGCAGCCGGGGGCACTCGGCGAACGCTTGCGGGCGCGTGTGGCGGAATTGCTGGAGGACTCTCCCTCCCTTACCGAAGACAGGCTTTCCCAGGAAGTGGCTTTGCTGGCGAGTAAGGCGGACGTTCGCGAGGAGCTTGATCGGCTGGAGGCTCACCTTGAAGCTGCGCGGGAGCTGCTTGACGCAGGCGGCCCCATCGGCCGGAAGCTGGACTTCCTGTGCCAAGAGTTCAACCGCGAAGCCAACACACTCTGCGCCAAATCCGCCGACGTGGCCTTGACGCGGATCGGGCTGGATCTCAAAAGCGCGATCGATCAACTGCGCGAGCAAACTCAAAACATCGAGTGACGATTGAAGCGATGACGGAAGATCAAAGCACCCGCCGCCGAGGGCTCATGCTGGTTTTGTCATCCCCCTCCGGTGCAGGCAAGACCACGATCTCGCGCCGTCTGCTCGCGCGTCACTCCGATATCAGCCTCTCGATCTCGGCAACCACGCGGCCCAAGCGCCCCGGGGAGACCGATGGCATCGATTACTTCTTCGTCGCGCCGGCGAAGTTCGACGACATGGTCGCGAAGGGGGAATTCCTGGAGCATGCCGTGGTGTTCGGCAACAGTTACGGAACGCCGCGCGTGCCGGTCGAAGCGGCTCTAGCCCAAGGTCTGGACGTGCTGTTCGATATCGATTGGCAAGGGACTCAACAGGTCGCGGAGCGTGCGCGCGAAGACCTGGTGAGTGTGTTCATCCTGCCGCCCTCCATGACGGAGCTGGAGGCGCGGTTGAGGGCGCGGGCCCAGGACAGTGACGAGGTGGTCAAGCAGAGGATGGCCAAAGCGGCCGACGAGATGAGCCATTACGCCGAATACGACTACATCATCGTCAATCGCGATCTCGATGAAGCCCTCGCGCAGGTGGAGGCTATCCTCGTGGCCGAGCGCTTGAAGCGCGACCGCCGGATCGGTTTGGGAGACTTTGTCCGGCATCTGCGCGGCGGTGCCTAGAGCGTGTCGAAGGCGCGGGCGAGGGCGCAGAAGTCCTGAACCGGGAGGTCTTCGGCGCGATTTGTCTCCTGCACGCCAGCCTTCTCGATAAGGGCCGCGGTATCCTTACCCAGGCTTCGCAAGCTTTGGCGCAGCATCTTTCTTCGCTGACCAAAGGCCGCGGCCGTTATCGCTTCCAAAGAAGCAAATCGCGCGGGCGCGAGCGGGGCTGGGCGAGGGACTAAACGCACCACCGTGGAGACAACCTTCGGCGGGGGCACAAAGGCTCGTGGCGGGATGTCGAACAGTGGGGCAATTTCGCAGAGCCATTGGGAAATGACCGCCAAGCGGCCATAGCTCTTTGTTCTTGGCCGCGCCACGAGCCGCTCCGCCACCTCCTTCTGGAACATCAGCGTGAGAGACTCCAGCGCGTCCGGCTGGCTCGCGATCAAGCGAAGCCAGCCAATCAGCAGGGCGGTTGAAATATTGTACGGCAGATTCGCGACGATGCGGCGGGGTGGAGGACCAAGTTTAGCGGGGTCCTGGGTCAAGGCGTCCGCCTCTATCACCTCCAAACGCGCCCCGACGGCTTCCCCGATTTCGCCGAGCGCATCAAGGCAGCGCTTGTCCTTCTCGATGGCGATCACCTTGGCCGCGCCTTCGGCTAAGAGAGCGCGGGTCAGGCCGCCCGGGCCGGGGCCGATCTCGATGGTCGTCCCGCTCTCCAGCGGACCTGCCATCCGGGCGATGCGGCCGGTGAGATTGAGATCGAAGAGAAAGTGCTGACCCAGCCCCTTGCGCGCGCTCAGCCCATGGCGGGCAATCACCTCCCGCAGGGGCGGCAGGTGGAGCGGTTCTTCAGGCAAGGCGGGATTGGGCTGCCGGCGCCACGGCGCTTGTGGCCCGCCGCTCCGCCATCTCGCCCGCCAAGCTGATCGCCGCCATCAAGCTCGATGGGCTGGCAATGCCCTGACCGGCGATGTCCAAGGCCGTGCCATGATCTGGAGAAGTGCGCACGATCGGCAGTCCAAGCGTGACATTGACGCCGTGGTCGAAGTCGATGGTCTTGAGCGGAATGAGAGCTTGATCGTGGTAGAGGCAAAGGGCCGCGTCATAGCGACCGCGCGCCTTCTCGTGGAACAGCGTATCGGCTGGGGCCGGCCCGACCGCGTCGATTCCCAGGGCCCTGAGCTGGGCGATCGCCGGTTCGACGATCTCGATTTCCTCCCGGCCCAGACTCCCGGACTCGCCCGCGTGCGGGTTCAGTCCCGCAACGGCAAGCCGTGGCCGCTCGATACCGAAGTCGCGATGCAGGGCTTCATGGGTCACGGACCCGGCATGCACGATCGCGTCTTCCGTCAAGGCCTCGATGGCGCGCTTCAATGCAAGGTGCACGGTCACCGGCACGACGCGCAGCCCCGGGCAGACGAGCATCATGACGGCGGGACCGCGGGCGTCTAGAAGCTCTGCCAGGTACTCCGTATGGCCGGGGTGGCGGAAGCCCGCCGTGTACAGCACTTTCTTGTGGATAGGGCTGGTCACGACGCCCTTGGCCAAGCCCTCGCGCGCCAAGCCCACCGCTCGCCGCAGCGAGGTCAGGACAGTCGCTGCATTTCCGGCATCGGGTTTGCCTGGCGCGACCGGCATCGGAAGGCTCAAGGGCAACACAGGCAGAGCTCGGGAGAAGACTTCGGGGGCCTCTTTGGGATGCTCGATGACCGCGATCTCAAGGCCTTGGTTCAGGCGGGCGCTTTCCTGGCGCAAGCGGTCGGGATCGTCGATCGCGAAGAATGGTGGCAAACCCGCCCCTTCACGCGCCGCCCAAGCCTTAAGCAGGATCTCGCCGCCGATGCCAGCCGGTTCACCCATGGTGACGGCCAATGCCAGGGGCGACCCTCGACCCCTTTGCGCCGCAGCCGCGCGGGTCAAATTCGAATCTCGATGTTCGCGTCGCGCCGCAAATCGCGCAGGTAGCGCCGGGCCAGCAAGTCCATCCTCTCGCGCTCCAAGGTTCGCTCGATCTCCTCGCGGCTCACTTCGTCGGTTTCCCGCAGACAGACAAGGAGCACGATGACCCCGCCTTGCCCGACGATAGGTTCGCTGGGCTTGCCGACCGGAAGGTCGGCGACAACCGTGCGGATGCCTTCTGGAAGCTGGCTCAACGCCACGTCATCGGCGGCTACGCTCACGGGGAACGCGACGCGGTCGGGAAGCGTCTCTGCCTGGGCGCAGCTTACGATCTCAGCCGAGGCGCGCGCTGCTTCAGCGGCCATGACGGACTCTTGCCCAGGTGGGGCGGGAAACTGCAGTTGCATTAAGCGCAAGCGCGTTTCTCCGCCCGCCTGAACCTGGCGCCGGTCGATTACCGCGATGATGTAGTAGCCGCCGGTGGACCGGATGGGTCCTGCCAGCCGGCCGGTGCTCAATTGCTTGACCTGTGCGTCCACTTCGTCCGGAAGCTCGCCCTCGAGGATCCAGCCAAGGTCGCCGCCCAAGGAAGCGGTGGCCGATTGCGAGAACTGCCGGGCCACGGCCGCGAAGTCCGCGCCGCCGCGCAACTGTTCGACAAGACGTTCTGCCGTCGCGCGAACTTGGCTCTCTTCCTCCGGGGAATCGAAGTCGAGAAAGATCTCCTTCACGCGGCTCTGGGTCTGCCCGTCGAGTTCGGCTTGCTGGTCGATCACAGCATCCACTTCCTCGTCGCTGATTTGAATTGTCGGCAACAGCCTGCGGCTGATGACCTGATTCCAGGAGATTTGCGCCCGGATCTGGTTCTCGAAGTAGTCCCTTAGGATGCCGCTGCGCTGAAGCAGCGCGGTGAACTGGTCGACGTTCATGTTGTTCCGCGAGGCGATTTCGGCGATGGCGGCTTCCAGTTGTTCGGGCTCGACGGAGATATCCAACCGCGCGGCTTCCTGAAGCTGCAGTTTCTCGTCGATAAGTTGACGCAAGACCGGTCGCGTCAGGCGGTTGCGCGTTTCCTGCGTGTCCTCAAGACCGGAAGAGACGATCGCGATGCGCAGGCGCTGGGCCAAGTCGAGCACCGAGATGACCTCGTCGTTCACAATCGCCGCCGGCCGCATCGCGTCTTGCCCCTGGACCGGAGGGGCGGCCAGGAATACCCAGCTCGCCGCAAGGGCAAGCGCAAGGGCTAGAAATCGAAGAGTCTGCACTTTCCTACACTTTTCAAAGGGGTCGCCCGCCACCGCCCGGGCTCCGCCCGATCTGCGTGAAATCCGCGCATCCACGAAGTATTATAGGGATTCGGCCCGGCCAGGACAACGCGCCGCAACCGGGTTCTGGGACGATGGGGCCACAGACGGTCAATTGAACCCGAACTCGCCTAGATGCTTGAAACTCAGCTGGAACAAGAAGACGTCCTCCGGCTCCAGATCGCGATCCCGGAAGTTCCGCCGGGTCCAACTCGCGACCATGGTGAAGCATTCGTCGCTATAGACCCCACCGGCCCCGTAGCGCAGGGTGTCGTTGGCTTCGAGATCGCGCTGGAAGATGCCCGTCACTGTCCAGAACTGGGTGAGCCTGCTGCGGGCGGTCAGAGTAATTTCCTCACGCTTTCCGAAAGAGTCCTCCTCGTCCAAGGGGTCGATGTCCAGATAATTCAGCCTAATGTTGAACGCGGGCACGCCGCCGGCGAAGGACACCTCGTTGCGCCGCACGTCCAGGCTGTCTTTGTCGAGGCGGAACCGGTAGGACAGGGCGATCTCCGGGATCGGGCTCGTGGTGACGCGGCCGACGAAGTCGGAGAGGTTGTCCTCGACACCCGAACCTTCCGGAAAGAGATCCTTGTCGGTATCGAAGCGGTAGCTTTGGCCGACGAAGAACTCCGAATATCCGATGCTGGAATCGATCAACCGGTAGTTCAGCCCGTAGTCCGCGCGCGGCCCGGTGTCCACCCGGTCGATTCCAGGAAAGCGGTTCAAGGAAAAGAGGTTGGTGTCGTCGAACTCGAAGTCCAAGGAGTCTTCGTTCGGTATCGCATCCGAATTTCCCCAGGTCGGCTGGAGGACGCCCTGGGCTATCGGTTCGACGATTTGCTGCATTTCGCCGAGTTCGCCTATCCAGGGATACCGCCATTCCACGGCGGCCCGGGGGAACACGCGGCCGGTCGTATCGCCGCCGATGCCGCCGCTGGGGTTGGCTTCGTTGGGCTGATCCGGGTCGAAGTCGTTGGTCAGATAGCCATCCGCTTGCACGTTCGCGCGGAAATTCAGGCGCATGCCGCTGTCGGTCGTGAAGGGCTGGGTATACCCCGGTTTGAAGGAGACGCGCTGATAATCCCTGCCTTCGATGCGCGTTAGGGCCAGCAGGCTGGAGTCCATGGTTGCGAAGCCGGAGTTCTTGAAGGGCTCGCCAACGTAGTTGTTCGAAAGGAACGGCATCACGACGGGCAGTTCCTTGTTCTCGACCGATTCGCGCTGCGTCTGATAGGCGAAGCCGTTGGCACCAAGGTAATTCCGCCCCTCGAAACCTTCCGCGAAGATTCGGCTTGTCAATGTGGAGTCGAAGGAGTCCGGGATGTCCACGTCATAAAGGCGGCTGAAAGTGTCGTCGGTGCTGCGCCTGACGTCGAAACCGGAGCGCCACCTGCGGTCGATATCGTAGCGGCCGACGGCATCGATATGGCCACGGAAGGCATTCTTGTCGATGGTGCCGTTGTTGCGCTCCCGGTCGCCGAACGTGCCGCTGCCGCGCACGTTGAGGCTGCCGTCGGGAAGCAGCAGCCGGTATTCGCTCTCGAGAAGCGGCTTTTCCGACCTGAAGAACCGTGGACTGAGTGTGAGGTCCTGCTCCGGCGCGATGTTCCAGAAGTAAGGGACCTGAACGAAGAAGCCGAGCGTATCGCCCGAGCCGTAAGTGGGGCTGAGAAGTCCGCTCTTCTTCGTGACGGTAGGATCGGGATGCTCGAAATAGGGTGTGTAGATGACTGGGATGCCGAACATCTCGATCCAGGCGTCGCGGTACCGAACTTCCTTTTCTTCTTGATCGTGCACTGCCCTGCGCGCCTTGATCTGCCATAGGGGCGCGCGATCCGGGTCGTTCTTGCAAAGCTGGCAAGGGCTAAACACCGCGCGGTTCAGGACCGAGCGGTTGCCGTTGGTGCGCACGCCGCTTGCCGCGGCGACACGCGTCGTCCGGTCTGCCATCAGCAGGCCGACGTCTCGCATGAAGGCCTCTTTGAGGTCCCCGGTCAGTTCCATGTACTCCGCGAAGACCACATCACCGCTGGGCTCCAAGAGAGCGATGTTTCCGGAAGCGGTCACCAGGTCGGTCTTGGTGTTGTAGTTGATGGTGTCGGCCAACAAGACGCGGTCGGATTGCGACAGCTCAACGTTGCCGGTCGCCACGACAACGCCCAACTCATCCTCGTAAACCACCTCGTCGGCGCGGACGAGGACCTGGGTCGCGGTCAAGGTTTCCTGCAAACTTTGGTTTTGCTCTTCCGGCGGCGGCGGGCTTTCTGTCTGGGCATGAACCGGCGCCACGGTGGCCAGCAAGAGCGCGAGCCAGATACTGCCTGCTATCCCTCGCGTTCCTGCTCTTCTCACCGACTGCCCCCCGGCCCCTTTAACCACAGACTAACCGCATCAGCCGCCCGCGAGAATGCCTAACAGCACAACCAATTCCACCCCGGCCTAGCCAAGGGCCGATTGGCCGGCGCGCGAGCCCGGGCGCGCGTGCGGCCGCGCGATGGTAGCGCGCTCCGGGAAGGCATAGCGGGAATGGGATCGCGTCGTCCACAGTCGCTTCCTGGTGGAATCGGTGCCAGGCCGCAGCCACCGAATCGGCTCGGCCATTGACAGGCCAGGCGGCGACCCCCTATCGCTAGACGCTCCACCGCTCCGGTGACCAGGGGCCTTGGCCAGCAGGAAGGGAGTTTAAGGATGCGCATCAGCTTTTCAGCGCCAAGCGCAAAGCTTACTGGCGCCGTTGCGGTCGCCGTCATGGAGGGCGGCACGCTCTGCGCCACCGCCACGAAGCTGGACGAGGCCACAGATGGCGCCTTGAGCCGCGCCGTGGAAACCTCGCCTCGCTTCACTGGGAAGAAAGGCCAAATCCTGGAGATCCTGGCCCCAGTGGGCCTGCAGGTCAGCCGCGTCCTTTTGTTCGGCATCGGCAAGCCCGCGGACTACGGCGAGCTCGACCAGGAGAATAATGGCGGGGAACTCTTCGCGCGCATCGCGGCGACCGGGGAGGCGAATGCGATCTTCTGTTTGGACGCGTTGGAGGGGGCGACGGCCGATCCCCAGCGCCGGGCGGCACGCATGGCTTTTGGCGCCTTGCTGCGGAGCTATCGCTTCGACAAATACCGCACGAAGGAAAAGGCAGACAGCAAGCCTAGCCTGAAATCGCTGACCGTTATGGTGCCGAAGCCGGCCCAGGCACGCGCCGCCTTCGCGGAGGCCGAGAGCATCGCCGAAGGTGTCTTCACGGCGCGCGACGTGATTTCCGAGCCGGCGAATGTGATTTATCCGCAAAGCTTCGTCGCCGAGGCCAAGAAGCTGGAGAAGCTCGGCGTGAAGATCGACGTGCTGGGCGAGAAGGAGATGCAGAAACTGGGCATGGGCGCGCTGCTGGGCGTGGGCCAGGGCTCGGTGCGGGAGTCCCGCCTGTTACTGATGCGCTGGGACGGGGCGAGGAAATCCGGCAAGGGCAAGGCCAAGGCAGCCCAGCCAATCGCCATCGTCGGCAAAGGCGTAACCTTCGATACCGGCGGCATTTCGATCAAGCCGGCGGCCGGCATGGAAGACATGAAGTGGGACATGGGTGGCGCCGGCGTCGTGCTGGGCCTGATGAAGGCCCTCGCCGGCCGCAAGGCGAAGGTCAACGCCGTGGGTGTCTGCGGCTTGGTGGAGAACATGCCCGACGGTAATGCCCAGCGGCCGGGCGACATCGTCACCTCCATGTCGGGCCAGACCATCGAGGTCTTGAATACCGACGCTGAGGGCCGCCTCGTCCTGGCGGACGCCCTTTGGTACACCCAGAAGACCTACAAGCCGCGTGCGATCATCGATCTCGCGACGCTGACCGGCGCCATCATAGTCGCGCTGGGCAAGGTCAACGCCGGTTTGTTCTCCAACAACGACGAACTGGCCGAGCGGCTCGCGGTAGCCGGCAAGGCGGTCGGCGAGCCGGTCTGGCGCATGCCGCTCGGCGAGGATTACGACAAGCAGATCGATAGCGACGCGGCCGACATGAAGAACATCGGCAACCGCTGGGGTGGCTCCATCACCGCCGCGCAGTTCCTGCAGCGATTTATCCAGGATGGCACCGCTTGGGCTCACTTGGACATCGCCGGGGTGACCTGGACCGACAAGGACAAGCCGACCGTGCGCAAGGGTGCCAGCGCCTTCGGCGTTCGCTTGCTCGACCGCTTGGTGGCTCAGCACTACGAGGGGTGAGGCCAGCGGGGGGATGGCGCATGACCGAGGTCCGCTTCTATCACCTCACCACCCGGTCTCTTGAGGACGCCTTGCCCACCATGCTCGAGCGCACCGTGGAACGGGGCAAGCGCGCTGTTGTCCTGCTTGCTTCCGAGGGCCGCGCCGAGGAACTGGCGGACCGGCTTTGGCGCTTCCCGGAGAACGGGTTCCTGCCCCATGGCACGGTCAAGGACGGATATGCTGAGGCTCAGCCGATCTGGCTGACAGACAAGGACGAGAACCCCAATGACGCCAGCTATCTCTTTCTTATCGATGGAGCCGAGTCGGAGCGGCTTGCGGACTACGAGCTTTGCTCCGTGGTGTTCGACGGCCGCGACGAGACGGCGGTGGCCGCCGCTCGGGCACGTTGGCGGCGCCTCAAGGACGCGGGGCACCGGCTGATCTATCAGAAGCAGGACGAAAACGGCCGCTGGACGGCGCAAGCCGAGACGTAACGGCCAACGCGCTCGCGCTGCGCTGCTTTTTGTTCGTCATCGCGAATTGCCCCGTTTCTCCGTCATTGCGAGCCGAAGGCGTGGCAATCCAGAGTTTGTTGGTCCGGGTCGGGCGCGTCGCGTGAACCCAATACCTCTGGATTGCCACGCCTTCGGCTCGCAATGACGGAAACGGGGATTGCTTCGCCATCCTTGCGATGACGAAGACCGGGTCAGGAGCCGGTTATCGAAAAGAGTAGGCGATTGCCTGGTATCGCTCCCAAGAAACGTCCGCTTCAAGCATAGCCGATTTTCTCGTCCAAGGGGATTCGGCTGAGCGCGAAGACGCCGCTGCCGCGGCCGCATTCGCGGCCCTGATCGTCGAGGACCACGCCTTCGGCGATCAATTGGCGCGCGGTCCGGCTGACCAATTTGGCCTCGCCAACCATGGATTTGCCAACGATTGGCCGCGTGAAATATAGGTTGAAGCTCGCCGTCAGCAGAAATACTTCCGTCACTCGCGATTGCGCCGCGAAAAAGCAGCTATCGTCCAGAAGCTTAAAATAGTGCGTGCCGTGGACCGCACCCGCTGCGTGCATGAAGCTTTCCTGTATCGGAAGGGTCAAACGGGCGTGATCCTGCGAGACCTCCAGCTGCCCCCGATAGTATGTGCTGAAGGGGGCCGCGGCGTACATGCGCTCCAGGCGGCCGAAATGCGCTTCGTTCATGTCCCGGCCTCCCCGGAGAGTTCGACAGCTCCTTGCGCTTCCAGCCAAGCGTCCTCCAGGGTCGCGATGGCTTCCACGATCCGGCGATGTTTGACTTGAAGGTCTTGCAGCCGCGCTGTGGGGCCTTCATAGACCTCCGGATCCGCCAGCTGCTTCTCGAGGGCCGCCTTGGCGTCGTTCAGTTTGGCGAGCTTGATCTCGGCATCCCTGGCCGCGCGCTTGAGTTCGGCCACCGAGGAGCGGGCCTCAGCGGCGGCCTTGCGGCGCTCCTTGCGCGAAACGGGCGTGGCGTCGCGGGTCTTGTCGCTTTTCGCCTGGCGCCGTTCTTCGCGCCGCTGGTCGAGAAGCAGGCGGCGGTAGTCTTCCATGTCCCCGTCGAAGGCCGTGACGGCCTGGTCCTTGACCAGCCATAATCGATCCGCCGCCAGCTCGACCAGGTGGGCGTCGTGGGTGATCAAGATCACCGCCCCCTCGAAGGCCCCCAGGGCCTGCACCAAGGCTTCGCGGGAGTCCACGTCGAGATGGTTCGTGGGCTCGTCCAGGATCAGCAACTGCGGGGCCTCGCGGCTCATCAGCGCCAGCAGCAGGCGGGCCTTCTCGCCACCCGAAAGCTTGCCGACCGCGGTTTCCGCCTTCTCCCCGGAAAAGCCGAAGCGGCCGAGATGGGCGCGCAGGCGGGTGGCGGGCTCCATTGGGGCCAAGCGTTCCAGGTGGGCCAGGGGCGTTGCCGCAAGATCCAGCTCCTCCGCTTGATCCTGGGCGAAGTATCCGGTTTTCAGTTTCGGCGAGCGAAGCATGCGCCCGCCTTGAAGCTTCAGGCGCCCGGCGATCAGTTTCGCGAAGGTGGACTTGCCGTTGCCGTTGGCACCGAGCAGGGCGATGCGGTCGTCCATGTCGATCCGCAAATCCATGCCCTTCAAAACCGGGGGGGCATCCCCGTAGCCCACCGCGCCCCCTTCCAGGGTCAAGATCGGCGGCGAGAGCTGGCGCGGTGGCGGGAAGTCGAAGCTCACTGTGCGCGCCTCGGCGACGCTGGCGATGGGCTGCAGCTTCTCCAGGGCCTTGAGGCGGGACTGGGCCTGGCGCGCCTTGCTGGCCTTGTAGCGGAAGCGGTCGACGAAGGCCTGCATGTGGCGCCGCTGGGCCTGGATGCGGGCGTTGGTGCTCGCTTCGCGTTCCAGGCGTTCCCGGCGCGTGCGCTCGAAGCGGTCGTAGTTACCGCTGTAGAGGGTCAGGCGCTGGTTCTCCAGATGGGCGATCCGGTCCACCGCCCGGTTCAAGAGATCGCGGTCGTGGCTGATCAGTAACAGTGTGCCCGGATAGGTCTTGAGGAAGCCCTCGAGCCAAAGGCTGGCTTCCAGGTCCAGATGGTTGGTCGGCTCGTCCAGCAAAAGCAGGTCCGGTTCCGAGAACAATAGAGCCGCCAGCGCCACCCGCATGCGCCAGCCGCCGGAGAAGGAGCCACATGGCCGCTGCTGCGCGGCCTCGTCGAAGCCAAGCCCCGCCAGGATGCGCGCGGCGCGGGCGGGCGCGCTGTCGGCGCGAAGGGTGGTCAGGCGCTCGTGTATCTCGGCGATGCGGGCCGGGTCCCGAGCGTGCTCTGCTTCTTGCTGGAGGGCCGTTACCTCCGTGTCGGCGGCCAGCACCGTGTCGATGAGACTCCGCTCCCCGCCCGGTGCGTCCTGAGCGACGCGGCCCACCCGGGCCCGACCGGCGATGCCGAGCGTGCCGCCGTCCGCGTGCAGCTCGCCGGTCAGCAGGCGGAACAGCG
Source organism: Pelagibius litoralis (assembly GCA_029287455.1). Lineage (GTDB taxonomy): Bacteria > Pseudomonadota > Alphaproteobacteria > Kiloniellales > DSM-21159 > JARFRB01. The sequence goes on along the minus strand of JARFRB010000124.1, from coordinate 36,105 downwards.
TCGTTTTTCCGGCGCCGTTTGCGCCGACCAGCCCGACGCGCCAGCCCTTGTCGATGGACAGGCTCGCCCGATCGAAAAGAGTGCGCCCGCCATACCGGAAGACGAGATCGTTCACGTGCAGCATGGCGCGGGGTGTAGCACGCCAGGGGCGGGCAGGGGAATGCCGCCTATGGGCGGATTCCCCCGATTTCGCCGGTTGCCGCCAGCCAGCTAGGCCGATATAAGGCGGCCCCGCGAGTTTATCTTTCCGGCGGGGCTCCGTGCCCCGGCCAATTGTCCCGCCGCCGATCATCCGAATAGGAGAGCCACCCATGGCATTGGAACGCACCTTCTCGATCATCAAGCCCGACGCCACGCGCCGCAATCTGATGGGCAAGATCGTCGACCGCTTCGAAAGCGCCGGCTTGCGCGTCGTTGCCCAGCGCCGCATCCAGATGACCCAAGCGCAGGCGGAGGGTTTCTACGCCGTTCACCGCGAGCGGCCCTTCTTCAACGACTTGGTCGCGTTCATGATCTCCGGCCCGGTGGTGATCCAGGTTCTTGAGGGCGAGAACGCCATCGCCAAGAACCGCGAAGTCATGGGGGCCACCAATCCCGCAAATGCAGACCCTGGCACCATCCGGGCGGACTTTGCCGAAAGCATCGAAGCCAACTCCGTTCACGGCTCCGACGCCCCGGAGACCGCCGCCCAGGAAATCGCCTACTTCTTCGCCGAAGTGGATATCGTCGGGTAAAGGCTGGACAGGAACCAGACAGATGAAAAGGGCGGCGCCTTCACCGGCGGCCGCCCTTTTTCGCTCTTGGCCAAAGGCTATTATTACGTCGTCAAGACGAAGACGATGGCGAACATCACAACGGCCGCGATGGAGCCGTAGATGGTCGTCTTGATGAATCGGCCGTAGAAGGCCTGGTGATCCTTCAACAGTTGATCGTCGCTCATGGGTCCCCTCCGCCGCGCGTCGGGCGGCTCGTGCGTTTCACCCTCGGTTTTAGGCAATTGGCGCCGCTAGCACAAGCGCCGCGCGCGATTTCCCCGGCTGCTCGCCCGGCTGCTACCTAGGCCTCCGGCACCTCGGCGAAGGCGCCGGTTTCCTCGTCCAGCCACTGCAATTGACCTTCCCCGATGGAGAACCAGGCGCCGTGCAAAGCAAGGGTCTTGCCCGCCACGGCTTCGGAGACGAAGGGAAAGGTCATGAGGTTCTCCAGGGATTTCTTTACAACCCTGAGTTCGCCCTCCTTCTGCGCCGCGTCGGAGACTGTCGGCGCCTCCGCATTGGGCACCTTGGCGCAAACGTCGGAGATCAGCGACACCCAAGGTCCGATGAATTGCCCGACCGGCTGCTTCTCCGCGACGGCGAAAGCCGCCGCCACGCCGCCACAGCGGCCATGGCCCATAACGACCACATCGGAAACCTTCAGAACCGTAACCGCGAACTCAAGCGCCGCCGAGGTGCCGTGGTACCCGCCCGACGCGACCTCGCGAGGGGGGACCACGGCCGCAACGTTGCGCACCACGAACAGCTCGCCTGGGCCGGCGGAGAAGATCGTTGACGGGTCGACCCGGCTGTCGGCGCAGCTTATCACCATGGTGCCTGGCTGCTGCCCGGCGGCCAGGGCGCGGTACTTGTCTCCCCACTCGACAAACCGTTCGTCCCGGAAACGCCGGTAGCCGGCCAATAACGTGCTCGGTATTGTCATTCACAGGCTCCCTTACCAATACCGCTCACGATAGAAAGGCGTTCCGGATCACGCAATCAATCTTAGCGCGCCGCACCCCTGTCTTCAGGACATCTGCTATTCCGGCGTGGCGTTCAGCTGATAGAGCGCCTTGAGAACAAGCGGGGGCTCCTGGGCAAAGCGACCGAACCAGGTGTCGTAAATCATGCCGATCTGGCCGCTGCGGTTGAGCTGGGAGAGCGCGCGGTCGGCCACCAGCTTGAAATCCGCGTCGCCGCGCGCCAGGGCAAGGGCAAAGGGCTCGAAGGAAAACAGCTCCTCGGACAAGCTGTAGCGTTTGCCGCTGTCGCGGCTCAGGACCTGTCCGATCAGCACAACTTGATCGGAGGAAAAGGCATCCACCTCGCCGCTGTCCAGCATGGCCATCCCTTCGGCCGCCGAGGGCACCGGCACCACGTCGGCGCTGATCAGCATGTTCTTGAGCGCGCGCCGGATCGCCTCGATCGTCGTGGTGCCCGAGACGACGGCAACTTTCTTGTCCTTGAGTTCCGCCACGGTCGGCACCTTGGTGGCCTCGAGGCTTAGAAGGGATGCGCCGGTGACGAAGGTCAGCTGGGTGAATGTCACCCGCTCGGAGCGGCTCAGCGTTTTCGTGGTGGCGCCGCAGAGGATATCGATCTTACCGGTCTCTATGGCATCGAAACGGTCTTCGGCGCTCACCGGAACGTAACGGGCCTCGATGTCCTCGCGCCCCAGCGTCTGCTTCACGGCCGCTAGGATGTGGCCACAAAGGTCAACCGAATAGCCGACGGGCTTGCCGGAGTCGTTGACGAACGACATCGGCGGCTCCGCTTCCCTATACCCAATATTCATTTCGCCGGAATCGTCAATGCGCTTGAGCGTTCCAGTCCAATCTCCGGCGAAACTCGCCGGGGCCTGCAAGAGAAGAATGACAATCCCGAGGGCGAGACACCGCATAAGCCGCTCCTGTATGAGTCTAAACACCATAGTAATCATGACGGTTTCGAGGGCTGCCCGCCACCTCTTCGAGAAAGCTTCTGCTTGGGCCGGGTGAAGCGGGCTGGTCAAAGCGGGCCAGGAAGGCGGCCCACATCTCCGATGTTTACATGAATATGCGCCGCAAGTAGCCTCGGCCGGAGAGAGACGCGCGCGAAGGAGGCGAAGGTGGAGCGGAGTCCGAGTGCCGAAAAGGCGGCCGAGGTGCAAGGGTTGGACGGCGCGTTGGACGTGCTTTTCACGCTCAAGGAAGAGTTCGCCCAGTGGGCTGACGAGGCCCAGAACCCCTCGAAAAAGGAGGCGCTGGACAACGTGCTGCGCCATATCGAAGCCATGGAGAGCGAGTACTATAAGCGCCGCGAAGTTGCCGTTGCCGGTAGCCTGTGATCCTTCCGGCCGCGATCAGCCGCCTTTCGGGGTGTGCTGCTCCTCCTCGAGCCGAAAGGCCACGACAATACCAAGAGCCGCGAGCGCCAAGGCCAGCCAATAGGCATCTTGAATCCCCATATTGAACCCATCGCGCACGAGGGTCTCGACCTTTCCGCGTGCCTCCGCCGGGAAACTGTCGAGGATGGCGCGGACCTTCTCCGAGCCCGGGGCCGCGCCGATCAGTGAGCCTTGGTCCGCGGGTGAGACCTTGAGCGAGAGGCGTTCCAAACCCGCGGCCAGGTGCCGGGCGTTGGCGGCGGTAAAGACCGCCGTGCCCGCACCAACCCCAATCGCCCCCATGGTCAAATGCACCATGAAGGACAAGGCGCCCGCCAAACCCGCGCGCGCCTGTCCCGCCGCGCCGACCGCGATGGTGCCCGCGGGCCCGACGGACAGGCCCGAGCCGGTGCCGATAAGGATCATCGCGGGAACCAGTCCCCAATATCCCCATGCCGGGGAGAACTGGGTGATAAGGATGCAGCCGAGCGTGACCAAGGTATATCCGAACAGCAGCAGTTTCTGCGGTCCGATGGTTCCGTATAGGCGGCCCGACAGCACCGAGAAAATCGAAAGGCAGAGCATCAGGGGCAGCGAGCCGATCGAGGCGTGGAAAATGTGCCAGCCATAAACCTTCTGCAGATACTGCGGGATATACAGAAAGAGCAGAAAGACGGCCGGAACCACCAGGCCATTGGCGGCCAGCGCCAGCTGGAACTGCCTGCCATGAAGCAGGTTGAGCGGAATCAAGGGCGAAGCTGGCCGTTTCTCCCAGAGAGGAAAGGCTGAGAAGAGGGCAAGAGCGACGATGAAGAGCGCGAGGATGCGCGGGTCCGTCCACCCCCAATCCGCGCCCACATCCAGTGCGTAAAGCAAGGCAAGGACCGCCGAGGCCAGAAGGGCGATACCGATAAAGTCGATGCGCTCTTCCGGCCAGTCTTGCGTGTCCCGCGCCACCAATCGCGGCACCAGGAGCAAGGACAAGGTGCCAAGAATGAGATTAATGACGAAGAAGGCGCGCCAGTCTCCCAGTCCGCTCGCGATCCCGCCGAGAGCCGGCCCGATGACATTGCCGAAAGTCACGATGCCGAGCACCAGCCCGATCGCAAAGCCGCGCTTTTCTTCGCTCAGCCACGTCGCCGCCAAGGCCAGAATGCTGGGCCAAGCGATCGCCGACCCAACGCCCTGTGCCGCCCGCGCGGCGATCAGCCAGCCCACCGAAGGCGCGAGCGCGCAGCCCAGCGAGGCGGTGACGAAGATCACGAGGCCGATCAAGAGCAGGCGCCGCCGCCCGTAGCTGTCCGCGAGCTTTCCGCCCGCGACCATGCCCATGGCGAAGGTCAGGGCATAGTTGTTCAGGACCCACTGTGTCGTGGTGATGTCGGCCCCGAACTCCAGTTCGATCGGCGTCGCCAGCACCAGTGCCCCCGTGAAGTCCGTGCCGATCGTCAGGGTGGGGATGCCCAGCCCCGCGAGCAGTGAGGTTACGGACCTTTTCACGTGCGCGTCACCTCGGAAGTGGATCGCCGCGGACGAGCGGGCAGAGCAAAAAAAGCATAAAAGAAGATGTATCAATTTGCATAAGAATACTTATGTCTGATCCGTGCGTTAACTCGGGGAGGCACCTGGCATGGATCAGCGGAAAATCGAGCAGGGGTACGAGGGCCTCAGCCCCTTCGAGTTGAAGAACACGTTCATTCGAATGGCCACCAGCGATCATGAGCGCATGCTCCTGAACGCGGGCCGCGGCAACCCCAACTGGCTCGCCGACGAGCCGCGCCGCGCCTTTCATCAGCTTGGTTTGTTCGCCTTGTCGGAGGCAAAGCGTGCCCTCGACAAGCCCGGGCTGGCTGGGGCGCCCGACAAGCCGGGATGCGCGCGGCGCTTTCGGTCTTTTCTGGACTCCTTGGGAAACGAGGCCGGCGGGCGGTTTCTGGCCGATTGCTTGACTTTGGCGGTTCAGGACCTGGGCCTTGATGAAGAGGATTTCGTTTTCGAACTGGTCGACGGCGTCTTAGGCGACCACTACCCGACACCCGACCGGATGCTGCGTTGCTGCGAAGAGATCGGGCGGGCCTATCTGGCTTTGGAGATGTGCGCGGGCAAACCGCCGCCCGGCAAGTTCGACCTTTTCGCCACCGAAGGCGGCACCGCCGCCATGTCTTACGTCTTCAACTCCTTGATGGAAAACAAGCTTTTGCACAAGGGCGACAAGATCGCCCTCGGGATACCCATTTTCACCCCCTACCTGGAGATTCCGCCCCTCAACGATTTCGAACTCGTCGAACTGGACGTTGCCCAGTCGGAGGCCGATCACTGGCAGTATCCCGAGTCAGAGATCGAGAAGCTCGCGGACCCGGATGTCAAAGCCTTCTTCCTCGTGCATCCCTCCAACCCGACTTCGGTCGCCATGCATCCCGAAACTCATCGCAAGCTTTCGGAACTGATCAGTAAGAGGTGGCCCGACCTCATCCTCTTGACCGACGACGTCTATGGCACCTTCGTCGAGGGCTTCACCTCCCTGGCGGCGAGCTGTCCGCTCAATACCATTCTTGTCTACTCGTATTCGAAGTATTTCGGTGCGACGGGGTGGAGGCTAGGGGTGATTGGCATCCACGAAGATAATGTCTTCGACAAGAAGCTCGCCGCCTTGCCCGAAGCCGACCGGGCCGCCCTGCGCGAGCGCTATCACACGATCGTGATCGAGCCGGACAAGATGAAGCTCATCGACCGCATGGTCGCCGACAGCCGCACCGTGGCGCTCAATCATACCGCCGGGCTTTCGACGCCTCAGCAGGTGCAGATGGCGCTGTTCTCCTTGCAAGGCCTGCTGCCTACAAGCAGGAGACGCGGTCCATCGTCCGTGACCGCTTCGAGACGCTCTTCAAGGCGATCGGCATCCCGTCGCCCGCGGATCAATACGCAGCCTGCTACTACGTGGAGATCGATATCCCCAAGCTGGCCGCCCAGCGCTACGGCGCGGATTTCGCCCACTGGATGCTGTCGGCGCACGAGCCGATCGACTTCGTCTGGCAGCTTGCCAAGCGCGATGCCATCGTCTTGATGGACGGGGGAGGCTTCGATGCGCCGAAGATGTCGATGCGCGTCTCCCTGGCGAATCTGCCGGATGCGGCCTACGCGAAGATCGGCAAGGCGATCAGCGATCTGCTCGCGGACTACCACGCGGCGTTCGAGACCCAATCGTCATGATGCCTCGACAGGGGTCACCACGTGAAGCGAACGGGCCGCGCCCCGTAGGACCGGTGTTACGGGAAGGGCGCTCCCGATGATCGCGTCGGCCGTTGATCTTCTGCGCGCCTATCCGCAGATCGTTATCTTCCTTTGTTTGGCGCTCGGCTACGCAATCGGAAAGATCAAGGTCAAGGGTTTCAGCCTTGGCGCCACGACCGGATGCCTTCTGGCTGGACTCGTGGTAGGTCAGATCGGCATCGATATTCCGGACCTTCTCAAGACGATCGCCTTCGCCTTGTTCATTTTCGGGGTCGGCTACAGGGTTGGACCGGCAATCCTAAGCGGCCTCAAGATCGAGGGCCTGAACTATCTTTGGGTGTCGCTCGTGGTTGGCGTGGCGGGGCTTGGCACCGCGCTGGCGCTTGGGGTCGTCCTTGGCTTGAACCCCGGCACTACGGCCGGGCTCTTGTCCGGCGCTATGACGCAGTCGCCGACCATCGGCACGGCGGAAGGGGCGATCAAGCAGTTGTCAATTTCCGCTGCCGAGGCGTCGACCTACCAAAGCGACTTGGCCGTGGCCTACGCCATCACCTACATTTTCGGGACGGCGGGCCTGATTCTCACGCTAAAGCTGATGCCGCGCATTCTGGGTATCGATTTGCGGGCTGAAGCCAAGGCCCTGCGATCGCGGATGGCGGGCGGCGCCGAGGCGGAGCCGCCGGACTTGCTCTCCTGGCATAAGCAGCTCGATCTCAGGGCTTTCGAGGCCGAGGCGGGCAAGGCGGTGGGCAAGACCGTGGCAGAGCTAGAGAGCACTTTCGCCGGCAAGGTCGAGGTCGATAGGATCCGCCGGAACGGCAAGAGGATCAAGGCCGGCCCGGCGACCGTTATCCAGGAGAACGATATCCTGGCGATCATTGGATTGGGCCGTGATCTGGTTGAAGCCGCTCACCCGGTCGGCCAGGAAGTCCCACTTGGGGCCTTCGAGAAGATCAAAGGCGAGATCGCAAATATCGTGCTCATGAAAAAGCAAGCAGTCGGCAAGACGCTACAGGAAATCTCGAACCGGTTCGGGCGCGGAATCTTCCTGAGGGGCATCGTTCGCCAGGGTCACGAGATTCTGCTTACGGGTTCCACGGTCGTGCATCCCTATGACACGCTGCGCGTCGCCGGTGAGCGCAATCAGGTCGAGCAAGCGGTGCGCGCGCTTGGCTTCGCCGAGCGCCCGACCACCACCACCGATCTCATCATGCTGGGCACCGGCATCGTTCTCGGGACCTTGATCGGCTTGCTCTCCGTGAAGGTATTCGAGATCCCGATCACTCTGGGCGTCGGTGGAGGGGTTCTGGTTTCCGGCTTGTTCTTTGGGTGGCTGCGCGCGATGCATCCGACCTTCGGGCAGATTCCCGCGCCGGCGCTTTGGGTTTTCACGGATCTGGGCTTGAATCTCTTCATCGTTTGCGTCGGGCTGGTCGCTGGCGTAAAAGCGGTTTCAGCGATCGAGGAGACGGGACTAGTGTTGCTGCTGGCGGGCGTGGCGGTGACCTTGACGCCGATGCTGGCTCGGCTCTTCGTGGGCCGCTATGTCCTTAAGATGAATGCGGCTTTGCTGTTTGGGGCCCTGACCGGTGCCGGAACCTGCACCGCGGCACTGAACGTCATCAAGGAAAGGGTTGCTAGTGCCGCCCCTGTGATTGGCTATACCGCGCCTTACGCGATCGGCAACGTCCTCTTGACCGTTTGGGGCGCTGTGATCGTCAATGTGATGCACCACATTCAATAGAGCGCCATTCGGTATTTTGGCCGTTTCGGCGACCCTGACGGTAACAGCGATGAGAGGTTTTGCAATGTTGAGTGCCTTCCGGAACGTATCCATCTCCCGCATGGCAGGCGGGGTGGCCGCGGCGCTGTTATCGCTGAGCTTCATGACAAGCGGGTCGGCGGCGCAATCGGGTGCGTCACTTTTTGAGCTGGATTTCTCCGGGACCCCGGGCCTGTCCACCTATGATTGGCTCAAGCAGAAGGGTTTCGAACTGAAGCAGGATGCGACCGACAAAGACAAGATTCTGCTATCTCAGTCCGACGGCGCTCTGCGCCTGAATGTGAAGGAGCAGGCCTTTGGCCTGATTATTCAAGAAAAAGATCTTCCCGGCGCGAACAGCCTCAGGCTCCACTGGGGCGTTTCCGAGTATCCGGACGGAGCGTCCTACCAACGCGGGATCGATAATGAAGCCATCATGTTCTACGTCTTCTTTGGGCATAAGAAGCAGCCCAGCGGATCGATGTTCATTCCGGACAGCCCTTATTTCCTAGGCTTTTTCCTCTGTCAGGACGGCAGCGACACGCTTGAGAAGCCCTACGTCGGGCATCATTTCAAGAAGATCGGGCGCTACATTTGCGTCGAGCACCCTGGCGCGGGCAAAACCACTGTGACGGAACTCGATCTCGTCAAGGAGTTCCGCAATAGCTTCGAATTGGACCATGTTCCGGCGGTGTCGGGGATCAGCATCGAGGTTGATACTTCCGATTCCAAGAACGATGGCAAGGCGAGCGCCTTCCTGCAGCGTGTGGAGTTCCTGAAATAAGCAATCCCGGGGCCTGCCCGCCGAAGCCTCACTTCGCGTTTAGGCTCCACACCCCGTCCCAGGTTTCCGGCGGCGGAGAGGCGCGCAGCCGCTTGATGCGCTCAAGGAACACGCTGGCCGGTTTGTCGTTCGGCCACTCTTTCAGGCACTTTCCGAACAGACGCTCGGCTTCCTCCCAGTTCCGGGCGCGGTAGGCAACGAGCGCGGCCTCGAAGTCGTCTCGCGCGGAGGCAACTTCCGAGGACAGGCTACCCTTGGCGCCAAGCAACTCGAAGATCCTGAGTGGCTCTATCTTGCCTTGCACGGCGATGGAGTCGATCTCGCGCATCTCAAAGGCCTCGCCCGCGCGATTCCAGGTCTCCTCGCAGACCAGGACCTTGGTGCCGTAGACCTTGTTAGCGCCCTCCAGCCGCGAGGCGATGTTGACTGTATCGCCCATCACCGTGAAGTTCTTTGCGTACTCCGACCCGATGGAGCCGACGATGGCCTCTCCACTTGCCAAGCCGATCCGGATTTGGATCTCGGGAAGATCGCGCCTCAGGCCCGTGACGTCTGGCAGTCGCCCGTGCAAGATCTTCAGCTGATCGAATTGGTTAAGGGCAGCCTGGCAAGCAAGCTTGGCCTGTGCGCCTTCGGCCACAAAGGGCTGACACCAGAACGACATCACGCCGTCGCCCATGTACTTGTCGATTACGCCGTCGTTCTCGATGATAGGGGCGCTCGCAAGCGACAAATATTCGTTGATCAAACGCACCAAGCCGACCGGGGACAAGCGCTCGCCGATCGCGGTGAAGTTGGCGATATCCGAGAAGAAGACCGTCACCTGCTTCTTCTCGCTGGGGGTCTCCGGGTGGGACTCCCCGGAGTCCCCTGTCACGGTTTCGACCACGCGCGGGTCGACGTAGGTGCCGAAAAGTTTCTTGAGGTCTTCCTTGGCCCGCAATTCCTTGAGCATGTGATTGAAGGCACGGGTCAAGTCGGCGATCTCGTCGCGGGTGGTCACCGGAATGTCGTGGCTCAAGTCGCCCACTTGAACCGCCTGCGTCCCGTCACGCAGGCGATGCAGGGGCCGCACCAGGCTCCGGGTTAGGACCGCCGCGAACAGCAAGCCCAGAACCACGGCCAGGGCGGTCACCGCCAAGTTGAATTTGAGGATCAGATGTTCCTCCTCATCGGCCATGAGAGTCATTCTCTCGCTCAAATCGACGATTTCGGAGACCAGGATGGTGACGGACTCGTCGACCTGGATTTGCGCCGCGCTGAAAACCTGCCCTAAGGTTTCCGCCGCTTCCCCATGGCCGCTTTGGTGGGCTTCGACGAATCGGACGACGAGATCATGAATATCGCCGTGCTGTTGCTCGATGTTCCAAAGTGACGAGGAGATCCGGCTCATCTCAACCCTGACTTTGTCGCTCAAGAGGCGGCCAAGCGATTGATCGGCGAGCGAGGCGGCCTCCGCGATCTGTTGATCGACCTCGGCCCCGATCTCCTCGAAATGCGTAAGATCTCGATTGATGGCGGCCTCGCTGGTATCCGGCCCCTCGATATGGGCGAGAATGCGCTGTAGCACGATCTCCTGGCGCAGCATCTGCGCCTGGATTCCCGAAACCCGGTTGGCCAGCGGAAGAAGGTACAGGGCGATCGTATCGACTTCCTGGGACGCTTGCCGAAGCTTCCAGGTCGTCATGCCGGCGACCGCGGCCATCAGCGCCACAAGCAATCCGGCGACCGCGAAGATCTTATGACCGATGGTGATGTTCATGTGCTAACCGGCCCGCCCGGCCGGCGGCTCCACCGTCTTGCCGGTTGTCAATGGAGCGCGCGGCTGGTGTGGGCGATTGCCGCCGTGTTGCGGACCCGAGAAGGGCCGCCCGGCGGCGCGGTCATGGAAAATGACCGCACCGCTGAACGCCGCTGTTTTATCCGCTCGCTTCCGACCATTGCTTCAGGCTCGCGAGGATATCGTCCAGGGTCGGCTTGATCACCGGGCCGACGCCTTCAATGGAATCGAGCTTTGCAGCCAAGCTCTCCAGCGTCGGCAAGGAGGCGGATATCGTGCCCGCCAAGGCCGTTTTGCCCTCGGCCGGGAGTTGCTCAACTGCTTTTCCCCAGCCTTCCATCTGACTCTTCAGTTCCTCCAGCTTCGGCAAGGCGGCTTCCGCCGAGGCCTTGTCCGTGATGCCCTCGAGGGAGGTCTTGAGATTGTCTAGCCCGGTGCCAAGTTCCTTGCCGAGGTCGACACCATCCACCACCAGGCTGGACACTTTGTCCGCACCCTCCTGGGCCGCGTCGCTAGCTTCTTCCACCGCCTGTTCCACGGCTTGACCGGCTTGCTGCGCGAGGTCCGAGGTTTCTTGCTGGGTGAGGAAATAGTAGGCAACCGCTATGACTATAAGTGCGACGATGGCAATGATGACCAACCGCATGTCTGCCTCCATTCTTGTTCGATTGCGTAAATTCCGTCTTTCCTCGGGCCAAGTCGAAATCGCTGTCTTGGGCGAGCGCGATAATGCATATATTAATACTGCAAATTTTCAACGGCGTCTTTGTACTGGTTTCCGGTTCAGTCGTCCCAGACAGGGCCAGCCTGGCCCCTTTTCCCGAAGTCTTGAAATCGAACCGAGTGACACTCAACCAAAGGGAGTTTGTCCATGGCCGATCTTATCGCCATTGCCTTCGACGATCAAAAGAAGGCCTTCGAACTGCGCGCCCGGCTCACCGAGCTTCAGAAAGAATACCTGATAGACATGGAGGATGTGGTGGTCGTCACGAAGGAGAGTGACGGCAAGGTCAAGCTTCACCACGCGGTTGATCTGACGGCGGCCGGGGCGGTCGGCGGAGGCTTTTGGGGCCTCTTGATCGGCATGCTGTTCTTCAACCCCCTGCTTGGGGCGGCCGTGGGCGCGGGGGCTGGTGCGCTATCCGGCTATTTCACCGCTCTTGGCATCGACGACGATTTCATGAAAAAGCTTGGCGAGAGCTTGAGGCCGGATGGGGCGGCTGTCTTCGTACTGGTCCGCAAGGTGACAGGCGACAAGGTTATTGCCGCGCTGAGCGATTTTGCCGGGACCGGCAAAATCCTGCGCACCTCCTTGAACAAGGACTCCGAGGAATCCTTGCGGGCTTTGTTCGAGAAACAGCCGACACCGACGGCAAGCTAAGCTCTGGACCCTAGTTCGTGATGATCTCCGGGCCCATGAAGGTTGTCGGCAGGAAGGTCGATAGCCAGGGGATGTAGGTCACCATGATCAGGAAGATGAAGAGGATCCCAACCCATGGAAGGGCGGCCTTGACCACCCGCATCATGGGCATCCCGGCGACACCGGAGGTGACGAAGAGATTGAGGCCCACCGGCGGTGTGATCATCCCGATTTCCATGTTCACCACCATGATGATGCCAAGGTGGATGGGATCGATGCCAAGCTCGATGGCAATGGGGAAGACCAGTGGGGCCACGATGATGATCAGGCCCGAGGGCTCCATGAACTGACCGCCGATCAGCAGGATCACGTTGACGATGATCAGGAACACGATGGGCCCGAAGCCGGCGTCGAGCATGGAGGCGGCGATCTGCTGGGGGATCTGCTCGTCGGTCAGCACGTGCTTCAGGATCAGCGCGTTGGCGATGATGAACAACAAGGTGATGGTCAGCTTGCCGCCTTCGAACAGCGCATGCTTGGTGTCCTTGTGGACCCAGGCGGTGAGCAGGGCCGAGGGCTTGCGCAGCAGGGAGACCGATTCGCCCTCGGATAAGCGAAGCGGCCCCATGTCCCGGTAGATGAAATTCGCGATCAGGAAGGCGTAGACCGCCGCCACGGCCGCGGCTTCCGTCGGCGTGAAGATGCCGCCGTAGATGCCGCCCAGGATGATCACGATTAGGAAAAGGCCCCAGCCCGCGTTACGCGCGGAGGCAAATATCTCCGTCCAGCCCAGCCAATCGCCTTTCGGCAGATTCCGCCACTTCGCCGTCAAGTAGATGGCGCTCATCAGCATCAGGCCGGCCAAGATGCCGGGAATGACGCCGGCCAGAAACATCCGGCCGACCGAGACGTCGGTTGCCGCGGCATAGACCACCATCACGATGGAGGGCGGAATCAGGATGCCCAGGGTCCCGGCGTTACAGATCACGCCGGCGGCGAAGTCCTTGCTGTAGCCCACTTGCCGCATGCCGGCGATCACAATGGTCCCGATAGCCACCACCGTGGCCGGCGAGGACCCGGACAGGGCCGCGAAGAGCATGCAGGCGAAGACCCCGGCGATTGCTAGCCCGCCGGGAAAGTGCCCGACGCAGGCGATGGCGAATCGGATGATCCGGCGCGCCACCCCGCCGGTGGACATGAAGGTGGAGGCCAGGATGAAGAAGGGGATGGCGAGCAGGGTGTAATGCCCCGCCATGGCCTGGAAGAGCGTCTGCGCGATGGAGCCCAGCGAGCTGTCGGAGAGCACCAGGAGAAAGACGGTGGAGCTCAAGCCCAGCGCCACTGCGATGGGCACCCCGATGAGCAGAAGGGAGATGATGAGCGCGAAGAGAATGGCGACGTCCATGGCTTCAACCGTCCTTGTCGGCCTTGGCGGCGGCCTCTTCGACCAATTCCTCCGCCTCGTGGCTCGCGATAATCATCTCTTGGTCGCCACGCCAGACCCGCAGAAAGGCCTCGATGAAGCGCCAGAGCAGAAGCGCCATGGAAAAGGGCAGAATCGCGTAGGGGATCAGGCGCGGCAGTTTCTCGTAAGGTTCCCCGTAGTTGAAGATGTTGGAGAACAGCGGGTTCAGGAAGGCCGGCATATCGATGTCGTTGACCTCGTACCAGGCCTGTCCGCGCACACTCTCGAAGCCGGTCGGGAAGAACCGCCCGGAGGTCGGCTGCAAGTCCACGAAGGGGGCCCAATAGTCCCAGCCGCCTTTGAGCAGCAGGAAGGCATAGACGACACAAAGCCCGGCGGCGATTAGGCCCAGGATGCGCCGGGCGCCGTGACCGAGCATGTTCACGACCGCGTCCACCCCCAGGTGCGCTGTGACCTTGACCCCGTAGCTCGCGCCAAGCAGAACCAGCCAGGCGAATAGGAAGCTGGTCATTTCCAGCGCCCAGAGGATGTTGCTGTTAAACCCGTAGCGGGCGATCACGTTGGCGAAGGTGATGAGCGTCATCAGGCCGAGGATGACCGCGATCAGCGTCTCCTCGATGGTGTTGATGGCCCGCCCGAGGGCGCTGCGTGGCTGGTAATGCATCTCCGCTCCCTCCATCGCCCGCTTGGCGGGTCAATTATTTTTCGATTTTGAGTGCCTTGGTGTCCAAGGCGCCCTGGGGCGGCGGCTGCGCAAGCGCGCCGCCCCAAAAGACGTTCTGCCTAATACTAAAGGACGCGCGCTGCTTTAACGCGCTTTTTTCTTACAGGCCCGCGTTGATGGCTTGCGCCGCCGCGATGTTGTCCGCACCGACGTCGCCTTCGAACTCTTCCCAAACGGGCTTCATGGCATCGACCCAGGCTGCGCGCTGCTCGGGCGTGAGCGTGCGGACCTCGCCGCCTGCGTTCAGGATGGCCTCTTTGGCCTCCTCGTTGACGCGGGTCGACTCGCCATTACGGGTGGCGGTCACCTCGGCCATGATCGTGGCGAGCTGATCGCGCACGTCATCCGGCAAGCCTTCCCAGAAGTCCACGGAGGTCACCACCAGGTAGTCAATGATGCCGTGGTCGGTCTGGGTGATGCCGTCCTGGACCTCGAAGAACTTCTGGCCCCAGATGTTGGACCAGGTGTTCTCCTGCCCATCGACCACGCCGGTCTGCAGGGCGCCATAGACCTCGGAGAAGGCCATCTTCTGCGGGCTAGCGCCCAGGGCGGCCATCTGTGCCACCAATACGTCCGAGGACTGCACCCGGAACTTCAGGCCGGAGGCGTCCGAAGGGTTGATCAAGGGCCGATTGGCGGACATCTGCTTCATGCCGTTATGCCAATAGGCAAGGCCCAGCAGCCCCCGGCGGGTCATCGAGGTCAAGAGGGCCTGACCGGTGTCCGAGGACTGGAAGGCATCCACCGCCTCGATATTCTTGAACATGAACGGCAGGTCGAAGATCCGGAACTTCTTGGTGAACTTCTCGAATTTCGACAAGGAGGGTGCCGCCATCTGGACATCGCCGGCCAGCATGGCTTCGAGCACTTGGTCGTCATTGTAGAGCTGGGAGGAAGGGAAGACCTCCATGCAGGCCTTGCCGTTCATCTCCTCGTTGACCCGATCCGCCAAGAGCGAGGCGGCGATTCCCTTGGGGTGCTTGTCGGTGTTGGTGACGTGGCTGAACTTGATCAGGATCTCACCGTCGTCGCAGGCGGCGAAGGCCGCCGAGGTGGAGATGGCGAGAATGCCGGCCGCGGTGGCCAGCGTGCTGCGTAAACCCATTGTCTTTCCTCCCGGGTTGTCTTGAGCCGTATCGGCTCGATGGGCCGATTTCAGTATCTGGTACGGCGTAATCGATCACGCTTCCAATCGGCACTTCAAGGTTTTCCGGGCGCGTAAAGGGCGATTCCGCGGTTTTCACCGGCCTGTGTTTCCAATCCCACCCATAGGGGCCGTGAGCGTGGGTGGAATCGGGGACGCCGGCCGGCTATTCGGCCTTCGCGAGGAAGTCCTCTCGCTTGAGCTGATGCTTCTGCATCTTCTCGTACAAGGTCTTGCGGGACAGGCCCAAGGTCTCGTGGGTCGCCTTTAGATTGCCCCCCGAGGCCGCCAAGGCGGCGGCGATGGCGCTCTTTTCGAAGCGGTCGACCTGCTCGGCGAGTGTCGCCGGCTGGCCTTCGGCCCCGGTTTCCTCGATCCCCAGGCCCAAAACGAAGCGTTCGGCGGCGTTTTTCAGCTCGCGGACATTGCCGCGCCATTCGGCGGCCGAGAGCGCCAGGAAGGATTCCGGTGGAATCTCCGGCGCCTCCCGCCGGTCACGCGACGCGGCAGCCGAGACGAAGTGCTGAAACAGGCGCGGCGCGTCTTCGGGACGGTCCCGCAGCGGGGGAACTTGCAAGGTCACCGCGTTCAACCGGTAAAGCAGATCGTCCCGGAAGCGGCCCTCGGCGACCAGTTCCTCGAGGTCTTCCTTCGTGGACGCGATGAAGCGCAGATCGAGCTCGACCCGCTCGTTGGATCCCAGGGGCTCGATCGCCCGGTCTTCAACGGCGCGCAGCAGCTTGACTTGCAGGGCAAGCGGTGCCGCGCCGATTTCGTCCAGGAACAAGGTTCCGCCACGGGCGTGCTCGAAACGCCCGACCCGGCCGCGCAGCGCCCCGGGAAACGCCCCCGCCGCGTGCCCGAAAAGCTCGGACTCCACGGTTCCCGGGGGCAGTGCCGCGAGATTCACCGTGACGAAGGGCTTGTCTTCTCGCGGCGAGAGGTCGTGCAGCGCGCGCGCCACCAACTCCTTGCCGGTGCCCGTTTCGCCGAGCACCAACACGTCCATCGGCGCCGCCGCCACGGTGCGAATCCGCTGGCGCAACTCAACCATCGCGGCGGCCCGGCCGACAATCGCCGAGTCCAACGGGTCGGCGGTGTCTTGCCGTTCCCGGAATACGCGGTTCTCCAAGGTCAGGCGCCTAAGGTCGATGGCGCGGCGCACGGCTTCGCCCAGGCGGTCCGGCGGAAAGGGCTTCTCGATGAAGTCGTAGGCACCGCCGCGCAAGGCCTCGACCGCCAAAGGCACATCCCCATGTCCGGTAATGAGAATGACAGGCAGATCGGGATCGATCTCGCGCACCGCGCTCAAGAATTGCAGACCATCCATCTTGGGCATGCGAATGTCGGAGATGATCACGCCGTCGAAGGTCCGGCTGGCCAGATCCAAGGCCCGTTCCGCGCGTGCGAAGGAGGTCACTTCGAAGCCTCGGATCTCGAGTGCTTGTTCGACGGACAAGCGGATATCTTCCTCGTCGTCGACCAGAATGACCTTGGCGGGGCTCACTTCGCCGCCTCCATGGCCGCGGCGCTGGCGGATCGCAGGGTCAGAATGAAGCGCGCGCCGCCTTCGGCCCGATTCTCGGCGCGGATCTCGCCACCAAAGTCCTTAATGATGTTGAAGGTAATGGAAAGCCCCAGGCCCAGGCCCTGGCCCACCTCCTTGGTGGTGAAGAAGGGGTCGAAGATGCGCGGCAAATCCGCTTCGGAAATGCCTCGGCCGTTGTCATCCACCAGAATTCGGGTCGTCGCCCCCTCGGGCCTCACGGCGATCGAGATCCGCACGGGCGTGTCGGGCCGCGCCCCGTCGAGCGCGTTGGCGACGAGATTCATCATAACGTGCTGCAGGCGCACATGGCCGCCCACCACGAAGACGTCTGGATCGCCGAGCACCTCCACCGTGGCGCCCGCCCGGTCCAACCGCCCGCTCAGGAGTTCGAGCGTTTCGGCGATGACATCGCGCACCAGTACCTCGGAAACCGTGTCGTTGGGCTTGCGGGAAAAGCGCGTCAGGTGCTTGGACAACTGGGCCATACGTTCGGTCAGCCGCAGGATCCGCCGCATGTTGGTCTCGGCTTTCCCCTTTGCGTCGCCGCCCATGAAGGCGATGGCGTTTTCCGTGTAGGTGCGGATCGCTGTGAGCGGCTGATTGAACTCGTGGCTTAGGGCTGCCGACATTTGCCCCAGCGCGGCGAGTTTGCCCGCTTGCACAAGCTCGGACTGGGTCCGGCGCAGGTCCTCTTCGGCGGCTTTGCGCTCCGCGACCTCGCTTTGCAGCTGCCGGTTGGCTTCCGACAGCCCGGCGGTGCGTTCGGCGACCTTTTGCTCCAGGACCTTTTGCAGGCGCTCGCGCTCGCGCAGACGTTCCAACAGCCTCTGGCGCCATTGCCAGGACAAGGCGACCGCCAATGCGAGCGCCAGTGCCACGGCCGCGATCAGCAGCACGAGGGTGAGTGCCTGACTGCGCGCCGGCGCGCTATCCGTCAACAAATGCAGCACCCAGTCCTCTGCCAGCATCGCCTGGGTCAGATGCAGAAACTCGCCCGGTTGCGGGTTCGAACGGTCAGGGAGCGCGATGACGATCTCGCTTTCCGTAGCGGCCAGGGACGGGCTGGCGCCCTTCAAGGGCGCGGGCTTCAACGCTTCTAGGTCGAACTGCCTGACCTTCCGGATCCGCTCCTGATCTTGCTCGGTCAAGGGCGCCAAGGTGGTGAGCCGAAGCGCCGGATTGCCGGAGACGAGGATCACGCCGCTGGGATCGGAGATAAACACCTCGTTGGGGCTGAGGCGAAACTCGCGCTCAATCGCCTCGACCGCGACCTTGACGACGATGGCACCCAGAATCTTTCCGGCGTCCCGCACCGGGTGTGCGAAGTAGTATCCACGCTTGCCCGAAACCGTCCCTAGCGCGAAGAACCGGCCGAGCCGGCCTTCCATCGCTTCCCCGAAATAGGGCCGGAAGCTGTAGCTCTTGCCAACGAAAGTAACCGGGTCCGCCCAATTCGACGCGGCGATCGCAAAGCCCCGATCGTCAAGTGCGTATGTATCCGACGCCCCGGAGATGCTGTTCCAAAGCTCCAAATCCTGATTGAGCATGTCCAGGCGAATGCCGTCTTCCGGGTGGCGAAGCGCTGCGATCACCACGGGGCTGCGGGCATAGATTGGTGTCAAGGCGCGATACTTGTTCAGCCAGCCGCGGGTCATCTCAGCGTAAAGCGCCAAGGCGGTCTGGCCGCGCGCGCGCAATTCCTCGGTATAGCGGCGTTCGGCATAGCCGTAGCCGAGCCATAGCAGCGCGCCCAGCAAGGCGGCGAGCGCTAATCCAATTGCCAGGGTGCGTCCGTGGTTCAGTTTGTCCTCCCCTGCTGATTGCCTTGGGCTCTTTGGTTTCGCGAGGTCCTACAGAGCGCGAAGCCGGAAACCTTCCGGAAGCCGAGGGCCCGCAAGATGGATCACCTTTGTCCCTCGAGCGCCAGGCACTGTCTGCTTCATGAAGAAAAATCGGGGATCTTACGGCGTTTCACAAGAATTACCGTTTGTTAACCCTATTCCTTTAAGCATGCCCTGCTTACCGAGCCCAGTCCGGGCTCCTATCGCAAACTTTTTACAAGGAGCCGGAGGATGGCTACCAAAACTGTAGGCCGGAAGACTGCCGGTAAGGCGACCAAGTCGGCCGCCAAGAAACCCGCCGCCAAGAAACCCGCGGCGGTGAAGAAACCCGCGGCGCGCAAGCCCGCCGCCGCGAAGAAGCCGATGGCCGCGAAGGCGCCGGCGCGCAAGGTTGCCGCTGCGAAGAAGCCCGTCGCCAAGAAGCCCGCGATGAAGAAGCCTGCGGTTCGCAAGGCTGCTGCCGCGAAGAAGCTGATGGCCGCGAAGGCGCCGGCGCGCAAGGTTGCCGCCGCGAAGAAGCCTGCTGCCAAGAAGCCCGCGATGAAGAAGCCTGCGGTTCGCAAGGCTGCTGCCGCGAAGAAGCCGATGGCCGCGAAGGCTCCGGCGCGCAAGGTGGCCGCCGCGAAGACGCCTGCTGCCAGGAAGCCGGCGATGAAGAAACCTGCCGTTCGCAAGGCTGCTGCCGCGAAGAAGCCGATGGCCGCGAAGAATCCGGTGCACAGCCAGATGGCCCGAGTCCGCAAAGCGATGGCTGGCACGGCGAAGAAGCCGGCCGTCAAGCGCGCGACCGCCAAGCCGATTGCCAAGGGCAAGACCCTGCGTCGTAGCCCGCTGCGCAAGGCGGCTTAAAGCGACGGCTGAAATTCCGGTTTCCCCGGCGTCGTTGCGCCGGTGATGGCTGGAAAGGCGAAGAAGGATGCGGCGGCTCCGACCAGCGGGGCCGCCGTTTTCTCGTCTGGACCAGGCTCTTCGAACGCGCGGCGCTACGCGCCGTTATCCGGCTTCCTTGCAAAGAGTTCGAGCCAAAAATCGTATCCCGCCATCACCGTCCCTATCACGAGAATAATGATAAGATCGGGCTCGAGGGCATAGGAGCCCAGGACATAGAGGAAGGCCCCCAGGCAGACGAGCGATACGATCCCCAAGGTCTTGTCCAGTCCGGTCATCGCCGCGCTCCCTCGTTAATCCTCATCGGTCATGATCCTATCATAGAGCCAATTGGCGGTCCTGAGCAGCCGGGCATCGTCTCCGCGCGGGCCGACCAACTGCACGCCCATGGGCAAGCCATTCGGGCCGGCCATGAGCGGCAAGGTAATCGCCGGAGTGCCCAGAAACGACCACATGGCATTGAAGACGGGATTTCCGGTGGTGTTCAAGTCCGCGGGGGCCTCCCCGGGCGCTGCTGGGGTTAGAATCGCATCGTAGCGCTCGAACACCTCGTCCAAGCCTTGATTGAGGACGTCGCACCAGTCGCGGGCCGCGAGATAGTCCACCGCGCTCACGGTCCTGCCCTCGACGATAGCGTGGCGCAGTTGCTCGCTGAGTTGGTCGCCGAACCGCTCTTCGTAGTGGCCGAGGTTGCGCGCAAAGCCAGTGACCATGACCGTCCGGTGCGCTGGCCATGAATTCGCGAAGACATCCGGTAGCGCAACCTCGTCGCAGAGGTCTCCAAGCACCTCGGTCAGTTCCCCGAAGGCCTCTTGCAGATAGGGCTCCGCATCGCCCCATTTCGGCGTCTTGACGAAGCCGAGCGAGGGGATCACCGGCGGTTTGCTTCGCGCCGTGGCGAGCATGCGCGAGGGCGCGCGCGGAACCGTTGCTTCATCTCCGGGGTCGTAGCCTTGCATCACCTCGGCCAGCAGGGCCGCGTCATCGACCGAGCGGGCGATCGGGCCGATGGTATCCAGTTCGAAGGCTTGCACCACGCAGCCGCTGCGTGCAATCAGGCCGTGGGTCGGCTTGAAGCCGACCACGCCGCAGAAGGAGGCCGGGCGGACAATGGATCCGCCGGTCTGGGTGCCGACCGCGAAGGGCACCATGTTGGCGGCCACCGCCGCGGCCGAGCCAGAGGATGAACCGCCGGGGGTGTGGGCCGGGTTGTGGGGGTTGAGGGTCGCGGACGGTGCGGTAAAGGCCAGCTCCGTCGTGACCGTCTTGCCCAGGATGACCGCTCCGGCTTGGCGCAAGCGGGTGACTACCGCTGCGTCCGTCTTGGGCTGGCGGCCGGCGTCCACCGGTGTTCCGTTCTGGGTCGGCATGTCCTTGGTGTCGATGATGTCCTTCACACCGACCGGAACCCCGTGCAGCGGCCCGATATCGGCACCGCTTTGCCTGAGCTTGTCCAAGCGCTCGGCCTGGGCCATGGCGTGACCCGAGTCGAGGAAGGCCCAAGCACCGACACCTGAATCGATCTCGCCGATCCGGTCCAGGTGAGCGCGAGTCACCTCCACCGCGCTCACGTCGCCCCGCGCCAGGGCGTCGCGCAGGTCCAGCGCGCTCCGGCTCGTCCAGTCCATCGACACTTGGCTCACCTATTGTAGACCAGATCCGGCAGCCAGAAGGCGATCTGTGGGAAGGTATAGAGAAGAACCATGCACAGGATGATCATGGATAGGAATGGCATCACTCCCTTGAAAATCTGCATCAGCTCGACCCCCGGCGGGGCGACGCCTTTCAGATAGTACGCGGCCATCGCCATCGGCGGTGTCAAGAAGGAGGTTTGCAGATTGAGGGCGACCAAGATCCCGAAGAACAGCGGATCGATATCGAAATACCCAAGCAGCGGCAGGAAGATCGGCACGAAGATGATGATGATCTCCGACCATTCCAGGGGCCAGCCCAAGAGGAAGATGATGATCTGCGCGATGATCAGGAACATGATCGGCGAGAGGTTGAGGCCGATCACGAATTCGTTGATCAGCTGCTCGCCGCCAAGATAGGAGAACACCGAGGAGAACACCCAGGAGCCGACGAAAAGCCAGCACACCATGGCGGAGGTGCGCACGGTGAGATAGACGGACTCCTTGAGCCGCTGCCAGGTCAGCGCGCGGTATGCGGCGGCGAGGACCAGCCCGCCAAGCGCCCCCACCGAGGCCGCTTCCGAGGGCGTTGCCAGCCCGAAGAGAATGGCTCCCAGAACCGAGAGGATCAGGATCGCCAGCGGGAAGAAGGAGGTGATCAGCATCAGCGCCACCTGCCCGGCGCTAAGGTCGTCGGTCTCGTCCTCCGGTGGCTTTGGCGCCAGTTTGGGATTCAGCCACGCGCGGCCGACCACGTAGACCATGTAAAGCCCCGCCAGCAAGAATCCCGGCAGCAGCGCGCCCGCGTAAAGGCGCACGATCGAGACGTTGGAGGTCGCCGCGTAGACGATCAGCATGATCGACGGTGGGATCAGAATGCCCAGGCAGCCACCAGCGCAAATCACACCCGAGGCGAAGGAGGTGTCGTAGCGGGCGCGCAGCATGGCCGGCAGGGCCAGCATGCCCATCAGGGTGACTACCGCGCCGATGATCCCGGTCGCGGTCGCGAAGAGCGCGCAGGTGGCCAGCGCCGCCACCGCCATGGCGCCGGGCAGCCGCTTGGCGGAGACGTAGAGGGTATCGAACAATCGATTGACGATATTCGCGCGCTCGACGATGTAGCCCATGAACAGGAACAAGGGCACGGCCGTCAGCACGTCGTTCGCCATCACCGAGTAGGTTTGGTTCACGAAAAGATCGAAGATCTGGTTGTTGAACAGACCTTCAATCCAGGTGGTGAACTGCGTCCAGCTATCGGCGCCGCCCTCGACCGCTTTGTTATAGCTGCGCCACATCCGGTCGGGCTCGAAGTAGGCGTAGTAGCCGAAGGCAACCCCCATGGCCATCAGCGTGAAGCAGATGGGAAAACCCAGGAAGATCGTGAGAATGAAGATGCCGAGCATCATCACCGCGATTTGAGGGTCAGTCACTTCTTCTCTCCCTCGGGATGGATGATGTCGACGGCTTCCGAGGAATGCTGCAAGGCCTTCTCCTCGGCCTGTTTCAAGAGGATGTCCTCAAGCTCCTCGATGTCTTCCTGATGCTTGGGCCACTCGCCGGTCCGCATGCATATAACGCAGCGGAAGACCTGGGCGATGCCTTGGATCAGCAGCAAGACGCCGGCGGCGACGATAATCATCTTGAATTGGAAGATCGGAATGTTGGCGGGGCTCATCACGCTCACTTCGTTGTAGCGCAGTGAGCGTTCGGCGTATTTCCACCCGGCCAGGATCAAAGCGAGCACGCCGGGGAAGAAGAACAGGAAGTAGAGGACGAACTCCACCCGCGCCTGGGTTTTCGGTTGCCATAGCCGGTAGACGAAATCCCCGCGCACATGGCCGTCCCGGGACAGGGTGTAGGCGCCGGCCATCATGAACAGCGTGCCGTACATCATGTAGGAGAGATCGAAGGCCCAGGAGGTCGGGTCGCGCAGGACGTAGCGGACAAACACCTCGTAGCCGACGCCGAAGGTCATCACGATGATGCACCAGGCAAAGGCCTTGCCGAACCATGCCGACACCGAGTCGGCGAAACGGATGTATCTTTCCATCTCTCCCCCTGACGAGCGATGCTCGGCCTGGCGGTCGCCTGTCCGCCCGCGGCCGAAAAATGAAGGGCGGCGGAAGCCGCCCTTCATCCTCGGGTCTTATGGGCCAGCCAGCGTCAACCGGGAAGCTTGCCCGGGAAGTAGTGGTTGTAGGCGAGCCGGAAGTCGACCTCGTTCTGGATCGTGTAGTAGGCGACCCGTTCCGCCCAGGCTTTCTGGCTCTCCACGACCGTCTTGAAGAAGGAGTCTTCCATCAAGTCCTTCAGCACGACGTCCCAAGCCTCGAGCTGTGCCTTGAGAACCGAGTCCGGCGTGCGATAAACGTTGACGCCGTCGTCGTTGATCAAGGTCTGCAGATCTTGCGAATAGCGGTCCATCGCCAGGCCGAAGTTCGCCGTGTTGGCGGCCTCGGCGGCGTATTTGATGATCGCTTGCTCGGCCGGATCCAGGTCGTCGTAGACGTCCTTATTGAAGATCAGCTCGAAGTACTCGCCCGCCTGGTGATAGGAGCTCAGCATGTAGTGCTTGGAGACGTCCTGGGCACCGAACTGACGGTCCGCCGTCGGGTTGTTGAACTCGAAGGCCTCGATCACCCCGCGCTCTAGCGCCGGAACGATTTCGCCGCCGGGCAGCTGCGTCACCTTCATGCCCATGGTCTGCATGATGTCGGTCGCCAAGCCCACTGTGCGGTACTTCAGGCCCTGGATATCGTCGACGGATGTGATCTCCTTGTTGAACCACCCCAGCGGCTGCGGGGGCATGGGCAAGGAAATGAAGCCGACCAGGTTCAATCCGAGGATGTCCTGGACCAGCTCGCGATAGAGCTCGTTGCCACCGCCAAAATGCATCCAGGCAACGTTCTGGGCCGCTGACTGGCCGAACTGCGGGCCCGTGCCGAAGAGTGAGGCGGCCTTGTTCCTGCCGTACCAGTAGGCGGTCACGGTGTGCGCGCAGTCGAGCACGCCGTCGGCGCAAGCATCCTGAACCTGGAACGCCTTCACGACGGCCCCGGCCGGCAGGTAGTCGATCTTAAGCTTGCCGCCCGACATCTCCTCGACCCGGTCGGTGTATTGCCGCGCCATCTCGCTGAAGATCGACGAGGCTCCCCAGGAGCCCTGCATTTTCAGCGTCTTTGGCGCTTGCGCGAGCACCGCGGGGGCTGCGACCGCACCCGCGGTGGCGCCGGCGGCGACGGCGCCGCCTCTCAGGAACTTACGGCGTGAAACGGACTTATCAGACATTCTCTACCTCCCTAAGGGTTTTCTCGTTCTTTGAAGCCGATGTACGTGAGTATTCTTTATCGAGGCTGGCGATGCGAGCCAAAACTGCACCTCAGCGTCCCAGAGAGCCGCCAAGGTCACGGCAAGACTCACTCAAAACTGCAGAAAATAATAATTTTATCAGACAGTTACGAGGTGTTAGGTTGCGGGATGCCGCTAACGGGCTTCATCGGATTTCGTCCGGCTAAACATCCTGTCCGGTACCGATCCTGGCGTGTTAAACGCGATACGAGTCTACTTGCTAAAGTGTGCAAGGGCGCAGGCTGCGCCGTCCAATGCAACGCGCGCTTAAGCTTCGATCCAACGCCACTTTAACCACGACCGTCACCTGAACCGACGATCCACATTCAAGACAAACCGCTCCGCCGGCCTGGCAGAATTGCGCGAACTGTTCGCTGAAGGATCTGCCACTCGGCGACAAAAGAAGATTGGTTCGCATTAGACTGACAGCGCCAAATCAGATACGGTAATAGTCCTTGCTAGAGGCCCGCCTGAAAATGCGGTGCCAGTTTTCCAAAAGTGTCTGGCAGGGGAGTCTCTTCTACGACGGCCAAAGTAGATGTCTACAGTGAAGGCGTTAGACAAGGCCCAAACTCATCTCTAACGATTAAGATGGCGAAGCCATTGAGGGATGAGGAAATCGAAAATCTGGCCGCGTATTTGGAAGATGTAAAATGGAAAGTTGAGTAGGGAGGAAAACATGAAGGAAATATCAAGTGGCATCTGCTCGGGAGTCATAGCCGGTGCCTTGATTCTCGGAGCACCGTTTGCTGCTCAGGCAGATGAGCACCAAGGCATGGACGTGCCCAAGATTTCATCATCCGTTGTCCTAGAAGGACTCGATCTACCTTGGGACATGGCTTTTTTGCCAGACGGCACAATGTTCTTCACTCAACAATGCAAAGGCCTCTCGGTAAGAACGAGTGATGGAACCGTGCATGCATTGTACGGAATGAAGGACTCCACGGGCTTCGCCGATAGTGGCGGTGACCTCTTTTGCGATGGACAAGCGGGTATGCTTGGAGTGGTCGCAGATCGACACTTCGCAGACAACCGCACCCTTTATGTCTACTCGACTTCGAACAAGTATCACGGCGATGGTTGCAAGACCAATTTTGAAAAATGCGACGGCAACATCGTCATGAGGTTCAAGGTCAGTGACGATCTCACGAGCGTCTCCGACCGGACCGACATCGTGACGGACATTCAGTACAAGCCGTTTGAATCCAATCAGCCTTTCGGTGGTCCTGGCGCCCACAACGGTGGTCGAATCCGCATTGGCCCTGGCGGCTACCTCTGGGTCGCTGGCGGTGACCGGCACCGGGGGATCTGTCCTCAGGATGGGCAGCTTCTGTGCGGTAAAGTTCTGCGGATCGATATGGACGGGAATGCGCACCCGGACAACAATCCCCCCGAAGGCTTTGATGATCGCATCTACACTTATGGACATAGAAATGTCCAAGGCATCGATTTCCGCCCAAGTGACGGTAAAGCGTTCACGGCTGAACACGGCCCGTGGCACAACGATGAGATCACCGCTCTTGTGAATGGTGGAAATGCCGGTTGGGACCCCGCGGAGAAAATTGCGGGTAGAGGTGAGTGCCCGGACCAGTACTGCGGCTACGAGCCAAATCAGATGGACGGCATGGACCCGGCGGTTCGTGCAGCGTATACCCCGATGAGCGACACGCGCTTCGAGGATTTGATGCCGCCGTCGTGGAACAACAACGGTTTCTCGCAAGGCACCGGTTCCGCCGCTTTTCTGAAAGGCGACAATTGGGGCATCTACGAGGGTCGTTTGGCGGTCGGCATCATGGGTATCGGTTTTGGTGACACGCCAATTGGCTCCCGGATCGACATGATCAGCTTGACCCCCGATGGTATGGGGATCAACGGAATCACGCGCATGCCTCTCGGGTTCTCGGAGCGATTCCGTGGTCTGGTCATGGGGCCGGATGACGCGCTTTACGCTTCCACGGATGAAGGTAAGATCTACAGAATCACAGCGGAAAGCATGAGGTAACTCCCGAAGCAGGAGGGGAACCTCTTAACCAAAGTGCCCGCGTTACACAGGTAGCGCGGGCACTCTTTTGCTCGGAAAGTTTATGATCCTGTTTCAAAGGTCTCGGCGCGCAAACCCTCTATCAATCGCACAAAATCTCACTTAGGCGTTCCGTCGGGGAACCCGCCACGATCTGGCGCTTCGGCTTTTCCGTCGTATTCGTCATCATGGCAGGTTTCTTCCAGTCTTTGTCTGTGAAGAAAGTGCTTTCCAATACTCTCTCTGTCCGCTCGGAGCAGTCGATTTCCAAGAGGGTTAGATAGCTGGAAGCGGCCATGACGGACCTTTTGTAACGGATGCCATTCCAAACTCGACGCAACGCAGCGGTCTTTTCCACGCGCGACGCATCGTAGAAATAAGTGTCGCCATTCGATTCCTCGGTGTACATGACCCACTCGCCTTCTCCGGCGCCAGTGGCCAAGGCTTCGCTGGTCGTGACGGTCGATGCTGCGAAGTAAATCAAGAGAGCTGCTAGCGAAATTTTGGTCATCAGGAATGGGCCTCGATAATTTCTTCTGTCTGGCCGCCAAAAGTTCTTGGCTTGCCGGCACGAACCCGCAGCCGTCCGGCACAGCGATTCATTGATCAAGGTTCGCGCAAAGAAAGACAATCCCCTTGATCGGCGGTGTCAAAGGAAAATAGCTTGAGCGGTGCGGGGGAGGGCAAGCGCTAAACTGCGGCCAGGCTGACGCGCACAGCTTCCAGGGGCCCTTCAATCCAGTTGCCAAGCCCTGCCGCGACGATGCATACCCAGGCACGAGGATGCAGCGCGGCCTGGTTCGAGCATCCGAACGCCGGCCGAGCGACGGGGGGATCGTGCCACATGAATGTGGACAGCGCCGGAGAGGTCAGCGGTGAAGAGATCAGCGGGGAAGCGCTGCTTTCGGTGGAGGGCGTTTCCTTCGCCTACGCCCAGCGTAAGGTGCTGACTTCGGTATCCCTAACGGTTCCGCGTGGCGGCTTCGTGGCATTGCTTGGGGCGAACGGGGCCGGCAAGACGACGCTGTTTTCGCTGATCACAGGGCTGCAAGTGGCGCGGGACGGGGATGTGCGTATCGCGGGCCTGTCGATTCGTGACCGGCGCGCCCAGGCGCTCGGCTCGCTCGGTGTGGTCTTCCAGCAGCCCACCCTGGACCTTGATCTCACCGTCGCGCAGAATCTCTCCTATTTCGCCGCCTTGCGTGGCTTGGCGCCCAAGGTTGCTCGAGAGCGTGGCGGGGAAGTGCTGGCCCAGCTTGATCTGGTGGACCGGCGCGCAGACAAGGTGCGCGCGCTCAGTGGCGGGCAACGGCGTCGCCTAGAAATCGCGCGCGCCCTTCTGCACGAACCGTCTCTCTTGCTGCTGGATGAGCCCACGGTCGGGCTGGACATCCCGACCCGCCGCGCTCTCGTCGACTACGTGCATGGGCTGACGGCGGACCGGAAGATCGGCGTGCTCTGGGCGACGCACCTGGCCGACGAGATCGAGGGCGAGGACGAAGTGGTGGTGCTGCACGAAGGTCGGGTGCTGCGCGACGCCAAAGCGAAGGCCCTCGTCGCCGAAACCGGTGCCATGGATCTGGAACGGGCCTTCTCCGAACTCACCGGGCCGGGGAGTGCCGCGGCGTGACGGCCTTGCATGCCTTGCGCGCCTTCGAGGGCATCGCGCGGCGCGAACTGCTGCGCTTCGTGCAACAGCGCGGCCGCTTCCTTTCGGCCCTGGTCCGCCCCTTGCTCTGGCTTCTGGTCTTCGCGGTCGGCTTCCGGTCGATCATGGACGTGCCGATCCAACCGCCCTACGAGACCTACATCACCTACGAGGTCTATGTGCTGCCGGGTCTGGTTGGCATGATCCAGCTCTTCAACGGCATGCAGAGCTCTCTCTCCATGGTCTATGACCGGGAGATGGGGTCCATGCGGGTGCTGCTGACAACACCTTTGCCGCGCTGGTACCTGCTCGTGTCTCGCCTGCTTGCCAGCGTTGTCGTCTCTATCGCGCAGGTCTACGCCTTCTTGCTGGTCGCCTGGATTTTCGGCGCGCGGCTGCCCTGGTACGGCTATCTGGCGGCGGTCCCGGCGCTGTTGGTGACGGGCCTGATGCTCGGGGCCACGGGCATGCTCCTCTCCTCGGCCATCAAACAGCTGGAAAATTTCGCCGGGGTGATGAACTTCGTGATCTTTCCCGCATTCTTTTTGTCATCCGCGCTCTACCCTCTATCGCATATGAGGGATTCCAGCGTGCCACTCTATTGGCTGTGCCAAATCAATCCCTTCACCCACGCGGTCGAGCTGCTCCGCTTCGCGTTTTACGGGCAAATCTCTTGGCAAGCGCTCGGGATTGTGTTGTGTGCCCTCGCGGTTTTCCTGGGTGCTGCGGTGCTCGGATATCGCCCAAGGGGCGGCGGGAGCCCTGCGGGACGCCCGGCGGCGCCGGAGTGAGAGATTGGGTCT
Source organism: Pelagibius litoralis (assembly GCA_029287455.1). GTDB lineage: Bacteria > Pseudomonadota > Alphaproteobacteria > Kiloniellales > DSM-21159 > JARFRB01. Next base: position 7,046 of record JARFRB010000124.1, on the reverse strand, counting down.
TTCCCCGTCATATAATGATGTGTAAACTAGAATCGTTATAGAAATCCGGCAAAGGCCGCGTTTGACATTCACGGAGGAAACAGAGCATGTGGACTGCACCCAAGATCGAAGAAATCTGCGTCGGCATGGAAATCAACGCGTATTTTCCAGCTGAACTCTAAGTTTTCGGCAGGGCGCGGTAGCCGGTTCTAGACATGGGCCGGTTGCGCGTTCTGGTGATTGGGTCCGCCGCCGGCGGCGGATTCCCGCAATGGAATTGCGGTAGTGCCGTTTCCCGGCTTTTCTGGGAAGATGACGGGCGCGTCTCGGCGCGCACGCAGTCTTCGCTTGCGGTGTCCGGCGACGGCAAGTCTTGGACCCTCTTCAACTGTTCCCCGGATATTCGTCAGCAGATCATGGCCAACCGCGCGCTCTGGCCCGAGCTTGGCACGCGGGACAGCCCGATTGCCTCGGTCCTTCTCACCAATGGCGATATCGACCACCTAGGTGGATTGCTGACCTTGCGCGAAAGCCATCATTTCCGGCTCTTCGGAACGCGGGGCGTGCTCTCCGTTTTGACGGAGAACCGGATCTTCGACGCGGTTAACCCGCAATTCGTTCCGCGCATTCCCGTCAGTCTTGACGAGACCATCGACCTTGGCGGCGGGGTGAGCGCGGAGATTTTCGCCGTGCCCGGAAAAGTGCCGCTCTATCTTGAGGAGGGCGAGCCGGAGATCGGCGCCGAAACGGAAACCACCGTCGGCGTCAAGGTCACCGGGGCGGCGGGCGAGGCTTTCTTCTACGTTCCTGGCTGCGCGCACCTTTCCGAGAGCCTGCGCGAACGTTTGCGCGGTGCGGAGTTACTGCTCTTCGACGGCACGCTGTGGCGTGACGACGAGATGATTCAAGCCGGCGTGGGGGTGAAAACCGGCCAGCGCATGGGCCATATCTCCATGTCAGGGCCGGACGGTTCCCTGGAGGCCTTCAAGGAACTCGGCATTCGGCGAAAGGTTTTCGTTCACATCAACAACACGAACCCGGTTCTGATCGAGGGCGCGCCCGAGCGCTTGGAAGCGGAAGCGGCGGGTTGGGAAATCGGTTACGACGGAATGGAGATTACGCTTTGAACCCCGTGCTGACCCCGGCCGAGCTGGAAGAGCGCCTGCGCGCCATCGGCAAGGAGCGCTATCATCATCTGCACCCCTTCCACCATCTGCTCAATCAGGGGACCTTGACCAAGGCGCAGGTCAAAGCCTGGGCGCTCAACCGCTACTACTATCAGAGCATGATCCCGGTGAAGGACGCGACGATCCTCTCGCGCATGCCTGACGCGGCACTCAGGCGCGAGTGGCGCCAGCGGATCCTGGATCACGATGGCGCCAATGATGACGAAGGGGGCATCCGCCGCTGGCTCGCCTTGACCGACGGCTTGGGGCTCGACCGCGACTACGTCCTGTCCACCCGGGGCGTGTTGCCCGCCACGCGCTTTGCTGTCGAGGCATACGTGCATTTCGTGCGCGAGCGCAGCTTGCTGGAAGCCATTGCCTCCTCCCTGACGGAGCTCTTCTCCCCCATGGCGATCGGGGCGCGGGTATCGGGCATGCTCGCCAACTACGATTACATCACGCCCGAGATCCTGGCCTACTTCGACAAGCGGCCGCCGCAGGCCACCCGGGACTCCGATTTCGCCCTGGCTTACGTCAAGGCCCACGCGCGCCGCCCGGATCAGCAGCAGGCGGTGCTGGACGCGCTTAGCTTCAAGTGTGACGTGCTCTGGGCGCAGTTGGATGCGCTGCATCATGCCTACGTGACCCCTGCCACACCACCCCCCGGCGCCTACGATCCGGAAGGCGAGACGGAATGAGCGATGCTCCCTCGAGCGAAGCCGTTCCCCGTTTGCCGCGCGGTGTGCGGCTGCGGCACGACAAGAATCGTGACGAATGGCTGCTTCTGGGGCCGGAGCGGTTGTTCAAGCCCGACAATATCGCGCTTGAGATCCTGAAGCGCTGCGATGGGGAGGCGACGATCGGCGCCATTGTCGAGGATTTGGCCCAGACCTTCGATGCGCCGCGCGAGCAGGTCGCCAAGGATGTGAGGGCTTTCCTGGTCGGGCTCGCGGAAAAGCAAATGGTCGAGTTCGCATGAACGAGGGCACCCAGGACATCCCCGCCCCCCTTGGGCTACTGGCGGAGCTGACCCACCGCTGCCCGCTGCAATGCCCTTACTGCTCCAATCCCGTGAACCTGGAGCGGCGGAGCGGCGAGCTGGATACCGCGGAATGGAAGCGGGTTTTCGGTGAGGCGGCGGACCTTGGCGTGCTGCATGTACACCTTTCCGGAGGCGAGCCGACCGCCCGCCCCGATCTGGAGGACCTGGTTGCCGAGTGCCGGGAGGTGGGGCTCTACAGCAATCTCATCACCGCTGGGGTGAGCACCGACGAAGAGCGCCTGGAACGGCTCGTGGAGGCTGGGCTGGACCATGTGCAGCTTTCGATGCAGGGCCCCGACGCGCAGATCAACGATTTCGTCGCCGGCATGCGGGGCGCTTACGAAAAGAAGCTCCGGACCGCGAAGGCCGTGGGCCGTCTCGGGCTGCCGTTGACTCTGAACGCGGTGATCCATCGCCATAACATCGCGCGGGTCGGGGAGATGATCGATCTCGCACTGGCATTGGGGGCGCGGCGAGTGGAGATCGCGCATGTCCAGTACTACGGCTGGGCCTTGCGCAACCGCGCCAGTCTGATGCCCAACCGCGCCCAGATCAACGCGGCGATGCAGGTTGTCGAGTCAGCGCGCGAGGATCTGAAAGGACGCTTGGTCATCGACGCGGTGGTGCCGGATTACTACGCGCGCTTCCCAAAGCCCTGCATGGGCGGCTGGGGCCGCCAATCGCTGAACGTTACGCCCAACGGCAAGGTCCTGCCTTGCCATGCCGCGGAAACCATCGCGGGCCTGACCTTCGAGACCGTGCGGGAGCAATCCCTGGCGGATATCTGGTATCGTTCCGAGGCCTTCAACCGCTTTCGTGGAACCGATTGGATGCCCGAGCCTTGCCGGTCCTGCGAGCGCAAGGAGATCGACTGGGGCGGTTGCCGCTGTCAAGCCTTGGCCTTTGCCGGCGACGCAAGCGCGACCGATCCGGCCTGCCACCGCTCGCCCTTGCATGGGCATATGCTGGCGGTCGCGGAGGCGGACGCCAAGGAGGAGGAAGCCTTCGTTTATCGCTCCTTCGCGAACGCGGGCGCACCCTAAGGACGGCACCGGCCCCCACCCGGCCACCCATCCAGGATACGCTCGTGGCCGGCCGGGTGGGGCGTGGGCCGGTGCCGAAGAAATACGCTAAGCGCCGGCTCCGAAAACGCAACTTCGTCTCCCCGATTACCGCCCGTCGCCGCTTGCAAGTCAGAGCAATAGCGGCGACTATGGTGTGCGTCTAAGTCTCACCGATGCATTGCATAAGAAGCGTTGAATCGTTCGTATTCGAAGCAAAACGGGAGGAAGATATGCGAAAGCTTGCCGTTGTTGCCCTCGTGGGTGCGGCCCTGGGTCTTGCCGGGGGTTTCTCTGGCACCGCCGATGCGCAGTCCAACCTGGAGCGCATGCGCGGCGTCAAGACGACCGGAACCTCGTTCGAAGCGCAGTTGATCGACCAAGAGGGGCCCCGCGCCGACCGCATCCGGGAGAATCTGGAGCGCATCAACTTGCCGCCTGGGTTCGAGATCAGTCTCTACGCAATCGTGCCGGACGCCCGTCACATGACAACCGATCCGCAAGGCCAGGTGGTTTGGGTGGGTACGCGCAAGGTCGACGTCTACTCGGTCGTGGATCGCGACAAGGACCGAATCGCCGATGAGGTGGAGGCCTTCGCGCCCCCCATCGATTTCGCGGTGCCGAATGGAGTTTGCATGTCTCCCGACGGGTTCCTCTACGTCGTCGAGCACAACCGCGTGCTGGTCTTCCCGGCCGCGGCCTTCTTCTGGGAGAACCCGGACGTGGCCGTGGACATCGTGGTGCCCCAGGGCGAACTGATTCCGGTGGACGAGGAAAGCTATAATCACGGGGCGCGGGTCTGCCGCATCGGCCCGGACAACAAGCTCTACGTCTCCCTCGGCCAGCCCTACAACGTGCCCCCGGCGGAGAAGGCCGATCTCTATAACGAGACCGGCATCGGCGGCATCATTCGCATGAACCGCGACGGCAGCGGCCGCGAGGTCTACGCCTATGGCGTTCGCAATTCCGTGGGTATGGACTTCAATCCTGCCAACGGTCAGCTCTGGTTCACCGACAATCAGGTGGATGGAATGGGCGACGACATTCCGCCGGGCGAACTGAACAGGGCTACCGCCAGCAACCAGCATTTCGGCTTCCCCTACTACGGTGGCGGCAGTGTTCGTACCGCCGAGTACCAAGCCGACGAGCCGCCAGCGGACGCCATCTTCCCCGAGGTGGAGATGGACGCTCACGCGGCCGATCTGGGCATGACCTTCTACACGGGCAAGCAGTTCCCCCGAGAGTACCAAGGCGGCATCTTCTCGGCTCAGCACGGATCGTGGAACCGTACCGACCCGATCGGCGCGCGCATCATGTTCACGACCCTTAACGAGGAAGGCGGGGCCGCGGAGACCGTGGTCTTCGCCGACGGTTGGCTGGACGAGTCCACCGGCGAATACCTGGGCCGGCCGGTCGATGTGCTGCAGCTCATCGATGGCTCGCTTCTGGTTTCCGACGACTACGCCGGGGCGGTCTACCGGATCTCCTACGGCGGCTAGAGCCGTCGACCTTCGCGCGGACCCGGCTCTCCCGACAGTCTCTCTGGAGAGCCGGTGGCCGCGTTCCCTCTTCCGGCCGACTTCGACGGAACGCTTAGATGATCGACAGACTTCTTTTGTCTTGCTTGCTCGCCCTCGCTTTTGGCGTCTTGGCGGCGCAGACTAGCTGGGCGGCGGATGCCACGGCTGGCCGCAAGAAAGCCTCGGCCTGCCAGACCTGCCATGGCTACGACGGCATCGCCAAGATTCCGACCGCACCCCATATTGCCGGGGAGAGCCAGATCTATCTGGAGAACCAGCTCAAAGCCTTCCGGTCCGGTAAGCGCGAGCACGAGATCATGTCCGTGATCGCTCAGCAGCTCAGCGACGAAGACATCGCCGATCTTTCCGCCTGGTACTCGGCGATCATCATCGAAGTTATCGTCCCCGAAACGCAGTGACGTTGCGCAAGTGTTGCGGACGCGGTGCCTCTGTGCGGCTATAGTCCGCGGGGCGCGCCTTCCCAGGGCGCCGTGACCTGTGACGCGGGGAGGATCGCAAGCTAATGAAAAAGACTGCAGTCGTCGTCGGCGCCTTGGGCGTGATCGGCCGCTATATCGTAGAACGGCTTCTGGCCGAGGGGGATTGGAGCGTGATCGGGCTGTCGCGCCGGGCCGCGCCCGATGGGCCGAACTACCGACACATCTCGGTCGATTTACTGGCGCCCGGTGCCGCGGAGTCCGCGCTGGGCGGCCTAACCGCCGTTACCCATGTGTTTTTCGCCGGCTTCCAGGCAAGCTCGGGGGCGGCCTCGGGCTATGCCTCGAACATCGCGCCGAACCGCGACCTGCTTGCCAACTCCGTCAGCGCGGTCTCCGCTGCCTCCAGCGCCTTGCGGCGGGTGGTGCTGGTGACCGGAACTAAATACTACGGGACTCACCTTGGCCCCTTGCGCACGCCAATGCGCGAAACCGATCCCCGGCATATGCCACCGGATTATTACTTCGATCAGATCGATTGGTTGACGGATTTCCAGAATGGAAAGCCCTGGGATTGGGTGGAGTTGCGGCCGCAAACGCTCTGCGGCTTCGCGCCGGGCACGGCCATGAGTATTCTGCCGGCCATCGCCGTCTACGCGTCGATCAGCAAGGAGCTTGGTCTGCCCTTGCGGTTTCCGGGAAAGCCGGGTGCCTTCCGGTCTATCTATCAAGTCACGGATTCGGCGCACTTCGCCTCTGCCGCGCTCTGGGCGGCGACGGAGCCGCGCTGCGCCAACCAGGCCTTTAACATCACCAATGGCGACTACTTTCGCTGGGGCAATCTCTGGCCCCGCATCGCGGAGGTCTTCGAGATGCCGACGGGCGAGGTGCAGACCATCAGCCTGACCGCCCAGATGGCCGACAAAGCGCCGATGTGGGAGGAGATGATAGCCCGCCATGGCCTGAAGCCCTTCGCCTACGACGAGATCGTCGCCTGGCCCTTTGCGGACTACGTCTTCGGCAGCGATTGGGATGTCATGTCGGACGTCACCAAGTCACGCCTCCACGGATTTCACGAGGTGGTGGACAGCGAAGAAATGTTCGTGCACCACCTGAGCCGCTTCCGGGAAGAGAAGATCGTTCCTTAGACCGGCTCAGCCACCTTCGCGCGCCGGCTCCGTGGGTTCGTCCGCCTCGGCGACCCAGAGGGAGAACAAGGTATAGCCAACCGCCAGGATCACCGGGCCGACGAAGACCCCGATGATGCCATAGGCCAAGGTGCCGCCAATTACTCCCAGGAACAGCACCACGATGGGGATCTCCGAGCCCCGGCCCATGAGGACCGGCTTCAGGAAGTTGTCCATGATCATCACTGCGATGGCCCAGATCATGTAGATAACGGCGATCACGGTGCTGGCCTCCGAGAACATGTAGATGATGGTGCCGATCAGGACCAGCCCGGGACCAATCTGCACGATGCTGAGGACCAGGCAGATAGCGGTCCAAATGCCCGCTCCCGGCACGCCGGCGACCACCATGCCGAGGCCGGCGAAAAAAGTCTGAATCACCGCCGTGCCCAAGACGCCCCGCGCCACGTTCCGGATCGTGGAAATCATGATGGTGACCAGCTGCGGTCCCTGGGTTCCCACGACCCGGCGGGCCAGGGCCTCGGCGCCCGAGAGGGCCCGATCAGGCCGGGTCAGAAGGAATCCGGCAATGAGGAAGGCCGCTAGGAACTGCAGCACGGCCAGGCTGGCACCCAGGAAGCCGGATAGCACCGCTTCGGCGACCCCCTTCAGCCTGTCTCTTATACACATCTGACGCTGCCGACGACTTCGCCG
>JARFRB010000125.1 GCA_029287455.1 Pelagibius litoralis | reverse complement strand
GAGCCGGGGACGACCGGGCGGGACTTCCTGGTTGTATTTGCCGGAAATTTATTGCTCGATTAGCCATTTTTGAGGGCTGATTACCCTAAACTTAGGGTCAATATTCAAAGGTGTCCGCAATTAATCGATTATTTATCGTTGTCCTGTCTCACCCCGTATTTTTTAGAAAATTCGCGAACTTTTATCTATAAATCAGCGTGTTAATCGCTCTATATCTTTTGGCATAAAGAGAGCACCGCACTATCTAAAGGCATAGTCAAAGGTCATAACTGGCTAATTATTTCGGTATGCCTTTCTAAACAGAACCTTTGCGCGATTGCACCTAAGGAGAATTTCCCGTTTTGATCACCTCATCCTGAGTGCCTCAAGGAGTGTGCGCACTAGGAGTGAGTAAGACCTTTTTGACGGAGAAAGAACATGAAGCGCTTCTTTAGCAACCTGCTTTCGAACGAAGAGGGCGTGACAGCCATCGAGTACGGCTTGATCGCGGCCCTGGTCGCGGTGGTGATCATCGGTGCCGTTACGGCTCTGGGCACCGGCCTCTCCACGACTTTCAGCACTGTCTCGACCGAGCTCTCTGGCGGCTAATACGCCGGAATGATGCTCGCGTCACAGACGCGAAGACGGCGCGCGCCGGGGAGCCAAACATCGAAGTTCCTGGCACCCCGGCGCCCCGCCGAACCAGAAACCGAAACAGGCTGCAACGAAGGCAAAACTAGGCTTTTAGCGATAGATAGGACCCGGCAGCATGCCACTTTCATTTGTTATTTCAGCATCCGGCTTACTTGCCATCGCGGCCTATACGGACGTTACCCGCCGCATTATCCCGAATTGGATTCCGATCACCTTGATTTTGCTCTTTATCGCGGCCTCCGCGTTCCGGCCGCTCGACAGCTCATTCGTTTATTCCTTCTTGGTGGCCTCCGTTGTGTTCCTGGTTCTCGCGGTGGCCTTCGCCTTCAATATTCTCGGTGGCGGCGACGTGAAGCTGATGGCAGCCGTTGCCTTGTGGGTCGGCCTTGCCGGAATCCTCGAGTTCTTTCTGATAACGGCGATGGTGGGCGGCGCACTGGCCCTGGGAATGATCGCCTACCAAAGACTTGTTCTGGTGTTTCCAATCGCTCTACCGGCAGGTTCGGCGGGCACAGGTGCGCCCGCCCCGACTTTGCCGTACGGCGTCGCGATCGCAGCGGCTGGCTGCATCGTCATGATCGCGCAACACGCTTCGCTTTGAGGGAGTTCTATCCATGTCCGCGCGCAAGCTGATCCTCGCACTATCCCTTCTCGGCATCGCCGCAGTGGCCGCCTTGCTAGTCCGGACGATGCTCTCGTCCCAGCCTGGCGAAACAGTCACGGAAGCCGTGGCGGAGTCAAAGGTGGAGATGCCCCGCATCCTCGTGGTCGCAAGCGATATGCCGGTGGGCACCTTTGTCACGCCCGGCGGTCTGCGCTGGCAGGACTGGCCCGAGGAGTCGGTTCTGCAGATGCACTTCCTCGAAGGGCGCGAGACTATGGAAGAGCTCGAGGGCGCCGTCGTTCGCACGCGCGTCTCCCCGGGCGAGCCTTTGGTCCGCGGCCATGTCGTCAAGCCCGGCGAGCGCGGGTTCCTTGCCGCGGTCCTGAATCCTGGCTATCTGGCGGTGTCCGTGGCCGTGAACGCGGTGAGCGGAAACGCCGGCTTGATCTTTCCTGGCGACCGGGTCGATCTGATTTTGACCCAGACCATCGACAAGAAAGAGCAAGCCAGCCCTGGCAAGCGCTTCGCGGGTGAGACAGTGCTGGAGGACCTGCGCGTGATCGCGGTGGACCAGCGCACCGGCGATCCCAGCGCGGTCGCCAAGGAAACCCAGCCGGTCGCGCGCACGGTGACTCTGGAAGTCACCTCCGAGCAGGCTGAAATCGTCAATGTCGCCTCCGATCTGGGGCGCCTTTCCCTGGCCTTGCGCAGTCTTGCGATCGAAACGCAGGACGGCGAAGCCCTAGCCGAAGGCGCCGATGCGGAAGATGGCAACACGAAGACACAGGTCGCCGTTGCGCCGGAGTCTAAATCGAACACCCGCACCAAGCCGACCTGGGCCTCCGATGTGTCAAAGGCCTATTCGACGCGTGGGCCCTCCGGGCCGAAGTCGAGCGGTGTCGTTCTGATGCGCGGCACGCAGACCTCCGTGGTCGGCGGCAAGTAAGTGTTGAAGTTTTGTTCCCGTGTGATCCGGGCGGGCGGAGTGTTCCGCGAATCCGGTGAGTAGTGATCGATCCAGTAGGATCCTTGGGGGAGGACCAAATATGTTTAGGTCTGTAAATCTCGCCTTGGCAACCCGTACCGCCGCAGCCTTCTTCGTGCTGTGGGTGATCGGTGCGCCGTCGAACGCCCTGGCGCAAACCTCGCCGGCAGACGAAGTTCTGACCGTCGAGGTCAACACCGGCGATCTAGTTCGTCTTTCCGGCAGCGCGGCCCAAGTCTTCGTCGCCGACCCGGAAGTCGCGGACGTGCAAGTTCCGAACTCTCGCTCGGTGTTCGTCTTGGGCCTGAAAGCCGGGCAGACAACGCTCTATGCCCTGGCTTCCAATGGGTCGCTCCTCCTGCGCCGCGACGTGCAAGTCGTGCACAATGTCACGCGCATGAAGAAGATGATCGATCAGGCCTTGCCGGATAACAACGTCGTAGTCGAGTCCATGCCCACGGGCCTGCTGATTACCGGCGCCGTGTCCGACGCTGCTTCGGCCGACCAGATCATGCTGATTGCCCAGACCTTCGTGAGCGAGGAAGACGAGATCGTCAACCAGCTCGAGGTCGCGGCCCCGACACAGGTGAACCTGCGGGTGCGCGTCGCCGAAGTTCAGCGTAGCGTCAACGAGCAGCTGGGCTTCAACTGGGATGCGCTCTTCGAGTTCGGCAACTTCGCGCTCGGTTTGACGACCGGCCGTGTCGCCGGCTCGCCTGGCAACATCCTTGGCGCCGCGGGCGTTACCGGTTCGCCGCTTAACACCTACTCGGGCAACTACTCGAACTCGGACGTTAACGTCACGGCCGTGATCGACGCCTTGTCGGAAGAAGGCCTTATCACCGTGCTCGCAGAGCCGAACCTTACGGCCTTGACCGGTGAGACCGCGAACTTCCTCGCGGGTGGCGAGTTCCCCGTCCCGGTCGCGCAGAACGACGACCGCGTGTCGATCGAGTTCAAGGAGTTTGGTATCTCCCTGGACTTCACCCCGACCGTGCTGTCTTCGGACCGCATTTCCATGCGGGTGCGCCCGGAAGTCAGCGAGTTGACCGACACCGGCGCCATCAGGCTTCGCGACTTCGTGATCCCGGGCCTGCAAGTGCGGCGCGCCGAAACCACGGTTGAGCTGGCGAGCGGCCAGAGCTTCGCGATCGGCGGCCTGTTGCAGGATACTTCGCGGACCAACGTCTCGAAGATCCCAGGTCTCGGCGACATTCCGATCCTGGGCGCCCTGTTCAACTCGAGCCGCTATCAGAAGGGCGAGACGGAACTGGTCATCATCGTGACTCCTTACGTGGTCCGCCCGACGAGCAGCAAGAACATCGCGACCCCGTTGGACGGCTTCCGCCCCGCCACGGACCTTGAGCGGATTTTCCTCAACCGTGTCGCCAAGAACGGCCCGGCCCAGGGTTCCACGGGTCCGACCGCGGGCGTCAATGGCGTGCGCCTCGTTGGCCCCGCCGGCTTCTTCTACTGAGGAGATCCATCATGACCAAGTTGCGTACTTCCACGATCGGCATGGTTGCGCTGGCTCTCGGAGTTTCCGCGTGCACACCGGAAGTCTCTCAGTGGTCGGAAAGCCAATCGCCGAAAGAGATCGAAGTGACCATGGTTCGCGAAAGCGTGAACGTGGCGGTTTCCGCCGACGGGTCGGGCGTCATGCCCGCCGACGCCGAGCGGCTCAGCCAAGTGGTCGCCGCGAGCGAGGCGCCTGAGCTCTTGCATGTCACCCTGTTCCCGGTGAGCGGGCTGGGCACCAAGGGCATGAGCGCCGTCACCACGGTCCTGCGCCGAAATGGCGTCCTTGCGAGCAACATCTCCCGAACCACCGCTCCTGGCGAGGGCACTGGCGATGTTCAGGTCGTGATGGACCGCTATGTCGCGATCGCGCCGAACTGTCCGGATTGGACCCGCGCGAACATCAACGACAATTCGAACGCCGGCTCCAGCAACTTCGGTTGCGCCACGGCGAACAACCTGATGTTGATGGTTGCCGATCCACGTGATCTGGTGGTTGGCCGAGATATTGGCCCGGCGCGTGGCGATACCGCCGCCGGAAGCGTCAAGCGCTATCGCAACAACGAACTCAAGGGAACCGACGCCGCGGGCCGTTTTGACCGCTCGTCGCTCTCGGACGTTGCACAGTAAGGGGGCCTAAATCGATGGCAATCCTCGGATCCAGCGCTCTTAAGAGCGACTCCAGCAAGAAGCCGACCCAAACCATCGGCTTCATCGAAGACGCCGACACCGAAGCGGTCCTTCGCCAGGTCTTCGAGCAGCTTCGCCTCCCGTCGAATGACGTGATGAAGGGTGGCGTGAAGCAAGCGATCTCCTACCTGAAGGACAACCGTTCGCCGAACTTCCTGCTGATTGACGTTTCGAACAGCGAGATGCCGTTGTCCGACGTCAATGCCCTGGCGGAGGTCTGCGAACCGGGCGTCAAGGTGATCGTGATCGGCGAGCGGAACGACATCGGCTTGTTCCGCGATCTGATGGGTCTTGGCGTGACCGATTATCTCGTGAAGCCCATGAACCAGGACCTGCTGCAGCGCTCGATGACCGCGGCCATTGAGGGGCAAAGCAGCAACCGGGGCAAGGCGCGCACCGGTAAGGTCGTCACCTTCTACGGCGCACGCGGGGGTGTGGGCACCACGACCCTGCTTGCCAACCTGGGCTTCATCCTGTCGGAAAAGATCGGCCGTCGCGTGGTTTTGCTCGACCTCGATCTGACCTGCGGCGACTTGGGCCTGATGATGGGTGTGGACAGTGTCCGCGGCATGTCCGAAGCCCTGCGCACGCCGGGCCGAATCGATGCCCGCTTCCTCGAGCGTTCACTCAGTGCCTGCGGTCAGCGTCTCTTTGCGCTCGCGACTGAGGAGCCCTACAACGAGAAGATCGAGATCGCCACGGCGGCGATGGACGAACTCGTGGAGAACCTGGAGCAACAGTTCCACTACATCCTGGTCGATCTCCCGCGCCGTTTGGACGACGCCGGCGTTCAGCTGCTCTCGGCCGCCGAAACCCGTTTCATTGTGGTGGAGCCCAGCTTGGCCTCTGTCCGCGACACGATCCGCCTTCTGGACATGATCGGCAAGGACCGGATCGGGCAGCGTACCCTGGTGGTGATGAACCACCGCGAGGGCAACTCCAAGGGCGCTATCACCGAGGCGATGTTCGAGGAATCGGTCGGCCGCAAGGTGGACTTCGTCCTACCGTTCTCCAAGACCGCGATGTCGGCGCTCAACGCAGGTGTCGCGATCTCTAGCAAGCCCGGCCCCTTGACCGATGCGTTGAACGTGATCGCCGACGATCTCAGTGGGCGCGCGGCCAACTCTTCGTCGACTTGGCGGAAGCTCTTCAAGAAGGGGTAAGCAGGCATGTTCGGACGTCGCACCGTTGAAGTCGAAGCGGAGACCCAAGAGTCCCCGCAAGCCACGCCGGAATCCTCACCGAAACCGGCGCCGGGATCCGCCAAGGGCTCCAGCTCCCCCTCAAAAAAGGGAGGGAGCAAGGCGGGCAATATCGAGCAGCTCTCGAGCCGGCAGGAAGCCGCACAGATCCGGCAAAAGCTATTCGAACGCTTGGATCCGGGTGTTGCGATCAAGCTTCAACGCGCAAATCTGAAAGGCGAGATCGAGCGAATCGTTATCGATATTGCCGAGGAAGAGCGCATGTCGCTTTCCAGCTCCGAGCTGCGCCAGATGGCCGGCGAATTGCTGGACGACATGGTGGGCGTCGGGCCGATCGAGCCGCTGCTCGCCGATGACAGCGTGACTGATATTCTGGTCAACGGTCCGAACATGATCTTCGTCGAACGGCGCGGCAAGCTGGAGCTCACCGGCCTCAGGTTCCGCGACGACATTCATGTGCGCAACGTCGCCCAGCGTATCGCAGCGGCGGTCGGGCGTCGGATCGACGAATCCAGCCCGATGGTCGATGCCCGCCTGCCTGACGGCAGTCGCGTCAACGTCATCATTCCCCCGCTTGCGATCGATGGGGCCTCCATCTCCATTCGTAAGTTTTCCAAGCGGACGATCAGCTTCGATCAGATGGCCCAGCAGGGCAACATGAGTCCCAAACTTGCGAGGCTCTTGGAAGTCGCTTCCGCCTCGCGCCTCAACATCATCGTGTCCGGCGGTACCGGTTCCGGTAAGACGACGATGTTAAACGCCCTGTCTCAGCTGATCGACGAGCAAGAGCGTATCGTCACCATCGAGGACGCGGCCGAGCTTAAGCTGCAGCAGCCGCACGTGGTGCGTCTGGAGACCCGCCCCCCGAACACCGAGGGCAAGGGCAATGTCAGCATGCGCCACCTCGTGAAGAACGCCCTGCGTATGCGCCCCGACCGCATCATCTGCGGTGAGGTGCGCGGCGAGGAAGCCTTCGACATGCTTCAGGCCATGAACACCGGCCATGACGGCTCCATGTCGACGGTCCACGCCAACAACCCGCGCGACGCCCTGGCACGTCTGGAAAACATGCTTCTGATGGCCAACGGCAACCTGCCAAGCCGCGCGATCCGAGGCCAGATCGTCAGCGCCGTCGATATCATCGTCCAGATGGACCGTATGCGTGACGGCATGCGCCGCTGTATCGCCTGCACTGAAGTGGTCGGTATGGAGGGTGACGTGATCATCACCCAGGACCTCTTCACCTACGAGTACGAGAGCGAAGGCCGCGACGGCACGCTGTTGGGCAAGTTCGTGAGCGCCGGCACCCGGCCGCACTTCCTCGACCGGGCGCGCTACTACGGCTTCGAGGAAGCCCTGCTGGAGGCGATGAGCTGATGACTCAGATGCTCCAATCCCTCGGCACGGGCGACATGATCGCCATTGTGGTATTCGCCGCACTTGCCATGTGTACCTTGCTGGTCGTGACGCTCGGCACCAACAAGACCCAAGGCGAGATCATCGCTGGACGGCTAAAGGCTGTTTCCATGACCCGCCGCGTCCGGGAAGAAAACCGGCTGGAGGCCGAGGGTCTGGTGCGCAAGGGCAAGTTTCGGAGCCAGGACAGCTTTCTGGGGCGCATAGAGCGGCGTTTGAATGCGATTGGTGGCGCAAAGATGACCCGCTACATCGTCCTCGGCGGAATCGTCGTGGGCGCCCTTAGCTTCGTCATTGCTTCCATGCTGGTACAGGCCGGCCCAGTGATTAGCATCGCCGTCGCGGTGGCGGGCACCATCGGGGGCATGATCTGGGCCTACATGATGCTGGTCGAGAAACGGGTCACCGCGTTCTTAGCCGCCTTCCCGGAAGCGATTGACCTGGTGGTGCGCTCGGTGCGCGCTGGTATTCCGGTGAACGAAGCCATCCTGGTGGCCGGTAAGGAAGTCAACGAGCCCGTGCGCGGCGAGTTCCGCCGTATCGCCGAGGAAGTGACAATCGGCCTGGACCTCGAAGAAGCCCTAACCAACGCGTCGGACCGGATCCAAATTCCCGACTTCAAGTTCTTCGTGGTGACCTTGGTCCTGCAGCGCGAAACCGGCGGTCAGCTCGCCGAGACTTTGAGCAACTTGAGCGACATCATCCGTAAGCGCAAGGAGATGCGCCTCAAGATTAAGGCCATCACGTCCGAAGGACGGACTTCCACGAAGATCGTGGGCTCCATTCCCTTCCTGACCACCGGCGCGCTGTTCCTGCTGAATCCTAAATATCTCATGGTGCTGTTCGAGACGGATACGGGCCGCATCTTCCTTATGATCGGCCTTGGCCTGCTGGCCACCGGTATCACCATTATCAACCGCCTTGTGAAGATGGAGACCTGAGCCATGGTCGAACTGATGAAAGCGGTTGAGTTGGTTCAGGAGTATTGGCGGCCGGAATTCTGGCTGATCCTCATGCTCATTCTGCTGGTGGTCCTCGCCCGTCAAGTTGTCGCCAGCCGCGATGCCAGAATTGAGGCGCGCCTGCACGAAATCACCCGCAAGAAGAAGCCGAGCACGCATTTCCAAATGGCGTCGAGTTCGGTTGAGACGCAGCAAAACGAAGGCTTCTTCGGCCGGCTCACCACCAAGCTGGCGCGTATCGCCGACAACCTGCCCTCGCTCGGCAAGAAGGACGAGGCCAGCATCGGACAGCTGCTCGTCTACGCCAATCTTCGGCATCGCCACGCGGTACCCGCTTTCGTGACCTTGAAATACGGCATGGCACTTATCTTCGCTTTTGCGACTTACACGGCCGTTATTTCCCAAGGGTTCTTCGAGGATAAGGCGATGATCCAGATGGGCATCGGCATTTGCGGCGGTATCGTCGGCATGCTGATCCCTGAGATGATTTTGCGTCAACTCGCGGCACGCCGCCAGAAGAAGCTTCGGCGCAGCCTGCCCGACGCCCTTGATCTCATGGTGATTTGTACCGAGGCAGGTCAGAGCCTCGACGTGGCCGTGGACCGGGTCGCGCGGGAAATTGGCTTCGCCGCGAAAGAGCTGGGTGAGGAGTTCGGGATTGCCGCGGCCGAGATGAAAATCCTGCCAGACCGCCGCGACGCGCTGGATAATCTCTGTTACCGCACAGGCATCCAAGAGGTGCGTGGCCTTGTCGCGACCTTGGCGCAGTCCCAGCGCTACGGAACGTCACTCGCGCACTCGCTGCGCGTCCTGGCTGATGAGATGCGCAAGACCAGAATGCTGGCAATCGAGGAGAAAGCGGCCCGCTTGCCGGCCATGATGAGCGTGCCGCTGATCACTTTCATCCTGCCGTCGATTTTTGTTGTGATCGCGGGTCCAGCGGCGATCGATGTCATGGAACTCATGAAGTAATGGGGGTCGAGATGTTCGTTCCAATGCAAATTTCCAGCAAGCGGAAAGCCTTTGGGTGGCGCGTGGTGCCGGCTTTGGCGCTCGTCGCCATGCTCTCCGCCTGTGCCACTCACGACGTGGGTGAGAGCACGGTGAACGGCGAAGCCACGGAAGCGGGCTTGGCTCCGGACCTCGAAGGGCAGCTCTCCTTGGCGGACGCCAGCATCGCCGCGGGCGACTACGCCGGTGCGATCAGCCTGCTTCGCCGCACGATTCAGGTGCACCCCGAGGACATCGAGCCGCGCTTACGGTTGGGCGATGCGCTGCAAGGCGCAGGTGCCTACACCGAGGCGCGCTCTACCTTCCAATCCGCTGAGAAGCTGGACGAACAGAGCGCGGCCGCCAAGGTCGGGCTGGGCCGCGCCGAGCTTGGCTTGCGTCAACCCGCCGCGGCCCTGGCGGAGTTCGACCAGGCTCTGGAGCTGGAACCCGGCAACCTTGCCGCGCTCAACGGCCGGGGCGTTGCTCTTGACCAGATCGGCCGCCATGCCGAGGCGCAGGAGGTCTACCGCCACGCCCTCACCCTCTCGCCGGGCGAGCCGAGCATCAAGAATAACTTCGCGCTTTCGCTCGCGTTCTCCGGCGACTTCGCGGCAAGCCTCGAGCAGATTCAGGATATCGCCACCTCGCCGAATTCCGGCCCGCAGGTGCGGCAGAACATGGCGGTCATCTATGCCCTTATGGGCGACCGGAACTCGGCCGCGCGCATCGCACGCGTCGACCTGGACGAGAACGCCGTTCAGAACAACCTTCAGTTCTTCGAAACCATGCGGGAAATGCAAGACAGCCAACGCACCGCGTCGCTTCTGCAAGGTCAAGAATATCCGAAGCAATAGAACAGGCACACGGACGGGACACAGAGCCGCCGCGCGCGGTTCGGTGAAGTGACTTGGGAAATCGGGCGCGGCTGCGCTGGGACTCTTGCTTGAATGCGGGAACGCGCCCGATGGCCATCAAAAAATTCGGCAAACCAAGACGGATTGTCGGATGAAGGGCTCCACAGATAGGGGAGCCTAAGAATAAAAGCATACCGCAAGCAGCGGAATTTCGGCGGCGTGTTCTGTCAAGCCCCCCAAGGATGGGGCACGCCGCCCCTTTTACTCGGTAGTTAAGAACCGGTCAAAGAAGATCGGCCCTGTTCAAGGCATCATCGATTGGTCGCGTCGATGGAGTGAAGAAAACGAGGTTCGATCATGAATTGGCTTGATAAAACCCTCAATCGCGAAGACGGGGTCACGGCGATCGAATACGCCCTGATCGCCGGCGTTGTCGCGGTTGTCCTCGCCGCCACGGTCCCAGCAGTCGGCACCGCATTGGTTCCAATCTTCGAATCCGTGGCCGCGGCGCTGTAAGCCAGATTGGCCCGAGGTGACGCGGGGCTGAGCCATTCGGCCGTTTTGCCCGCGCAGGGCGGCGGCAAGGGCTTGTTTCGCCAGGCTGAAACGCCATTATGAGGCGCAGTCGTCCCTCACTTGCTCTTCGGGCTCCACCTTGTCGCATCCCAAAAGCGAAAGCCGACCCCCCGTTCCCGTCATACCAAGCTCGACGGATACCCGCGACCTCCGCGCGGCGCTTGGCAGTTTCACCACGGGCGTGACCGTGATCGCCACGCTCGATAGCGCGGGGAAGCCCGTCGGCGTGACGGCCAACTCCTTCAGTTCGGTTTCCCTGACCCCGCCCCTCGTCCTATTTAGCCTCAGTCACACCGCGCTCAGCCTTCTAACCTTCCGGGCGACCCCGCATTTCACCGTGAGCATTCTCAGCGACCGCCAGATCGAGTTGGCCGGGCGTTTTGCGCGGGCCGGCAAGGACAAGTGGCGCGGCGTGGCCTTCGAGACATGGGAAAGCGGTTGCCCGCTCTTGCCTGGCGCGGCGGCATGGTTCGAATGCCAGGTGGTCGCGACGCACGACGGCGGCGATCACGAGATCTTCATCGGCGAGATCCTGCGCCTGTCCCATGACCCCTCATCAACACCCCTCGCCTACCAGCGCGGCGGCTATGGCGGGTTCCGTCCGGAGAGCTGAAGCCAGCGGCGCTTGACGGCACCGATCGGCTTCGCTGTAAATCCACCATGCGTATTCTGAGGCATTTCACGAAGGTTGCCGCCGAGAGCAAGGGTGCCGTGGTCGCCATCGGCAACTTCGATGGGATCCACCGCGGCCATCAAGAGGTCATCGCGAAGACCAGACGCCTTGCGCGGGAACTGGAGGCGCCATCGGCGGTTATGACCTTCGAGCCCCACCCCCGCGCCTACTTCGCGCCGGACCAGCCGCCCTTTCGGTTGACGCCCTTTCGGGTCAAGACGCGGCTGATAGAGGCCTTGGGGGTCGACATACTCTACGTACTGCGCTTCGATCGAAGCCTGGCCAATCTGGAAGCGGAGGATTTCATCACCCGGGTGCTCGGTCAGGGATTGAGCGCCCGGCACGTCATCGTCGGCGACAACTTCCACTTTGGCCGCAAGCGCCGGGGGACCCCGGAAATGCTGGAAACCCTGGCCCGCGCGCAGGGGATCGGCGTCACGGTGATGAAGCGCGTGGCGGGCCCCGGCAGCGAGCCTTACTCCTCCACTCTGGTGCGGGAGTATCTCAAGACCGGAAACCCCACGCGCGCAGCCCTCTTGCTCGGCCGGTACTGGGAGATCGAAGGCCGCATACAGCACGGCGCTAAACGCGGCCGGGACCTTGGCTTTCCCACGGCCAACATTAGCCTTGGGCAGATTCTGCGCCCCGCCTTCGGGGTCTACGCGGTTCGCGCGACCGTGGACACCGGCGGCGAAACCGTTTGGCTGCCGGGCGTGGCGAACATCGGCATTAGTCCGATGTTCAGCTACGACACACCTCTGCTTGAAGTGCATTTGCTCGACTTCAACGCCGATCTTTATGGAAAACACATGCGTGTGGCGCTGATCGACTACCTGCGCCCGGAAATATCCTTCCCGGATCTTGAGGCCTTGAAGGAGCGCATGGTCGAGGACCGCGAGCGCGCCAGCGCGATCCTAGCTTTCGAAAGCTGGGAAGAAACCTGGCCGACGAGTCCATTCATCACCGCCCCGCAGGATCGGGAGTAACGTCCCGGATCTCCAGGCACCCGCTAGAGCCCGGCCGACTGTCCCCCGTCCACGGTGATAACGCTGCCCGTCATGAAGCGCGAGGCATCCGAGGCAAGAAGCAGCAAGGCACCCTCAAGATCTCCGGGCTGGCCGAACCGGCGCTGCGGGATGCGTTTACAAATCGCATCACCCCCTGGGCCTTCGAGAAAATCCCGGTTCAGCTCTGTTATTACGTAACCGGGCGCCAGCGCGTTCACGCGAATCTCGTGACGGGCCAACTCAACCGCCAAGGACCTGGTCAAGTTAACGATGCCCGCCTTCGAGGCGCAGTAGCTGGAGAGCTGAGCCGAGCCCCGGTTCGCGAGGACCGAGGCGATATTAATGATCGATCCTCCATGTCCAAACTTGACCATGTGCCGCGCCGTCTCCTGGGCCACGAGCCAAGCGCCCTTCAAATTGGTTTCGATGACGCTGTCCCACTCAGCTTCCGTCACCTCAAGGGCGGGCCGGGTGACAGCAACACCCGCGTTGTTGACCAGTATCGACAGAGGCCCGAGCTCGGTCTCGGCGCGGGACACCGCGCCCGCCACCGATTTGGCGTCCCGCACGTCCAGCTTCACGGGCACCGCCCTGCCGTCCAAAGCGGCGATTTCCGCCTCAAGGCGCTCCAAGCGATCGCTCCTGCGCGCGCCAATCGCCACTCGCGCCCCCGCGCGAGCAAGGCTCAGCGCGAAGAAGTATCCAAGGCCGCTTGAAGCCCCGGTCACCAAGGCCGCTTTTCCTGAAAGATCGAAGGTCATTCCACCTCCCGCGCATGGCAAGCCCGCGTTAAGGCTTTGCACTCCACCTTACAGCGCGTTTGCCCGGTCGCGCAGGGTGTACTTTTGAATCTTTCCCGTCGAGGTCTTCGGCAGATCACCAAAGACGATGGTCCGGGGCACCTTGAAGCCGGCCAGGTGCTCGCGGCAATAGGCGACGATCTCTTCCGGTGTGGCGCTCACGCCGGACTTTAGCGTTACGAAGGCACAAGGGGTCTCCCCCCATTTTTCATCCGCTTTCGCAACCACCGCCGCCTCAAGGACTTTCGGGAAGCGGTAGAGCACCTCCTCGACTTCCAGCGAAGAGACGTTCTCGCCACCTGAAATAATGATGTCCTTCGAGCGGTCCTTGACCTCGATGTAGCCGTCCGGGTGGATCACGCCAAGATCTCCGGTATGAAACAGCCCCCCCGCGAATGCCTTTTCGGTCGCCGATGGATTCTTCAAGTAGCCCTTCATCACCGTGTTGCCGCGAAGCATCAACTCCCCGAGCGTTTCCCCATCGTGCGGCACCTCGGCGAGCGTCTCCGGATCTCGGACCGTCGCCGTTTCCAGGGTCAAAAGGGAGACACCTTGCCGCGCCATCTTTCCCACCTTAGCGGTGACATCGAGCCCATCCCAAGCCACCTGCCACGCGCAAACGGTCGCCGGGCCGTAGCTTTCCGTCAGACCGTACATGTGCAGCACCTTGAAGCCCTGCGCCTCCATATTTTCGATCACGGCGCTTGGCGGCGCCGCGCCGCCAGTGGCGATCAAGACCTCGTTGGGCAAGGGACGCTTGGCCTCCGCCGGCGCATGAGCCAAGAGATTGAGAACGATCGGCGCACCGCACATATGGGTCACGCTGTTCTGAGCGATCAGTTCAAAAACCAAGGCCGGCTCCACTCTCCGAAGGCAAACGTGCGTGCCGCATGCCGCCGTCACCGCCCAGGTGAAAGTCCAGCCGTTGCAATGGAACATCGGCAGGGTCCAAAGGTAGACGCCGTGACGATCGAGCCCCAGGGTGATCGAATTGCCCACCGCGTTCAGGTAGGCACCGCGATGATGATAGACCACACCCTTGGGATTGCCGGTCGTCCCGCTGGTATAGTTCAAGGCGATCCCCGACCACTCGTCTTCCGGCAAGGCCCAGTCGAACTCCGGATCCCCTTCTTCGAGAAAAGCTTCGTAGTCGAGTTCCCCGATGCGCTCGGCGCGCTGGCCGCCTTGCGCTTCCGTCAAGGGATCGTCGATATCGATGACAAGCGGCGCCCGCTCGATACGGGACAACGCCTCGCTCATCACCGGGGCAAGCTCGCGGTCGACGATCACCGCCTTGGCTTCCCCATGCTCGAGGATAAAGGCGATCGCAGCCGGGTCGAGCCGGACGTTCAGCGCATTGAGGATCGCACCCGCCATGGGGACGCCATAGTGGGCTTCGAGGAGCGCTGGAACGTTCGGGGCGAGCACCGCCACGCAGTCGCCCGCGCCGATGCCCCGCCTGGTAAGCGCCGAGGCCAAGCGGCGGCACCGCGCGGCGAATTCCCGGTAGCTGTAGCTTCTTCCATGCACGACCGCGGCCTTCTCTGGATAAACCGCCGCCGCGCGTTTAAGAAAACTGATGGGCGAAAGCGCGACGTGGTTCGCCGCGCCCCGATCCAAACTCATCTCAAAGATATTCTGGTGACCGTCCATTTGATTGTTTCAGCCTTGCCTCGCAAAGGTCGCAACCGCGCGACGCTAGCCTGGAAAATCGCCCAGGAAAAGCCCCGAAGACTCAGGCGGCTTTCGGGCCTTATCCGGTTCGCGCAAAGTTCGGCGCCTGACGAGATCCACCCAGGTCTGCATCGAGACAGCTTTCAGAAACGCGGTCACGGCGGCGCCCTTGCGGGACCATTCTACGATTCGATCGTCGGACGCGGCAGCCTGCCGTCTTGTTCCGCCAGCAAATCCGTCATCGCAAGGTAATCCGCGAAAAGTTCGGTTTGCCGAAGCCCCTGGTTTTAAGCGCGGCAGAACTCCACGGCGGCCTCGACGGTCAGGGAGGGCTTTCCATCACTTGGCATGCTCCTCCAAAAAGATGGCCCTTAGATCCGTGTAGAGAACGGGAAGGCTGACCTGGCTTGTGTCATCCGACACCAACATCCCCTCATGGACGTTTCGCGATATCATATACTACTATTAGACGAGGCTTTCTAAGAGCCAAATGAAGCCAAGGCGGTATGTGCAACCCCGGCGCACTTTTCAGTGAATTCGGCACCCCCGGCCTTTTCAGGTCCGCCAAGCAGGACCTATGTTAAGCACTGGACTGGCTCCTGCCTGCGTATGTCCGATAAGCGCTAATTGCCTTGGCGCCAAAGTGAAAGGCGGCGAAGGCCCCGGCGGAAAGGAAAGACACCCATGCGGATCGATATCTTCTCGGACACCATTTGCCCATGGTGCTTCATCGGCAAACGCAGATTGGAGCGTGCGCTTGAGGACCACACCGGCGCCGAGGACCTTGAGATTCACTGGCGCGCATTCCAATTGAATCCGGAGATGCCGCAAGCCGGTATGGACCGCCGGCTCTATCTAGAGACAAAGTTCGGAACGCCGCGCAACGCCGCCGCCATCTACGATCGGGTCGCCAGCGCCGGCGCCGAAGAAGGGATCGCCTTTAACTTCGGGGGCATCGCCCGCACCCCGAACACCATTCAATCCCATAGGCTCTTGCGTTTCGCGGACGAGCAAGGCCGTCAAGACGCCGTGGCGGAAGCGCTTTTCCAGGCATACTTCCTCAAGGGGCGCGATATCGGCGACGACCGGGTTTTGGCCGCCGCCGCAGCCGAGGGCGGGCTGGACGAGGGACAAACCCTCCAGTTCCTCGAAGGCGACGTTTATCGCCAGGAGGTGCAGGCCGAGGATATGCAAGCCCGCCAGGCCGGGATCACCGGGGTCCCCTGCTTCATTTTCAACGGAAAGTACGCCCTACCCGGCGCCCAGCCGCCGGAGGTGATTCGGCGCATGCTCGACACGGCAGAGCAAGAGTTCGCCGCACAACCGGGCTGATTATGCCGATTGATTCATCGGCTTTTCCCTTGAACCGTCCAGGACACCTCGGCGACAACGTTATCCTCCCGAGGGGCTTGGTGTTTTCTCACCGGTGACCGGATAGTCGTCGCCGGGGGCGCTTACAATTAACGACCCTGGCCTTTCAACCTTACGGACCAGGCGATTTCGCGCGAAGCGGCATGCTTCCACCCCTCAGCGCAGGATGCTCATAACAACCGATTATTTTGCTTGAAATAAAACCCCTATTTATTTGATTTATCTGCATTTATAAAACTTCTACCAAAAGGCATATCGCCGAAGATACGTTGCACTTCGCCCGCGCGCATGGGAATCTACCCACTAAGTGGCAAAGGGTTCAAAAGAGGTGTAACACCATGCTTGGAAAGCATGAAACTCGGGCAAGGAATGCCAGTCGAAATCCTTTGGAGCGGTTGCTTGATTTCCCAAGCAAGCTCTGGAAGGCGCGCCGGGGCAATGTGGCGATCCTCGTGGGCTTGAGCATGCCGGCAATCGTCGGCGCGTCTGGCGTCACCATGGACGTGGCCACCTGGTATCACGCAAAGAAGGAAGCCCAGGTCGCCGCCGATGCCGCCGCTTACGCAGCTGCGCTGAATCTCGCTGAGCAAGGTCTCGACGGCACCGCGACCAAGCCGCCCATGGAGGTGCGGGCGAACGACGCGGCCGGGCGCAATGGCTACACCGGCACGGTCGTCCTTAACTTTCCCCCATCTAGCGGGGTCGCCGTCGGCAATAACCGCGCGGTTGAAGCCATTCTGACCGAGCCCGCTCCGCTCTACTTCACCAGCGTTTTCTGGAATGGCGCACCGAATATTCAGGCGCGCGCCGTCGCAATTGCGGTTGTCACGGACGCTTGCGTCTGGGCCTTAGACCCAACTGAACGCGCAGCTCTAAATGTGTCAGGCGGTGCTAACGTGGACCTGGATTGCGGTGTGGTGGTCAACTCAAATGACCCCCAGGCCGCGCTGAACCAATCCGGCAACTCCTGCCTTGTCGCGACTTCCATCTCCGTCGCGGGGGAATACACCGGTGGGTGCGTCACGCCCGAGCCCGAGAG
Source organism: Pelagibius litoralis (assembly GCA_029287455.1). Lineage (GTDB taxonomy): Bacteria > Pseudomonadota > Alphaproteobacteria > Kiloniellales > DSM-21159 > JARFRB01. The sequence continues at coordinate 11,469 of JARFRB010000125.1, read as the reverse complement.
ATACACGGCGAATTACGGCAACCCCTTGGGTGGTCTACCCTTTCCCAACGCGGGCGACTATGGAGCCTGCCTAACCAATGGAAAATACAACATTACCGCTACACCTCCGAACCCCTTGGTAGCGGGTCGCTATTGCGGTGAGATTTCGATTTCCGGCGGCACTGTGACACTCGAGGGGGGGGAATACTTCATAGAGGGCGACCTTAAAGTCAGCGGTAATGCTAGCCTCATCGCAAATGGTCCCGTGACCATTTTCTACGCGGGACAGGTCGACATCGCATCAGGCGCCATCGTCACCTTGGATGCGATCACGACTGGCCCTTACGCGAATATGCTTTTCTTCCAAGACCCCAATATCTCCGGCAACATCAAGAACAAATTCTCAGGCGGCGTCTCAATGAACCTCACCGGCATCATCCTGGCTGCAGGTGCCTCAGTCGAATTTACCGGCGGTAGCTCGCTGATCGAATCTAAAGTCGCGATCGTGGCGAACACGGTCAACTTCGTGGGCAACACGTTCGTCGATGGGGATTACGCAGCGAGTCTCCTACCCGAAACGACCTACGCCCGACTTGCAGAGTAGCCAAAGGGGAACAGTGATGCGTTTTCTATCCGCTCTGAAAACCTCGTCCCTGGCACGCTGCCGCCAGGGCTTGGCCTCGGTTGAGTTCGCCATTTTGACGCCCATGCTCGCGTTGATGTTGGTTGGGACCATCGATCTCGGCTTGGCTTACGTCAACGGGCAAGAATTGGAAGACGCAGCTCATTCGGGCACTCAGCGCGTCCTCCACGATCCCCTATCCGCATCCGACACGACAACAGTTGAGCTTATGGGCCTCGAGGAATACTACGACCGCTCGATCAGCAGCGGCGAAATTGGCGCGCTTCCCGTGACCGCCAACGCCAGAAACTTCTGCGGCTGTCCTGACGGAAACGAAGTGAGTTGCGGTACGACCTGCAGTGGCGGTGAAGGTGCTGGCACTTTCGTGGAACTGACGATGGTTGGAACCTCGAACATGACCCTTTCCTACCCCTTCACTGGAAAATCAAGCGTGACCTTGACCCGCACCTCCATTGTGAGGGTGGAATAGAATGAACAAGCTTCGAAATCGCCGAGAATTCTCATCCCTCTGGCGCAATAGCGACGGCGTCAGCATGGTCGAGTTCGCGATCGTCGCGCCGGCCTTCTTTCTCTTGCTTCTCGGCTTCTTCGAGGTCGGCTACGCTGCCTACCGCCACTCCACCGTCAGTCACGCGGTAGCCGAGGCGGCACGTTACGGGGCGGTGCGCGGCGCTGCCTCCAACTCACCGATCGGTGCAAATAATCTGGAAGTCTGGGCACTCAACAACGCCCTTCTGACCGGCACAGGCGCCACAGCCACCGCCAGCTTCTCCCCGGACAATCTTCCAGGCTCGACAGTGCAGGTCAGTGTGACTTACGCGCACACGCCAATGATCGGGACCCTTTTCGGCGTATTGAACGTGAACATGACCGCGGCCTCGGAGATGACCATTACCCGTTGATTCAAGGGTAGGATTGACTCCCAGGAGGGCTTCAGAACCCTTTCTTTCGGGCAAATTCTTAACTCTTCCTTTAGGATCATTAAAAAAGAGTTATATCCGAAGCGAACTTGTTCCCCCATCGGTTGGTGTACACCCTGACAACTGGATTTAGTCATCTAGTTTCATGGGGGATTTCCATGTCTCGCAGTGCTCATGTCGCGCCGACCGCCGTTTCTGGCGGCTTAGCGGCCCATATTCGCCACCGTCTCGCGCGGATACTTCGCGACAGTGGAGGCAATGTCGCCATTATTGTGGGCCTCGGAATGCCTGCGATCGTCGGTGCGTCCGGGGTCACCATGGACGTCGCGACCTGGTACCACGCGAAAAAGGAAGCACAGGTGGCGGCGGACTCCGCTGCATACGCGGCGGCGCTCAACATTGCCGAGCAGGGTTTGAGCAACACCGCCTCCCAGCCGCAATTGGAAGTACGCGCCAACGATGCAGCCGGACGTAATGGCTACACCGGGACCATCACCGTCAACTACCCGCCCACAAGTGGCGTGGCAACCGGCGACACACGCGCCGTTGAGGTCATTCTGACCGAACCGGCACCGCTCTATTTCTCTGGCGTATTTTGGAACGGCACGCCCAACATTCAAGCGCGCGCCGTGGCGATGGCAGTGGTTTCCGAGGCCTGCATTTGGGCCTTGGATCCTTCCGAGAGAGCAACCATGAGCGTGGTCGGCGGCGCGCAGGTCGATCTCGGCTGCGGCGTGGTTGTCAACTCCGACCACCCCGACGCCGCTTTGGATCAGAGCGGAACCTCCTGTCTTAACGCTACGTCGATCGCCGTGAACGGTGGTTCGGATGGGCCTTGCGTGAACCCGCAAGCCGAAAAGTACCTGGCAGATTATGGCGACCCCATGTCCGGCTCCCCGTTCCCCACAGATTCTGAGATCGGGTCTTGCGATCACACAACCAAGTATACTGTGAGCAGTGGCAATGTGACCTTTTACCCGGGTACCTATTGCGGCGATATCTCGGTTTCCGGAGGAAACGTCACCTTCGCCAGCGGTATCTACTACATGGATGGGGCCGACATTAAGGTCTCCAGCACATCGACCGTGACCAGTGAAGCCGGCGGCGTGACTTTCTTTCTAACCGGCGTCAGCAACGACTTTACTCAAGTCGATATCGCAGCCGGTGCGATCGTCGACTTGAAGGCGCGCACCGTCGATCCTTACGCCAATATACTCTTCTACCAAGACCCGGCGGCGCCGTGGAACTCCAAGAACAAGTTCACGGGCCAAGCGACCATGGAGTTGGAGGGGATCCTCTATTTCCCGAACACCTCGGTCGAATTCGCAGGTGGCGCCACAGGCAGCGAATCCAGGGTGGCCATCGTAGCCGACGAGATCGTCTTCGCCGGCAACACCACGATCGATGGAAGTTACGCCGCCAGCTTGCTGCCCCAGCGCAACTTCGCGCGCTTAGTCGAGTAGTCGAGGAGACCGATCGATGATCAAGCTAAGCACCCTTCGCGTCTCGTCCCTGTTCTCCTGCATCCGCGGGATGGCAGCGGTGGAATTCGCGATCGTCGCGCCGATGCTTGCCCTGATGCTTGTGGGCGCGATCGATCTCGGAATGGCCTACGTGCAGGCGCAACGCTTGGAATCCGCCGCACATACCGGCACCCAGCGACTGCTTCACGATCCGATCACCGCGTCCGACACGACGCTGGTCGAACTGCAGGGATTGGAGGAATACTTCAACCGTGCCGTCACTGATGGAGAGCGCGGTGCCCTTGAGGTTACCGCCGCGGCCCGGAACTTCTGCGGCTGCCCCGACAGCACCGAAACCACCTGCGGGTCCACCTGCAGCGGCGGTGAAGCAGCGGGAACCTTTGTCGAACTGACCCTCGTCGGCACGACGAACATGACGTTGCTTCAGCCCTTCACGGGCCAGAACGACATTACCCTAACTCGAACCTCAATCGTCAGGGTCCAGTAACATGAGCAGATTTCGTGGCGTTTGGCGCACAGGGCGCCTCTGGAAGGACCGCAGCGGCGGCAGCATGATCGAATTCGCGATTGTGGCCCCTGCCTTCCTTCTCCTGTTCATTGGATTCTTTGAAGTCGGCTACGCAGCCTACAGGCACTCCACGATCAGCCACGCCGTAAGTGAAGCCGCGCGCTACGGCGCGGTGCGGGGCGCTGCATCCAACGCGCCGGTCACGGAGGCGGCCTTGGAAACCTGGGCGCTAAACAACGCGCTGCTTACCGGTTCTGGTGCCACGGCGACCGCGAGCTTCCTGCCCGACAATATCCCGGGCTCCACAGTCCAGGTCGTGGTCAACTACACCCACACACCGGTCGTCGGTGCAATGTTCGGAATGTTGAACGTCAATATGACCGCCACCTCCGAGATCACCATCACCCGCTGATCGGGGCTCACGCGGCCGTTCGCGCCGCGATTCCCGCCAAGCGTTCGAGCAGGTGGCGCACGCCGATGGCGCGCTCGCTCGCGCTTTCCCATTGCCGCTGATAGACCAGCTTGTGGTCGGGCCTTAGCTTCACCTTCCCCGGCTGGGATTGAATGAAGCCCACCAGGCCCGCGGGATTGGCGAAGCTGTCGCCACGAAAAGCCACCACGGCACCCTTCGGTCCCGCATCCAGCTTCTCCACCCCGGCGTCGCGGCAAAGCTGCTTGATCGATAGGATTTGCAGCAGGTTCTCGACTTCCTGCGGCAAAGCGCCGAAACGGTCGATCAGCTCGGCGGCAAAGGCGTCCACTTCCGCCCGGTCCACCAGGCTGGCCGCGCGGCGATAGAGCCCCATGCGCACATGCAGGTCGGGCACGTAGCGCTCGGGAATCAAGACCGAGGTGCCGAGGTTGATTTGCGGGCTCCAGGCCTCCTCGGCGTCGCCCTCCGCCTCCGCCTCGCCCGCCCCGGCCCGCGCGTTGGCCACCGCCTCTTCCAGGAGCTGCTGATAAAGCTCGATCCCAACCTCGCGGACATGACCGGACTGCTCTTCGCCCAGAAGATTCCCCGCCCCGCGAATGTCCATGTCGTGGCTTGCCAAGGTAAAGCCGGCACCCAGGGTATCGAGGGTCTGCATCACATGCAGGCGCTTCTCCGCCGTGCTAGAGAGAATACGGCCAGGCGGCAGCGTCAGATAGGCGTAGCCGCGCTGCTTCGCCCGCCCGATGCGCCCGCGCAGTTGATAGAGTTGGGCCAAGCCGAACATGTCCGCGCGGTGGATGATCATGGTGTTGGCCGAGGGGATATCCAGCCCGGACTCCACAATGTTGGTGGAAAGTAGCAGGTCGTAGCGATGATCCACGAAGCCTGTCATCACCTCTTCCAAAGCGCTGGCGGAGAGACGGCCGTGGGCCACGGCAACCTTTACCTCGGGCACCAGGGTGCTGAGGCGCTCTTGCAAGCCCTCCAAGTCCTCGATCCGGGGGCAGACATAGAAGGTTTGCCCGCCCCGGAAATGCTCGCGCATGATCGCCTCGCGCACCACAACCGGGTCATAGGGAAGCACGAAAGTGCGCACCGCCAGGCGGTCCACCGGCGGGGTGGCGATCAGGCTCATTTCCTTCACGCCGGACATGGCGAGTTGCAAGGTGCGCGGGATCGGCGTGGCGGTCAGCGTGAGGACATGCACGTCGGCGCGCAGTTCTTTAAGCCGCTCCTTCTGCTTCACACCGAAATGCTGCTCCTCGTCCACGATCAGCAGGCCAAGGTCGTTGAAGGCGACCGACTTGCTCAACACCGCGTGAGTGCCAATCAGGATATCGACCTGGCCGCTTTTCAGCTCTTGCTTCACCTGCGCTGCCTCGCGGGTTCCAACGAGCCGCGAAAGCTGGGCGATGCGCACCGGCAGCCCGGCGAAGCGCTCGCGGAAGGTCTTGGTGTGCTGGCGGGCCAGCAAAGTGGTCGGCACCACGATGGCAACCTGCCGCCCCGTCATCACCGCCACAAAGGCGGCGCGCAAGGCAACTTCAGTCTTGCCAAATCCCACGTCGCCGCACACCAGGCGATCCATGGGCCGGCCCGCCCCCAGGTCACCCAGGACTTCGCCGATGGCGCGGATCTGATCGTCGGTCTCCGGATAGGGAAAGCGCGCGCTGAATTCGTCGTAGAGCCCTTCAGCCGGCAGCATTGGGTCCGTGTGCTTCATCTCGCGCGCGGCGGCAACACGGATCAACTGCTCGGCCGCGACTTTGATGCGCTGCTTGACCCGGGCCTTGCGGGCCTGCCAGTTCCCCTGCCCCAGCCGGTCGAGGTCCACTTCGCTATCCTGCGAGCCATAGCGCGATAGCACCTCGATATTCTCCACGGGCACGTAGAGCCGGTCGCTGCCGTGATAGCGTATCTTGACGCAATCGTGCGGGGCCCCGCCGACATCCAACGCCTCGAGGCCTTCGTACTGCCCGATCCCGTGGTCCACGTGCACCACGTAATCGCCTTCCGCGAGGGCCGAGACCTCGGTCAGATAGTTCTCCGGCCGCCGCCGCCGGGCCTGAGCGCGGGCAATGCGCTCGCCCAGAATGTCTTGCTCGGAGATAACCGTCACATCGTCCCAGCCGAAGCCGCGCTCGACCCCAAGAACGATCAGCCCAATTACCGACTCAGGAATGGATTTACTCTCGGCCCAAGCATCAAGCTTGGCGGTCTGCTTCAAGCCATGTTCGGCCAGAACGTGACCCAGCCGCTCCCTCGAGCCGGTGCTGTAGCCGGCGATGAGGACTTTCCGGCCCCTGCGCTGTTCCTCGGCGATGAACCCCGACACCGCGTCGTAAAGCTGGCCCTCGGAGGCGGCGCGCGCTTCCGCGAAGTCCTGCCCCCTTCGCCCGCCGGCCGAGCGCACGCCGTCCAAGTGCTCCGGAGCGTCGAATGGCGAGAACAGTGTGACCGGGTGCTTACCCAGCAGGCGCTCCCATTCCGCTGCATCGAGATATAGCCGCTCAGGCGGCAGAGGCTTGTAGACGCTTGCACCCGCCTGGGTTCCGGCCATTCCAAAGCGCGCTTGGTAAAAATCGGCGATCATCTCCAGCCGGGCGTCGCGTGCCTCCTCGGCCTGATGATCGAGAGTGATGGGCGCATCCGGCAGATAATCCAGTAGAGTTTCCAGCCGCTCGTAGAACAGGGGCAGCCAATGCTCCATGCCCGGATGCGGGCGGCCTTCGCTGACCGCCTCGTAGAGCGGGTCCTCGCCGGTCACGGCACCGAAGGCGGCGCGGTAGCCGCCGCGAAACCTCTCGATCGCGTCTTCTTCCAGCAGAACCTCGCCGACAGGTCGAAGCATCAGGCGCCCGGCCGTCCCGGTACTGATCTGGGTGAGAGGATCGAAGGTGCGGAGGGATTCCAGCTCATCGCCGAAGAAATCCAGCCGCAGGGGCTGCTCCGCACCGGCCGGAAAGACGTCCACGATACCGCCCCGCAAGGCGTATTCCCCCGGCTCGCCCACGGTCTCGACCCGCAGATAGCCGTTGTGGCCAAGAAATCCCGTGAGCCGCTCAGCCGGAATGGTCTCACCAGGCTGCAGGGATAAAGACCGCCCTGTCAGGACCGCGCGGGGCGGGACCTTCTGCAAGAGGGCATTTACCGTGGTTAGCACGACCAAGCCGCCGGGCGCCGGCCGCTTGTCCAGCAAACGCGCAAAGCCGGAAAGGCGCTCGGCGACGATATCCCGATGCGGGCTCACCCGGTCATAGGGCAAGCAATCCCAGGCGGGAATTCGCACGACCTCCGTACTGGGAGCGAAGAACGAGAGAGCTTCCGCCAGCAGCGCCATGCGGGCATCGTCGCGCGCCACGTGCAGGACAGGCCGGCCTTTTCGTCCGTGCGCGAGCGCGCCAAGCAAGACGGCGTCCAAGCCCTCCGGAGCGTTCGCGAGCAGAACCCGGCCCGTTTTTGGAAATATCTGATCCAGCAATTTCAGTCTTTTAACGATGGATATTTAAAGTCACGCAGCAGCTTCATTACGTCGTGATCCAGCTCTTCAGGAGGATCGGCGCGGCCAATCATCCAGTTGTAGAGGTCCGGATCGCTTTCGAGCAAGAGCGCCTCGAAGCGATCGAGCTGGGCGTCGTCGAAGCTGGCCAAGTTCGCATCCGCGAAATTTCCGACCAAGAGGTCCATTTCGCGGGTGCCGCGATGCCAGCTCCTGAAGCGCAAGCGCTTGCGGCGCGTTTCCGTGGTCTCCGTCTCAATCATTTTCGCCGTTTCTCTTTCCTGCCAAGCTTGCTGCTGGACGATATAGGGCGATCGGTTCAGTCTGTCAGCGCCCGTGGCCACGCTAAACGAGTCGCCTCGGGCTCCAACGAGGGCCATAGCGTTGCGTCCAGATATTCTCAACCCGCTTTTCGCCGAGATCACCACCTTGCCTGGGGTCGGCCCGCGCCTGGCGAAGCTCTTCGAGAAATTGGTTGGCGGGCGGGTCGTCGATCTTTGCTGGCACCTGCCGAGCGGCCTGATCGACCGCCGCTATGCCCCCACCGCAGCCGAAGCTGAAGCCGGGCGGGTAGCGACGCTCACGGTCCATATTCGCAACCACTTTCCCTGCCAGACGAAGCGCCAGCCCTACCGGATTATCGCGGGGGATGCCACGGGCGAGATCGAACTCGTCTTCTTCCATGCCCACCCGGATTATTTGAAGAAGATCCTGCCCGTGGGAGAGGAGCGTGTCGTTAGCGGGCGGCTGGAACGCTTCGGCGGCCGCCTGCAAATGAGTCATCCCGATCACATCGGCACGGTCGCGGAACGCACGGCCCTGCAAAGCGTCGAGCCGGTCTATCCGCTGACCGCCGGCCTTTCCTTGAAAGTGGTCGCGAAGGCTGTCACCGCCGCGCTCGCCCGTGCGCCCGAGCTTCCCGAATGGCAGGACGGTCCATGGCATGCCAAGCAACACTGGCAGGGCTGGAGAGCGGCGCTCATCCAGGCACATGCCCCGGGCGAAGAAAGCGACCTCGTGCCGGAGGCCCCTGCCCGCCGCCGCCTTGCCTATGACGAATTGCTGGCCAATCAACTCGCCCTGGCCCTGATTCGAGCGCATCAGCGCAAGAACCGGGGACGCGGCGTTGTCGGGGACGGGCGCTTGACAGATCCGGTCTTGGCCGCCCTGCCCTTTAGCCTGACCATGTCCCAGCGGCAAGCCTGGGCCGAAATCTCGGCGGACATGAAATCGGAGACGGCCATGCTGCGGCTGCTGCAAGGCGACGTGGGCAGCGGCAAGACCATCGTGGCGCTTCTGGCCATGCTGACGGCGGTGGAGGCAGGCCACCAGGCTGCCATCATGGCTCCAACCGAAATCCTTGCGCGCCAGCACTATCAGACCATGCAGCCCCTGGCGGCGGCAACCGGCCTGGAGACCCTGCTGCTGACCGGCCGCGATAAGGGCAAGGCACGCGCGGCGGCCTTGTCCGCCATCGAGAGCGGCGAGACGCATCTCATCGTAGGCACCCATGCGCTGTTTCAGAAGGATGTCGCCTTCGCGGACCTGGCCTTGGCGGTGATCGATGAACAGCATCGCTTCGGGGTGCATCAGCGCATGACACTGGCCTCCAAGGGCCGCGCGGCCGATGTTCTGGTGATGACCGCGACACCCATTCCCCGCACGCTATTGCTCACCTCCTACGGCGACATGGAGGTATCACGCCTGACGGAAAAGCCAGCCGGGCGGCCGCCCATCGACACCCGCACCCTGCCTCTCGACCGGCTGGAAGACGTGGTGGCCGGGGTCGGCCGCGCCCTCGCCTCCGGAACCAAGGTCTACTGGGTCTGTCCCTTGGTGGAAGAGTCGGAGACCAGCGACCTCGCGGCCACCGAGGAGCGCTTCGCCCAGCTGCACGGCCTCTTCGGCGATCGGGTCGGCCTCGCTCATGGCCGCCTGAGCCCGCGCGAGAAAGACGCCGTCATGGAAAGCTTCGCGGAAGGCGCGACCGACTAGATAGTAGCTACCACGGTGATCGAGGTGGGCGTGGACGTGCCCAGCGCCAGCGTGATGGTGATCGAGCATGCCGAACGCTTCGGCCTGGCCCAACTGCATCAGCTGCGCGGGCGCATCGGGCGCGGCACGGCCCATTCGACCTGCCTCCTGCTCTACCAAGGCCCCCTCAGCGGCGCGGCGCAGGAAAGGCTGAAGATCATGCGCGAAACCGCCGACGGCTTCCGTATCGCGGAGAAGGACCTTGAACTGCGCGGCGCCGGGGAAGTCCTGGGCACGCGCCAGAGCGGCTTGCCCAGTTTCAGGCTCGCCGACCTGACCCACGACGGCGACCTGCTCGCCGCCGCTCGCGATGACGCCCGCCTGATCCACGAGCGCGACCCCGACCTCACCAGCCCGCGCGGCCAGGCTTTGCGGATCCTGCTCTATCTCTTCGAACGCGACGTCGCGGTGCGGTATCTGCGCTCGGGGTGAGGGTGCCTGACTAATTCCCTTCCGCGAGGCGGCGGACGGCATGGCCGAAGTCGTCGGGGTCGGAGTCGGGATCCTCGGCGCGTTGGCGCTGGCGCTCCTCATAGCCTGGCGCGCCGCGGTCGGGCGGCACGACGATGCCGCCGGAAACAACCATTTTCAGCCCTTCCTCCACCGTCATGGTCAGATGGATGAGTTCGTCTCCGGGCACGAAGAGCAAGAAGCCGGAGGTCGGGTTAGGCGTCGTCGGCATGAAGATGTTGACCACGCGCCGCTCGGTAAGCGACTGCACGTGCCCTTCGGTCTGGCCGGTGATGAAGCCAATGGCCCAAGATCCCTTGCGCGGATATTGCAGCAGCACGCATTCCCGAAAGGCATCGGACTTCTGCGCCATAATGGTCTGCATGATCTGCTTCAGCGCGCCATAGATGCTCCGCACCACCGGTAACCGGGCCAGGACCCATTCGCTGGTGCGCATGATCGATCGCCCGACCATGCCCGCCGCGAACATCCCGACCAAGGTCAATACGATCACAACGACCACCAAGCCGAGCCCTGGGACGCCAAAGGGCAAATAGGTTTCAGGATTCCACTGAGGCGGAATCAGCGGCGTGATCCGCGCGTCCACGAAGTTGAGGAAACGCGACGCCAGCCAGAAGGTGATCGAGATCGGGGCGGTCACGAGAATCCCCGCCAGGAAGTAATTCCGCACACGCCGCAGCAGGCTGATCCGGGGCTTGCCCCCCTTTTTGGCCGCGGCTTTCTGCTGCTCCAAGGCCGCCATGGCCAGGGCGGTCGGCCGGTCTTCGTCGGACGGCACGACTATGCCGCCAGAGACGACGAGCTTAAGGCCCTGCTCGACGCTCAGATCCAACAGCCGGACCTCATCCTTCGGTAGGAATAACAGGAAGCCCGTGGTGGGGTTTGGCGTCGCCGGCACGAAGACCGAGACCACGCTGCCCTCGGTAACGCGCTGGACCTCGCCTTCTGTCGAGCCGGTGACGAAGCCAATCGCCCAGGTACCGCGCGAGGGATATTCCACAAGGGCCACCTGCCGGAAGGCCTGGGATCGCTGCGCCAAGACTGTTTCGAAGATTTGTTTCGTTGCGCTGTAGATGCTGCGCACCACGGGAACGCGCGCCAGCACCCGCTCGCCCTGACGAACCACCATGCGCCCCACGAACCCGGCGGCCAGCATGCCCACGAGTATCAGGAACACCACCACCAACAAGACGCCAAGCCCCGGAACGGAGAAGGGCAGATAGGTTGAGGGATCCCATTGCCGCGGCACCAAGGGCCTGACGCTGTCGTCGACGAAAGCTATGAATTCCCAGGTCAGCCAGATGGTGATAGCGATCGGCGCGGTAACCAGGACGCCAGCCAGGAAGTAGTTGCGGATCCGCCCTAGGGGCCCCGGATGAGGCTTCAGGATCTCAAACGGATCCTTCTCGGCGGACTTGCCCGAAGAAGCGATATCGGGCTTACGTGATCTGCGTTTCATGACTTTTCGCGTTAAATCCTTGGCGGCGCCGGACAAACC
>JARFRB010000047.1 GCA_029287455.1 Pelagibius litoralis | reverse complement strand
CTGGCGCGTGGCGAGTTGCATTGCGTTGGGGCCACCACCCTCGACGAATACCGCAAGCATATCGAAAAGGACGCGGCCCTGGCGCGGCGCTTCCAGCCGGTCTTCATCCCTGAGCCAACGGTCGAGGACACGATCTCGATCCTGCGCGGGCTGAAGGAGAAATACGAGTTGCACCACGGCGTGCGAATCACCGATTCGGCGCTGGTGTCCGCGGCGACCCTGTCGAACCGCTACATCACCGACCGGTTCCTGCCGGACAAGGCCATCGATCTGGTGGACGAAGCCTCCGCCCGGCTGCGCATGGAGGTGGACTCCAAGCCTGAGGATATCGACGAACTAGACCGCCGGATCATCCAGCTCAAGATCGAACAGGCGGCCTTGCGCAAGGAACAGGACAAGGCTTCCAAGGACCGCTTGGAAAAGCTTGATCTGGAGCTCGCGGAGCTCGAGGAGGAGTCGGCGGAACTGACCGCGCGCTGGCAGGCAGAGAAGGACAAGCTCGCCGGTGCGCAGAAGCTCAAGGAGCAGCTCGACCAGGCCCGCCACGAAATGGAGGCGGCGCAGCGCGAAGGCCGGCTCGACCGGGCCGCGGAACTGCGTTATGGCGTGGTCCCGGATCTGGAGAAACAGCTCGAGGACTCTCAGCAGGCCGAGGAGCGCCAGATGCTCAACGAGGAGGTCACCGACGGGCAGATCGCCGCGGTGGTTTCCCGCTGGACCGGCATCCCCGTCGATAAGATGCTCGAAGGCGAGCGCGAGAAGCTCTTGAACATGGAGTCGGCCCTGCGGGCGAGCGTGATTGGCCAAGACGAGGCGATCACCGCGATCTCCAACGCGGTCAGGCGCGCGCGCGCCGGACTGCAGGACCCGCATCGGCCGATCGGGTCGTTCCTCTTTCTCGGGCCGACCGGCGTGGGCAAGACGGAACTTACCAAGGCCTTGGCCCGCTTCCTGTTTGACGACGAGCAGGCGATGATCCGCCTGGACATGTCCGAGTACATGGAAAAGCACGCGGTCGCGCGCATGATCGGCGCCCCTCCAGGCTACGTCGGTTACGAGGAGGGCGGGGCGCTGACCGAGGCTGTGCGTCGCCGGCCTTATCAGGTGGTGCTCTTCGACGAAGTCGAGAAGGCGCATCCGGATGTGTTCAACGTGCTGCTGCAGGTGCTCGACGACGGGCGCCTAACCGATGGGCAGGGGCGCACCGTCGATTTCCGCAACACCCTGATCGTGCTGACCTCGAACCTGGGTGCGGAGGTCCTGGCAGGCCAGCCGGAGGGTCAGGATAGCGACGCGGTTCGCGGCCAGGTGATGGAGGTGGTTCGGGCTGCTTTCCGGCCGGAGTTCTTGAACCGGCTGGACGAAATTCTGCTCTTCCATCGCCTGACCCGTGCGCAGATGACGAGCATCGTGGAAATCCAACTCCGCGCGCTTGAGACGCTGCTCGCGGACCGGAAGATCGCTCTCAGCCTGGATGGTGCGGCGAAGGAATGGCTCGCGAATGCCGGTTACGATCCGGTCTATGGCGCCCGGCCTTTGCGGCGGGTGATTCAGCGTGAGCTGCAAAATCCGCTGGCTCAGATGATCCTGGCTGGAAAGATCGCCGACGGCGACACGGTCCAAGTGACCACCGGGGAAGGCGGCTTGATGGTCAATGGGGAGATGGTCGAGGCGGCCTAAAGTCGGCGCAAAGCGCCCGCCTTTAGCAGTCGCGGAGATCCGTCTCGCCGAGGTCCTTCAAGGAGGGGGCGGGGCCGGTCACGGCGCAGCCCTGGGTTTCGGCGACCTGTGTGGCGACGAGCGCCGAGCGGCGGCGGTCGATCTCCGCCATGACGCCCTTGAAGCGCTTCAGGTCTTCGCCCGCCAGGGTCTCGCCGCTCGGCAGCTTCACGCTGCCCGGGTTCACCTGGCGGCCGCTGACCAGCACTTCGTAGTGCAGATGCGGACCCGTGGAGCGCCCTGTGCTGCCAACGTAGCCAATGACTTGGCCCTGACGCACCCTGGCTCCGGATTTAACGCCCTTAGCGAAGCCCTTCAGATGGGCGTAGGCGGTTTTATAGGCGCCGCTGTGGCGCAGGCGGATGTAATTGCCATAGCCACCATTGCGGCCGGCTTTCTCGACAACACCGTCGCCCGCCGCGTAGATCGGGGTTCCGCGGGCGGCGGCGAAATCCACGCCCTTGTGCATCTTCGAGTAGCCGAGGATGGGGTGCTTGCGCATGCCGAAGCCCGAGGACATGCGCGCGCCGTCGATCGGGGTGCGCAGCAGGGCGCGCCGCACCGATTTCCCCTCTTCGTTGAAATAGTCGGTCACACCGCTGGCCGGTGTATAGCGATAGGCCCGCAATTCGGTGCCGCTCAGCACCAATTCGGCGAAGAGCACCTCGCCGGTCTTGATTTCCGCGCCGCTCTCGTCGGTGAAGCTTTCATAGAAAATATCGAAGCGGTCGCCGGATTTGATGTCGCGCTGGAAATCAACCTCGAAGCTGAAGGCGCGGATGGTTTTTGTCAGGGGCGCGTGGGGTAAGCCGCTGGCGCGCGCGGCCTCGAACAGGCTGGAGGAAATCTCGCCCCGCGCCGAGCGTGCCCCTTGGTCGAGGGGCTTCAGGATCGACGCAGCCTGATAGCTCGCGTCGGCCTGGCGCACGACTTCGACGCTTTCCTCGACGCTGGGGTTGAGCCGGAAGGACAAGAGCGGCGGCGCAGTTTCCTCGGTGCTGCCCTGCTCAACCACGTCGGCGAAAGCAACCTCGATGGCATGCCCCGGCCTTAGGTCGCGCGGCTTGAAGACGTCGGAAAGGGCGGTGATGGCGTTGTGGGCGTCGCGCCTGTCGGCGCCGGCGTCCACCAGCAGTGCCATCAAGGTATCGCCCGACTTCACCTCGATGGTGCGCCGAAAGCCCCCCGCCAAGGCATCGCCCAAGCTATCGCCCAAGGCGTTCCCGCCCAAAACGTTTTCCAGGGCCGGGTCCAAGCTCAGGCCGCCAGGGGCGGCGTAGGCGGTGGTCAGCATGACTTGATGGAGCGGGGAGGCTTGTGCTTCGAGGTCCAGCGCCAGCATGGGGGCGGCCTCGGCCTCCGGCGTGCCCCGCCCGGTTTCGCCGTGGCTCATGATGCCGGCGGCCACCACAACGACCGCCAAGCTCCCACCCACGCTCCAATGCAGACGTGTTTCGAACGCGCGCTCACCCCTCTCGCGCTCAAAGCGATTCGTCACTGGCGGAACCTCTCACTTACCCCCAAAAGACCGCTTGAAACCCTCTCACCCCAGGCCTCGGTTTGCTCAATGTTTTCCGAGGGTTGTTTCAAGGATTTCAAACGCACCCGAATGAAAATGCCTGGGCGGTGCCGAAGTTGTCAACGGCAAAACGCCCGATTTCGGACAGTCTAAGCGACCTTTCTTGCGAAACCCTTAACCATGTTCGCCAGGCGTTCCGTTGGGTTTCGCGAAGCTTGGAGGATATCGCCGCCGCGAGGATCGAGCCTGATCGAAAAGGGTTCGGGTGAGCCCCCGGTTTCGGACAAAAAAACGCAATAAAGCGTTTGACAGGACAAGGGCGGGGGCCTATACACCGGCCCGCAGCGCGGTGACGGGCTTGGGTCCGGATCGCGCTGCTGCTTTCTGCGGCCTCTTCGGGGGTTGCGATCGTTGTTTGACATTGTTGGTTGTTTTGGAAGGGATGCGCGGGCGGCGGGTCTTTTGTTTTGGCGGGTTTATGCCTGCTTTGACGGGGTTTTTCCTGCTGGTTTCGCGTGTCTGAATGTTTGGCTGGTGTCCTTGTTGGATGCCGGCCGGGTTTTTTTGTCGCGTGATGTCTTGTGAGGAATGACCCTTGTTTGCTTCGCGGGGTTTTGGCTGTTTGGCGTTTAGCGTTTTGGCGTTGGGC